>JAAZCZ010000018.1 GCA_012513005.1 Oscillospiraceae bacterium | reverse complement strand
GCTCTCTCCTCTGCCTTTTTAAGGTCGTATTCGGTGCGGCGGACAATATGCTCCTCCTGAAACTCCAAATACTCCTCGATTACCTCTTTTAGGGTTAAAACCTTGGGCTGGGTCTGCCTTTTCACGAGAGCTAACATATTCACAGAAAATGTTGTCTGCATCTGCGTGCGGGCATAGAGCCTGTTTAAAACCACCTGCGGGTTAGCATCTCTCTTTAGCTCAATTACCATGCGCATACCGTTTCTGTCGGACTCGTCGCGCAGGTTTGAAATCCCCTCTATTCGCTTATCTCTAACCTGATCTGCTAATTTTTCAATCAGCTGACGCTTATTAACCTGATACGGCAGCTCGGTTACGATAATTCGCATCCTGTTTTGACCGTGCTCCTCGAATTCGGCACGCGCACGCACAGTTATTCTGCCCCTGCCGGTTGCATAGGCAGCTCTGATGCCTGCCCTGCCCATGATAATTCCGCCTGTCGGGAAATCCGGACCTGTCATGTGCTGCATTAAATCTGCAAGCTGGGCATCGGGGTTATCCAAAACGCAGACACATGCGCCTATAACCTCGTTTATATTGTGCGGCGGGATATTCGTAGCCATGCCGACTGCAATACCCGATGAGCCGTTGCACAGGAGGTTCGGGAACCTCGAGGGCAGCACTGTGGGCTCTTTTCTGCTCTCGTCGAAGTTCGGCATCCAGTCAACAGTGTCCTTGCTTATGTCGCGGAGCATCTCCTCTGTGAGCTTTGCGGTTCTTGCCTCTGTGTATCGCTGGGCAGCCGGCGGATCTCCGTCAACCGAGCCGAAGTTACCGTGACCCTCAACAAGCGGATAGCGCATAGAAAAGTCCTGAGCCAAGCGCACCAGTGCGTCATAGACAGATAATTCGCCGTGCGGGTGGTATCTACCCAAAACGTCACCGACGCAGGTAGCTGCCTTCTTAAAGGGCTTGTCGTGTGTCAGGTTATCTTCAAACATTGCGTATAAAATTCGTCTGTGAACGGGCTTTAAGCCGTCACGCACATCGGGCAGCGCCCTGCCGACTATGACAGACATGGCATAGTCAATGTATGCAGTCTGCATCTCCTCAACTAAGTCTGCCCTATCTATTTTCTGTTCGGGATACATTATATCCTCGGGTTTATAATCCTTTGCCATACTATTCCCCTTCGCCTATATGTCGAGGTTAACGACTTTTTTGGCGTTTTCCTCAATAAATAATTTACGCGGCTCGACCTTTTCGCCCATTAAAATGGTGAAAATCTCATCTGCCAGAACGGCATCGCCAAGCTCAATGCGTTTTAGTGTGCGGATCTCCGGGTCCATTGTGGTCTCCCAAAGCTCTTCCTTGTTCATTTCACCAAGACCCTTGTAGCGGCTTATATCCACCTTGGCGTTGGGGTTATCTCCCCTGAGTGCCGCTGCCACAACCTCTCTCTCCTCATCGGAATACGCAACCTTGCTCTGCCTGCCCCTTGTGAGCTTATACAGTGGTGGCACCGCCGCATACACATAGCCCTTTTCGATTAGAGGTCTCATATACCTAAAGAAGAATGTGAGTAGCAGTGTTCTGATGTGGCTGCCGTCAACGTCTGCGTCTGCCATGATTATTATCTTGTGATAGCGGAGCTTGTTTATGTCAAATTCCTCGCCGAGACCCGTGCCGAGCGCAGTTATGACGGGGCTTAGCTTCTCGTTTGAATAGACCTTATCCTCGCGCACACGCTCAACATTGAGCATCTTGCCCCAAAGCGGCAAAATAGCTTGGAATCTGGAATCTCTGCCGCCTGTGGCAGAGCCGCCTGCCGAATCTCCCTCGACTATGTACAGCTCTGTGAGTGCCGGGTCTCTCTCGTTGCAGTCACGCAGCTTGCCGGGTAGAGTCGAGCCTTCAAGCCCTGTCTTGCGGCGCACCTTTTCTCTGGCACGCCGAGCTTCCTCTCTTGCGCGGGCAGCTGTCTGTGCCTTGTCTATTATAATTCTTGCAGTCTGCGGATTTTCCTCTAAAAACTGCTCTAGCTTATCCTGCACAACGCTGTCAACAAGTGAACGCATGTCGGAGTTGCCGAGCTTGGACTTGGTCTGACCCTCAAACTGCGGGTTTGTAAGCTTAACGGAGATTATAGCGCAGATACCCTCGCGGCAGTCATCGCCCGAAAGTCCGTCGTCGTCTTTTATAAGCCCTGTTTTCTTACCGTAGGCGTTTAGCACACGGGTTAAAGCCGCCTTAAAGCCGGTCTCATGCGTGCCGCCCTCGGGTGTGTGTATGTTGTTTGCAAACGAAACTAGCATCTCGTTGTAGCCGTCGTTATATTGCAGGGCAATTTCTGCCTCGCTGTCGGGTCTTTCACCGCACATGTATATAACTTCTTCGTGTATTGTGTTCTTGTTGCGGTTAATATACGACACAAACTCGCGAATACCGCCCTCATAGCACATTAAATCGATTTTCTCTTGCCCGGGTCTTTTATCCTCTGTTGTGATTTTAAGACCGGCATTCAAAAATGCCTGCTCGCGCATTCTCTTGTGCAGGATTTCATACTCGAACTTGACCTCATCCATAAGCTCGGGGTCCGGATGGAACCTGACCTCGGTGCCGACTCTGTCGGTTTCGCCAATGACCTTTAGAGGGGTAACAATCTCGCCCCTTGAAAACGCCATAAAATGAATTTTGCCGTTTTTAAATACTCTGACCTCAAGCATGTCGGAAAGAGCATTGACAACAGAGGCGCCAACGCCGTGCAGACCGCCCGAGACCTTATAGCCGCCGCCGCCGAACTTACCGCCGGCGTGCAAAACAGTGTAAACAACCTCAATAGCGGGCTTGCCCGTCTGCTCCTGAATATCAACGGGTATACCGCGCCCGTTATCGGTGACGGTAATAATCTCGCCATCATCAATAGTAACGCTTATTTCCGTGCAGTAGCCGGCAAAGGCTTCGTCAATAGCGTTATCTACTATCTCATAGACAAGGTGGTGCAGTCCCGGCGACGCTGTTGTGCCTATGTACATGCCCGGGCGAAGGCGCACAGCCTCCAAGCCCTCGAGTACCTGTATTTGCGATGCGTCGTAGTCCTGAGTTATCTTTTCGTGAATGTCGGACATATTAAACTTCCTTTTTTGAATTTGTTGTTATTTTTATTTAATCCGTAATATTTCCCGCCGCAAATGGCTGTCTTATGCGCTTTTGCAGTGTCTGCGGGTTTATTCCGGAGAGATAGACCTCGTTTTTCCCGTTTTCCCGAATAAGCACGAAGGATCTGGGAATATCGTCTGTGCAGACCTTAATTTCCTTTCCTTTTTCGCTTTTTTCCAGAAAAATTCGGGTGTTTTTTGAACAGGTTGTCTTGTCAATGTCGCAGATTAATACCACGCTGCTTTTTTTCACTGTGTAGTTATTTCCGAGATGAAGGTACATGCCTTGCCTTACCTCCGCTCACATAAATTACAAGCCCGCCTGTTTTCTCCGCTATTTTAGCGTCCTGACAGCAGGTTATAAGCACCTGCCCGCCCTCTATGCGGTTTAGCAGAAACTCCTGCCGCTTATCATCCAGCTCCGAGAGCACATCATCTAAAAGCAGAACAGGCTCCTCGCCCGTCTCTTTTAAATATATATCTCGCTCGGATAATTTAAGTGCCAACGCCGCTGTTCTTGTCTGCCCCTGCGATGCAAAGGCGCGAGCAGGATTGCCGTTTATTATAATCTCCATATCGTCCTTATGCGGACCTGTCAGGCAAAATCCCGAGGCTATTTCGGCTTCTCTGTGAGATTCTGCGTGATCTAAGAGTGCGTAGTAAATCTGCTTTTCAGTCGCCATCGGGTCTGCTACCGTTGACACGGTTTTATAATTGAGGCTTAAATTATCCTCGCCCTCGCTTATATCAAGGGCTATGCTCTCTGCTACCTCGGACATTTTTTTGATAAAAGACGCCCTGTATCTGATAACAGAGGAGCCGACTCTGCAAATTTGCTCAGAAAAGTCATCCAAAACATCAAGCAGCGAGGGCTTTTCCCGCCAGTCTCTTAAAATCGCGGTTTTCTGCTCGTGCAGTCTGCCGTATTCCGAGATGATAGCAGCATAGGAGGGTCTTAATTGGGAGATTGCCGAGTCTATATATCTGCGCCTTATGCCCGCCCCGCCCTTTACTATCTCCAAATCCTCGGGCGAAAATAAAACAGCACAGAAAACTCCGGATAATTCGGTTCCGGTTTTTTTAACTCCGTTTTGGAATATCTGCTTGCTTCTGCCGCGAGAGAGCTTTATTTTAACAGTCTGCTCCCTTTCATGGGCGTAGACATCGGCAAGTATTTCCGCAACCGAGGAGTCAAAGCCAATTAGCTCTGCGTCATACCTTGTTCTGTATGACCTGCCCGAGGTCAGCATATAGACAGCCTCTAATAAATTCGTCTTGCCTTGGGCATTTTCTCCGCAGATTACATTTATTTTAGGCGAGAAGCTAAGCGATTCAAAATCGTAGTTTCTAAAGCCGTTTAGGGCTAATCTGTCTATTCTCAAGGCTTATTTTCCTCTGCCTTTATGATATATTCTGCGCCCTCGGCATTTACTTTCATTCCCGGTCTTAACTTTTTGCCCCGTTGCAGGCAGACTTCTCCGTCTACCTTAAACTCGCCGTCTAAAATACGCATTTTAGCCTCGCCCCCGGAGGAGCAGATGTTGGAGAGCTTCAAAAACGAATCGAGCTTTATATATTCTGTTTTAATTATTATTTCTTTTTCCTGTTTTTCCATATTTTCTCTTTTTTAATTTTTATTTGCTTTATTATAAGCTAAAACACATCAGTTGCCCGGGGAAAGTCTGACCGGCAGCACCATGTGCAGGTAGCTCTCGTCATCTCCTGCCGATTTAATTACGCAGGGCGAGGAGCCTGTGTTGATGCAAAACAGAATTTCTTCCTCATTTATGGCTTTTAGTGCATCTCTTAAATAGTTGTCGTTAAAGCCGATTTCAACATCCTCGGCGCTGCCCTCGCAGATGCAGCTGTCAACAGATCTGGAAACTGCCGTTCTGCACGAAAGATTAATTTCACCGTCACCGAAAACGAGCTTTATAGGCTTTTTCTCGCCGTCGACTAAAATTGTGGAAACTCTGTCTATGGCTCTGGCTAAGTCTGCCTTATTGATTTTAAACTTGGATTTAAAGTCGCGGGGAACTGCCTTTTCATGGCTTAAAAAGTCGCCCTCTAAACGCCTTGTTATGATAACAGTGTTGCCGACAGATGCGCTTATGTGCTTTGTGCCTATTGATAGACTCATTGTTTCCTCGCTGTCAGAGCAGATTTTTTCAATATCAGAGAGTGCATAGGCAGGAACAATAAAGCGCAGGGTGTCGCTGCCGCCGTGGTCTATGCTCTCTTTTCTAAGAGCCAATCTAAAGCCGTCAACAGATACTATTGTCATAGTTCCGTTTTCAATTTCAAAGAGCGAGCCCATGTAGACAGGTCGAGATTCGTTAGTTGAAACTGCAAAAATTGTATCCTGTATCATCGAAGATAAAATATTCTGAGGAATATCGAGCTTGCGCTCCCTATCCATTTCGGGCAATTCCGGATACTCATCTCCGCTGATTGTTGTGAGAGTATATTCAGTGACTCCGCACTTAATGAGCATCTCAAAATCCTCATTCACACTGACTGTAACAAGCCCGTCAGGCATATTGCGAATGACATCGGTAAAAAGTCTGGCGTTAACAACAACCGAGCCTCCGTCTTTTATATCGGCATCAATGTCGGTGTATATAGCGCGCCTTAAATCGTAGCAGGTGAGGCGCAAATCGCTTCCTGCTCTAATCAAAATACCTTTTAGTGCATCTATCGGGCTCTTTGGCGAAGCTGCCTTTGAAACCAGTCTCACAGCTTCTTCAAGCTGCATTTTTTCGCATGTAAACTTCATATTTTAGTCTCCCTTTTCAAATTATTTTTTTCCACAATCTACTTGTTTTAGTATCTAAATAAAAATTAAAAATTTTCTATATAAGAAAGGAATATATAATATATTTAGCAGTAGAAGTATTAGAAGCTCCGTTATGTTGAAAACCCCGTTTAAGCATTGATAATAAAGGTTTTTTAATGTCAAAAGAATTGTTTAAAAAAATAAGGTTTTGAACATGCCAAAAAAAACTTAAAGCAAAACTAAGAAAATCTTTGAACATTAACAAAAAATTGTTGATTATTTTTAAGCTTAATTTAGTTACGAGAGTGAATATTTGCGGTTATGTCTTTAACGGTTGCGGCAATCTCCGGATCCTGCTTAACCATATCCTCAACCTTGCGTATGGAGGATAAAACAGTGGAGTGATTTCTGTCCTCAAAAAACGAGCCTATGTCTTTTAGTGGCATGCCGATGAGCTTGCGGATTAAGTACATTGCAATCTGCCTTGCCAAGGCTGTGCTTTTAAATCTGCTCTGACCGCGCAGCTCCTCTGCTTCTAAGGAGAAGAAATGCGCCGTGTCTTCGATTATTATTTCCGGAGTGGGAATGTATTCGCCGATGCGTATAACATCCTTTATGGCTCTTTTAACAGTATCAACGGTAATAGTATCCTCTAATATGTCTCTGTATGCCGTGAGCCTTTTAACAACGCCTTCAAGCTGGCGGACATTAGAGGTGATGTTTGTAGCAATATAGTCTGTGCATTCCGGGGGCAAAACCATGCCGAGAGAAGATGCCTTAGAATTAATAATAGCTGTGCGTGTTTCTAAGTCGGGGGGCGAGATATCAACTATTAAACCGCCCTCAAAGCGGGTTTTTAGCCTGTCTTCAAGCCTCATCATTTCCATTGGGGGTCTGTCTGCCGTCAAAACAATTTGGTTGCCGTTTTCGTAGATATTGTTGAAGGTATGGAAAAATTCCTCCTGCGTGGCTTCTTTTCCCGCAATAAACTGAACATCATCCACCAAAAAGAGATCCACATTGCGATATTTAAGCCTAAACTCCTCAGCAGCGCCGGTTTTTATAGCATGCACAAGCTGATTTGTAAATTCGTCACTTTTGAGGTATGCTACCTTTATTGTCGGGTCCTTTTTCTGCATAGCCTCACATATAGCTAAAAGCAGGTGGGTTTTGCCGAGACCTGAGTTACCGTAGATAAAGAGCGGATTATAAGTACGGCTTGCCTTTTTGGCAACTGCAACAGCAGCTGCGTGCGCAAATTTATTAGACGGTCCGACTATAAAGTTATCAAAGGTGTAATCCTCTGTGGGTATGCGGGGAGATAGCTCAATCGGAGACTTTTCATCACCGACAAGCATAACAATATCAAAGTCGGCAGAGAAAATGTCATAAAGCGCCATGCGAATACTTTCACCGAAGCGCTTTAAAATAATCTCCTTCTTAAAGTCGGAAACCGTGCGCAGTATAAGTCTGCCGTCGTCAATCGCAACGGCACTGCAGTCGGAAAACCAGGTGTTATAAGAAGTGGGTGTTACCGTCTGTGCAATTATGTCTAAAATGTGCTGCCAAATTTCTTCAACTGAGTTCATAATTACCTCCAAAAAGGGCAAAAAAACCGCTTTTTTCAGTTAATTCTTAACTAATCTATTATAGCAAAAAAACCGCGTTTTTGCAAGTGCAATAAGGCCCTATAAGCGTATTGTAAAGGCTGCCGCTAAAGCTAATTTTGCCTAATTTTTTGCCTTTATTCCGGCACTTAAAATATGCCATGTAATAACTTTAAATTTTGCGGCAAAATATGCCTATGATAAGCTACAAAAGTTAAGAACAAAAATATAAATAAACATATCAAAACCCCGTGTTTTTTAGATTAAACACGAGGTTTTTTCTTTGTGCTTTAATGCCTTTTTATGCCTTATGTTGTCGCCGAGAAAGAGCAATAAATGCATCCTTATTTCAAAAACCGAGGGAAAATTGAAATAAGGCTCTAAAAAATCTCTCCTTATTTCAGTAAATAGCCGAAAACTGAAATAAGAAGCGAAAAACAAGAGCTATATTTCACATTTCAAAGCCACATGCGGAGCGGTTGAGCCTTTGGGGAAAGCGGGAAAAACGAAAGAGTTGGACGAGGGAAACGGCGGGCGATTGCAAATCGCCCCTACGATAAAACTACCCAATTCGCTCACTAAATTACATTGTGCTAAACAGGGATTGCACACTAAAAATTACGACAAATCTCCGTTGGGGTTCGTAGGGGCGACCTGCGGTCGCCAGTGCGCAAAACATCGTAAAATGTAGCAATTTGAGGGATTTTCACTCCCCCAGTCATTTAAAAATGACAGCCCCCTCGTCTGAGGGAGCCTTCCAAAAAATGCAAGAAACGGCAGGGTACAATTATCCCCTGCCGTTTAAGTTATTCTATTTCTGCTAATTATGAAAAATATAAACTATTTTTTCGGAACTATTTTATCTTTTCCGCCCATGTATGGAGAAAGAGCTGCCGGGATATTAACAGTGCCGTCTGCGTTTAGGTTATTTTCCAAAAATGCAATCAGCATGCGCGGAGGGGCAACAACTGTGTTATTTAGCGTGTGAACAAAGGAATTTTGCCCGTTTTCGTCTCTGTATCTGATTCCGAGGCGCCTTGCCTGCGCATCGCCCAAAAGCGAGCAGGAGCAGACCTCAAAATATTTTTCCTGCCTTGGGCTCCAAGCCTCAATATCACAGCTTTTAACCTTTAGGTCAGCTAAGTCGCCGGAGCAGCATTCCAGCCTGCGCACGGGAATATCTAGGCTTCTAAAAAGCGCGACAGAGTTTTCCCAGAGCTTATCAAACCAAGCCTCGCCCTCTTCCGGTGTGCAGAGCACAACCATTTCCTGCTTTTCGAACTGGTGTATGCGGTAGACTCCCCTCTCCTCTATTCCGTGCGCGCCCTTTTCGCGCCTAAAGCAGGGGCTGTATGAGGTGAGTGTCTGGGGCAAATCTTCACTGTCTATTATAGTGTTGCCGTAGCGCCCTATCATGGAGTGCTCGCTTGTGCCGATTAAATATAAATCCTCGCCCTCGATTTTATACATCATGGCATCCATCTCGGCAAAGCTCATAACCCCGTCAACAACGGCGCCGTGAATCATAAAGGGCGGTATTACATATGTAAAGCCGCGGTCTATCATAAAGTCTCGGGCATAGGCTAAAACAGCAGAGTGAAGCCTTGCAATATCGCCTATGAGATAGTAAAAGCCGTTACCTGAAACTCGCCTTGCTGAGTCTAAATCAAGACCGCCGAAGCTCTCCATAATGTCCGTGTGGTACGGAACAGGAAACTCGGGAACAAGCGCCTCTCCGTATCGCTCACGCTCAACATTGTGTGAATCGTCAGGACCTATGGGAACAGTGTCTGCTATTATCTGAGGAATTTTAAGCAGAATTTCACGGACCTCGGCAGAGAGCCTGCGCTCATCTTCCTCCAAGGCAGCCAGCCTTTCGGCGTCGGCTTTTACCTTGTTTTTAAGCTCCTCAGCCTCGGCTTTTTTAGAAGGGTCACGCCCTGCCTGCGCCATTAATGCCCCAATCTGCTTGGACATGGCATTGCGCCCGGCGCGCAGTGTAGAAGCTTCGGTTATCGCCTCGCGGCGCTCCTCATCAAGCCTGATTACCTCATCTACAAGGGGTAATTTTGCATCTTGAAACTTCTTTTTTATATTTTCCCGAACTATTTCGGGGTTTTCTCTAATAAACTTAATATCCAGCATTTTCCATTCCCTCTCCGTCTGCCACTATATATAACAATAATATTATTAATTGGTTATATTTAAGATTACTCTTTTAGGGTGTTTATATTAGACAGCGCTTCAATCAGAGCTTCCCTGTCGTATGAGCCGTAGTAGCTTAAGCTTATTGTTCCCCCGCTGCCGCGCTCGTTCATTGTCACCTTGCGCCCGAGTGTTTTTTCCAGCTTGTTTGTTACTTCTTTAACATAGTCTACATGAACCTCTTTGTCGCTCACAGGCTCTTTTTCCTTGCGCTTAAGCTGCCTTGCAAGTGCCTCTGTACGGCGGACAGAAAGTCCCTCGGCTATAACCTTTTTTGCGGCTGCTAACCTTGCTTCGGGCGGCTCAACAGGAATTAATGCCCTTGCATGCGCTCCGGATAAAAGCCCTTTGACAACCAGGTCTAATATATCGTCTGTGAGCAGCAAAAGCCTCAGAGCGTTTGTGACAGTCGGTCTTGCCTTGCCTATGCGCCTTGCGGTTTCCTCCTGAGACAGACCGTATTCCTCAATGAGTCTCTTATAGCCCAGAGCCTCCTCAACGGGGTTTAAGTCTTCCCTTTGCAGGTTTTCAATAAGAGCAAGCTCGGTTGCAAGCCTTTCGTCTGCCTTAATAACTCTGACGGGAACTTCCGTTAATCCTGCAAGTCTTGATGCTCTCCATCTGCGCTCACCGGCTATTATCTGATAGTAGCCGTTTTCAAGCTCTCTTACGGTTATGGGAGAAATAAGCCCGTATTCTCTGATTGAATCGGCAAGTGCTTCGAGTGCCTCCTCATCAAAACGGCGTCTCGGCTGGTCTTCCCTAGGCTCTACCTTTGCTATCGGCAGGCTTGTTATGCCCTTTTCTGCCTCTGAGCCTGTTTTTTCCGCATACAGAGCCTCACCAAACAGGGCTTCTAAGCCCATTCCCAGACCTTTTTTAGGTTTTTCTGCCATTTATCTTTCCTCCCGACTAATTAGCTCTCCTGCCAATTTGAGATATGCCCTGCTCCCCTTTGAAAAACGGTCATACTCAATAACCGGCTTACCGTGACTCGGCGACTCGGCAATACGCACATTTCTGGGTATTTTTGTGTTAAAAACAAGTGTATTAAAGTATTTGCTGATTTCATCTGCCACCTGATCCGAGAAATTTGTTCTGCTGTCGTACATTGTGAGCACAATTCCCATTATCCGCAGCTTGGGGTTAATGCGCTGCCTGCAAAGCTCAATAGTTGTAACAAGGTCAGCAATTCCCTCTAGGGCGTAGTATTCGCACTGCACCGGGATAATAAGCCCCTCGGTAGCAGCCAAGGCATTTATTGTGAGCAGCTCAAGTGATGGCGGGCAATCTATTATTATATAGTCGTAGCTGTCTGCTATGCCGGCAAGTGCCGATTTTAGCACATATTCGCGGTTTTCCATGTTAACAAGCTCAACAGCTGCCCCGGAAAGCTCCTTATTCGAGCCGATCACATCTCCAAACTCGGTTTTCTGTATGCAGGAGCCGCAGTCAGCGCCTCTAACAAGCAGGTCATACATGTTGGGGCTCTGCGATTTTTGCGCTCCCATACCGGAAGTTGCGTTGCCCTGAGGGTCGCAGTCTGCCAGCAGGACAGACTTTCCCCGTTTTTTTAGAGCTGCAGTCAGATTGACAGCTGTTGTTGTCTTTCCGACACCGCCTTTTTGGTTTGCAACTGCAATAATCTTTGCCACGCAGAGACCTCCTCGCATAATTAATCAGATAGCTATTAGTTATTATAACAGTCTGTCTGCTCGCATTCAAGCCTGTGATGTTTCACGTGGAACATTTTTCGCGTGTTTTGCAGTATTTTGCTGTAACATTTTACCAATCGGCATAAAGCAGCTGCTTTATGGGGCACATTTTCTGCTCAGCAGCCGAATATTAGTAAATATATGTTTCACGTGGAACATAATTATAAACGCAGGCTATTTAATAAGGATATAGATATGCAATAGGCTTGTGAGCTTAATTTTAAAAACTGTTTCACGTGGAACATACACGTGCCTTTTTGGGCAGACCTAATGTATCCATTATATATTATACTTATTGCTTGACTGCGGTAGCTGTATGTATTATCAGCAAAGAGTGTGTCTATACTCAAAATTACATGTTTCACGTGAAACACTAGCTAAAAAGCTGAGCCAAATATTAAAGGAGCAGTTTTTTAGGCTGCTCCTTTGTGAGTTACATTATTATTGAGAGTATATAATATAAGTCGTCAGCTTATATCATCAGGAGCTAAACAGCAGAAACATCTAAAACAGCCAGCGGGGGAAGGCTGCTCAGACTTTCTCTTGTTACTTCTAAGCTCTGCAAATAAGTCGGCTCTAACGGCTTTATTGCCTCTAAAAACTCACTTAGCATTGCAATGTTAGTTAAGCCGTGCTTTTCTGTTTTGTAGTGCATGGGTATTATTGTGCGAGGTTTGAGATTGCGGCATATTTCTGCTGCCTGCTTAGCATCAATGGTGTAGAAGCCGCCGACGGGAGTAAGCAGTATATCTGTTCTGCTTAGCATCATGTATAAAAACGAGTCGGGGAGATGACCTAAGTCTCCGAGATGAGTTACAGTTAAGCCATCCATCTTAATCTTATAAATCATATTTTTGCCGCGTTTTGCACCTTGTTCCTCGTCATGAAAGCTCGGGATGCCCTCCGCGCTTACACTGTCCGTGAGCTTATGCACACCAAAGGTGCGGATTATAGTAGGGTTTCCTGTAACCTTTTTAATATAGTTGTGGTCGTCGTGCTCATGGCTTATTGTCACGGCGTCAGCTTTGATTTCCTGCATGGGAAAATTAACATAGGGGTCAAAGGGGTCTGTGAGCAAAGCAAAGCCCGTTTCGCTTTGCAGATAAAACTGGTCGTGACCCATATAGGTGATTTTCATTTTTGTTTTCCTCCTTTATTCAGCTTGATTTTTATGCAAGTAGTGTTAAAATATTAACGAGCACCTTGAGGCAAAATAAATTGACCAACATGGGCAGCAGCTCGAGACAGAACATGCAGGGGTAACTATTAATTATTAATAGTATAATAAAAAAGTCTTGGCGTTACAATAGATAGAGAAATATAGCAATCTGAAAAGAAGTTTTCAACGCCCTTGATAAGCAATATTGGGAAGAAAAGTGCTGGGCCAAAAATAAAAGACCTTGGAAATAACACTATTAGTTTTATGGCACGCAGGCACAGATAAAACTCTATTTGAATTTTTTAGGATTGTGTTAAAATAACTCGGCTTGCAATTATTAGCAAAATCGTAGTCTAGAGAGATTAAATTAAGCAAAAAATGAAAAGGAGAAAAAATGAAAAAGATACTTTCCATACTTCTTATCATTGTGATGGTTTTTTCACTAGCTGCTTGCGGTAAGAGCGCAACAGTGTCAAAACCCGAAAATGAGACTCAAAACGAGAAAAACGAAGAAGAAAGCATGACCACAAGCAGCCCGACCGATAGCGAAAGCGAAAACCCCGACAAAGACGACGAAGACGACGAAGATGACAAAAACGACTACGACGATAACGAAATAAAATACATCCTGCCGGAAGGCGAGAGCGTGCTCTTTAGTCTGTATGAAAAATATGTAAAAGACTACAAAACTCTTAGCTTCGAAAAGGCTAAAAATGAAGCCCCCGAAGGTCTTGAAATAGAAGCCTACGAAGTATCGCAGAATATGTTTTTGAGAGATGAAAAATACAAACAATTTATTGAGCTCGGTTTTGTAAACAACAAGCTGGCTGTTGCAATAGTCGGCGATAACAAATTCAACCTGATTACAACAATCGGCACAGATGAAATTCCCAGATTCAGAACAACTGCAGTTAATCGCGAGGAAATAGAAGAAGGTGCCTCGTCTTTGGATGAGC
>JAAZCZ010000100.1 GCA_012513005.1 Oscillospiraceae bacterium | reverse complement strand
GAAAGTAATAGGAGCGGCCGTCAGAATCGGTGGTCGCCCCTGTTGCCATTATCCTTTATTCTCCCTGATGTTCCCCAAGCTTGATTTAACCATTCCCCATCTGCTGAAGTTTACCATCAAAAAGACAAGCAGATAAACCAAAAAGCAATCGGAGCCAACTATCGGCTCCGATTGCTTTTTTAAATCCGTATTCGGTTTGCCATTTTGGTGGGTTCACAACTTATCCTTGTGACCTCCCGCCTTTTGTTTTGGGTCTGTTTATTTTATTTCTTGGTCAAATACTTTCTCATATCAAGGGCGCAGGCAAAGAGTATAATTCCGCCTTTAATAAGATAGAATAAATCCTGGTTTATGCCTATCATATTAAGTCCGACGAATATGAGCCTGAGCATGAGTACGCCTATAATAATTCCGCTTATTTTACCGATACCGCCTACAAAGGAAACGCCGCCGATGACGCAGGCTGCGATGGCATCAAGCTCGTAGTTAAAGCCTGTGTTTGCTGTGTTCGATGCAACTCGCGCGCCCTCAACAAAGCCCGTGACTGCATACATGGCGCCGGCTAAAGCAAAGACCATTATGGTAGTTTTAAACACGTTTACGCCCGAAACCTTGGCTGCCTCTTCGTTTGAGCCTAAGGCAAACATATTTTTGCCGAAAACTGTCTTATTCCAGATAAACCACATTAGCCCCGTGAGAAACAGTGCTATCCAAACATAGTTAGGCACAGGTGAGCCGCCTATTCTTAGCATGCTGCCTGTTACAAACTGTGTGTAGGATTTATCAAGTCCCGATATTGCCATGCCGCCGTTATTCCCGGCTTTCATATACAGAAGAAGGACTGTATATAAAATAAGCTGTGTGCCCAAGGTAACAATAAACGGATGCAGCTTAAATTTTGCCACAAAAAAGCCGTTAAACGCACCCACCAGTGCTCCTATCAGAACAGCAATTAACAGCACAACAAATACGTTCATTGGCTGAAGATTCGGCCACATTTTGCTCATTGCCGTTACGCTCTGTAATAAAGATGCGGAAACACAAGCTGTTATACCGACAACGCGACCTGCCGAAAGATCTGTTCCGGTGAGCACTATACAGCCCGCAACGCCCAAGGCAACAGGCAAATATGCCGCTGTTTGGGAGAGAATATTTACTATTGAGGCAGGCTTTAAAAAGAACTGGTTATTAATCGCTATGTATATAGCTGCAAGCACCATCAGAATAAGAAGTGCATTGTTCAGCAGTATTTCTCCGACTCTTTTTGCAGTAAGTTTCTGCCTTTCCGGATTTTCGTTTTTTGTTTTAGTCATATGTCCTTCCCCACTCATACATATTTTGCCGCTAAGCTCAGTATTTGCTCCTGTGATGTGTTCTTTGCGTCAACCTCGCCTGCCACCCTGCCGCCCGACATAACGACTATTCTGTCGCACACGCCGAGTAGCTCCGGCATTTCGGAGGAGACCATGATTACTCCCTTGCCCTCGTCTGCAAGTTTGATTATAAGCTGATAAATTTCGTACTTAGCTCCGACATCAATTCCCCTTGTCGGTTCATCTAAGAGCAGAACCTCGGGCTTTGTGAGAAGCCAGCGGCCGATAATTACCTTTTGCTGATTGCCTCCCGAGAGTGAGCGAATCTCTGTTTTCTTGCCCGGGGTTTTGACATTAAGAGCATTTATTGACCAGTCTGTGTCCTCTTCCATCTTCTTGCTCTGCAAATACAGTCCGTATTTGAGATAGGAGTTTAGGTTTGATATTACTGTGTTTTCCTGTATGTCACGAATTGCGAAAATGCCGGTTGCTCGCCGCTCCTCTGTGAGCAATGCAAAGCCGTTTGCTATTGCTTCTGTTGGCGTTTTGTTTACTATTTCCTTGCCGTGCAGCTTTATTGTGCCGCCTTCCCTTGTCATTGCCCCGAAGAGTGTTTCCAAAAGCTCTGTTCTGCCTGAGCCGTCAAGCCCTGCAACTCCCAAAATTTCGCCTTTGCGCAGATTGAAGCTTGCGTCTTTAAGCTTTGTATATTTGCCGCTTATACCCTCGACTTCTAAAATAACTTCGGTGGGTTTATTATCTTTGGGCGGGTATCTGTTTGTAAGCTCCCTGCCGACCATAAGCTTTATTATCTCATCCATTGTGAGATCAGAGGCTTTTTTCGTTGCAACATGAGCTCCGTCACGCATTATTGTGACCTCGTCGCTGATGCGCAAAATCTCTTCCATTTTATGGCTTATATATATTATGCCGCAGCCTTTTTCGCGCAGCATATTAATTATCCTAAACAGATGCTCAACCTCAACCTCTGTTAAAGATGAGGTGGGCTCGTCAAAGACAATTATTTTCGATTCATATGAAACTGCTTTTGCAATCTCCACCATTTGTCGCTGAGAAACTGCCATGGATGCCATTTTTCTCTTTGGCTCAACATTTACTCCGATATTTTCAAAGATTTCCTTTGTTCTCTTTAGCATTTCCTTCTCGCTGACCATGATTTTCCCGATTGTCGGGTATCTGCCCAGCCAGATGTTGTCCATTACTGTTCTTGTGAGCGCCTGATTGAGCTCTTGGTGAACCATGGCAACTCCGCTTTCGAGTGCCTCTTTGGAGTTTTTGAAATTTACTTCTTTGCCGTCAAAAATTATTGTGCCGCTGTCTTTTGAGTATATGCCGAATAGGCACTTCATCAAGGTTGATTTTCCGGCACCATTTTCACCCATTAAAGCGTGAACAGTACCCGCCTTAACAGTCAGCGAAACGTTATCCAGAGCCTGGACGCCGGGGAAGGCCTTGCTAATATTCTTCATTTCCAGCAGGATTGGCTTATCCATTCTGCTTCCTCCCTTATCATTGGCGCTTTTATAAACCGAGGCTGCCGATAACGGCAGCCTCGCTGCATCTTCGGTTATTTTAACTAAACCTCAAGTGCAAATTGTGCTGAATATTTATTTTGCTGTGTAAACGCCGTAAGGTACACGAATCTTGAAAACGTCTTTGTCTACGACAAACTTATCGGTGTTGGCCATGAGGTCTGCGCCCTCTGCAACGTTTTTAACAAGTGTCATAATGGTTGTTGCCATTCCGACTGCATCCTGCATGATTGTTCCTGCCATCTTGCCCTCTTCGATCTTCTGCTTTGCTGTGTCAAGAGCATCAACGCCGAATACAGGGATTGTAACTGACTTGCCGTCTCCCAGGTTGTAGCCCACAACATTGAGTGCTGCAACTGCGCCTTCTGCCATGTTGTCGTTATTGGCAATGATAAGCTCAATCATGTTTTTGTTGGCCTCTGAGTATGATGCAAGAATTGTGTTCATGTAGTCTGTGGCAGCTTTTGCAGACCATGCACCGTCCGGGTCAACGAGGTACTTGGAGCTGTTTGCACTGTCATAGAATTCAAGTGCGGGTTTGCCGGCTTCTTTAAGTACTGCATCTGCATCTTCAACACCATATTTTGTGCGGAAGTCTGCCTCGGGGTTGCCTTCCTGGCCCTTGAACATTACATAGGAGATTTTGCCGTCTTTATTGAGGTCATATTTGTCGAAGTCCTTCACAAGTGTGTCGCCTATGAGCTTGCCCTGAAGGTGGCCTGCCTCGGCTGCATCTGTTCCGACAAATGCGCTCTTTGCATAAGCCTTTACGATTTCGCTGTCGACTTCTCTGTTGAAGAATATAATGGGAATTCCGGCTGTTTCGGCTGCCTTTGAAGCTGCCTGTGCTGAGTCAGGTGAGCCTGTCTCAACTATGTTTACTATGAGCAGGTTTACGCCGTTTGTGATTGCTGTGTTAATCTGGTCAAGCTGGGTTGCCTGGTTGTTGTTGCCGTCGAAGTTTGTGAACTTAATCTTAGCTTCGTTAAGCTGCTTGTCCATGTTGTCGCGAACTGTTGAGATATACGCGTCTGCATAATGATAGTAGAAAACGCCTACGTTTAGCTCAACTCCCGCCTTGGGAGCATCGGTTTCTTTGCCGTCTCCGCCGGGTTTTGCAGGTGCTGCGGGTGTTCCGCAGGCTGCCAGGGCTAAGACCATTACTAATACGAGTACCAGTGATAAGATTTTCTTCATTTGCTGTTCCTCCATACCTATTATAGCGGTTTACCGCTTGTGCTATATTTTAATACTATTTTGCATGTTTTTCAACTAATTAGCCGTCATTTCAATGCGTTTAATCAAAAATATTTTATGTTTTTCGTCAAAGTGACAGTATTTTGCTGTTATTTTGACTATAATAGACAAAAATCAGAGCAGGGCAAATAAATAGCATGCAGGCAAACTGCAGAAAACATTTATTCTCCCTTATTGACTAAGCCTGTTCTTTATAATAGACTTATGTTGCTATACAAATTACAATTTGCAATGTGAGGCACATATAATGGAAGAGAGAACAGAAAAAGAACTATATTACCTGGATATTGCCGACTCGGTCTGCAAGCGTTCAACCTGTCTGCGCCGCAAATACGGAGCTATAATTGTCAGAAACGACGAAATAATTTCAACAGGCTATAACGGTGCGCCCAGGGGCAGAAGAAACTGCATCGATTTGGGAATTTGTGCCAGAGAGAGCCTTAAAATCCCTCCCGGGGAGCGATATGAGCTATGCCGCAGTGTGCACGCAGAAGCCAATGCGATTATATCCGCTGCCAGGCGCGATATGCTGGGCGGAACACTTTTTTTAGTCGGCAGAGATGCCAATACAGATGAATTTCTGCCTGAGTCTGTTCCCTGTGCTATGTGCAAGAGGCTAATTATTAATGCCGGAATAACAACAGTTGTCATGCGCACAGGTGCTGACAGCTATGAGACAATCATCACAAGAGAGTGGGTATTCGACGACGACTCTCTGCCCGAGATTATCTGCGACTGCTGAGCTTTTCCCCTTGCAGGTCATAAAAATCTGCAAATTTAATATAAATACAGCTAAATCGTAAATTATTTTCGCAGTTTTCTGCGTTTTTCCGCAAATTACTTGACAATTTCACGATTAAATGTATAATTATTTGGCCTTGTCATATGACAGGGTCAAATCCTTGTCCGCAAATTTTGCGGGCCATATGTCCAGAAGGAGGTGCAAACATGGCAAAATCAAGCGAAAAGTATGAGCTGATGTATATCATCAACCCGAACTTGTCTGAGGACGAGACCGCTGTAGTTGTTGATAAGTTCAAAACGCTTATTGAGCAGAACGGCACAATCGATGAGATGGAGGAAATGGGCAAGCGCAAGCTGGCTTATGAAATCAACTATCTTACCGAAGGTTATTATGTGCTTGTTAAGTTCACAAGCTCGCCCGATCTGCCTGCAGAGCTCGATCGAGTTCTCGGGATTACAGACTCGGTTATCCGCAGCCTAATCACACTGCGTGCAGAATAGGGAGGGAAATTTATGTTAAACCATATCGTCATTATGGGTAGGCTTACCCGTGACCCCGAGCTTCGTTACACGCAAAATCAGATTCCGGTGGCATCCTTTACACTCGCTGTCGACCGCGATTTTTCACGCGGTGATGAAAAGCAAACCGACTTTATCGACTGTGTCGCTTGGCGCCAGACCGGTGAATTTGTGAGCAAGTATTTTCAGAAGGGCAGCATGGCGGTTGTTTCCGGAAGGCTTCAGCTTCGCAAGTGGACCGATAAAGAAGGTCAGAACAGAACAAGTGCCGAAGTTGTTGCTGATAATATTTATTTTGGCGAGTCAAAGCGCCGTGACGGCAGCTCTTCCCGCGAGGATTCAAACGAGGGATTTGCAGCCCCCGGCAAGAGCGACAGGCAGTTTTATACCGAATCTGCTTTCAGCGAGCTTGATGACTCCGGTGACGGCGAACTGCCGTTTTAGGGTTAGCCCTGCTTTCCCTTTATTAATTTAGGAGGTAATTACCTTGGCTTTCGATAATAAAGCATCAAATTTTAGAAATCGCAGGCGTAAAAAGGTTTGCCAGTTCTGTGTGGATAAGTGCGATTATATCGACTATAAAGATGTTGCTAAGCTTAGAAAGTTCATTTCCGAGCGCAGCAAGATTCTGCCCCGCCGCACAACAGGCACCTGCGCAATGCATCAGCGCGAGCTGACTGAGGCAATAAAAAGAGCCCGTCAAATAGCTCTTTTGCCCTATGTGACAGACTGATTAATATTATATAATATAGTCAAAACAGGCAGACCAAAAGGTCTGCCTGTTTTTATCTTTGATATAATACTCTATTTTTGTTTTTTGTTCTTTATGGCGTCTTTTCCTCGGTTTCTCTCCCAGATAATCCCCAGCCCCTGAAGCATTAAATCATCTTCGATACGCATAGGTCTTCTGCAATGCGGGGCTATCCGCTTGCCTATGCCGCCTGTTACAATAGTTTCGGCTTTTTCGCCAAGCTCCTCGTGAATTCTGTCTATCATTCCGTCTATCGAGGCGGCAGTGCCGAAAACAGCGCCTGAATTCATGCAGTCTATTGTGTTTGAGGATATGCACCGCTGCGGAGCTTCGAGCGAAATTCTGGGCAGCTGACTTGTGAACATAGCCAGAGCTTCCACGGAGACAGCCGGGCCCGGCATTATAGCACCACCCAATAATCTTCCCTTTTTGTCTATTACGGATATGGTTGTTGCCGTGCCCATGTCGATAATAATCAGAGGCGGCTTTATTATTTCAAGGGCGGCAACTGCGCCTACAACGAGGTCTCCCCCCAGCTCTGCCGGGTCGTCTATGCCGATGTTAAGCCCGGTTTTTATGCCTGCGCCTATTACAAGTGCCTCTATTCCGAACACCATTTCAACTGCGGTTTTCAGCACAGATGTGAGTTCCGGCACAACTGAGCAAATAACGGCGCCTTCAAACTGCTCGGGATTAAGCTCATACTGCTCTAGTATGCTCCTAAAATTCATGGCATACTCGTATTCGGTTTTGCGTTTTAGTGTCTCAATTCGGGCGACCTTTTTAACCTGCCTGCCCTCTATGCAGCCGAGTGTTATCTGCGTGTTACCTGCATCTATGCCAAATATCATTTTATTTTTCTTTCCTTCCGATTTTAATTAGTCTGAGTATGACGGGGCTTAATACCACATTAAGCGCCAGCTCAAACACAAAGTTTAAGCCAATGAGCACCAGAATAATAAATAGCTCGGGTGAGCCTGTGAAATTTGCTGCCTTTGCCCAGCCGGATATAGTCTCCATAAAAAAGAGCTTGCAGCCCAGGAGAAAAACACCCGAGTTAACTGCGGGACACAAAATAGCTGCCGCCATGACTGCTGCATACATGTTAAACTTTTCTAAGAGTTTATAAATAAGACCTGCGGCAAGACCCGCTAAAATGCCCTTTGCGAGAACTACTGCCACTGTGCCCAAGAAGTTTACTGCCAGAAACACCGAAGCATCACCGGACAGTAAGACGGTGAGACCAAAAGAAAAACCGAGCCATGCCCCCGCAACCGCGCCGTAGAGTGCTGCTCCTACTACTATCGGTATCAGGACAAGTGAAATAGAAAATTGCCCGAAACGGATAAATGAACCGAGAAGCTGAAGCACGACAACTAGTGCTGTAAATAGGGAAATGCCGGTCAGTTTTTGTGTTTTACTCATATTAAATTCCTCCTGCTGCTGTTCTGTAATCAGATATAGCGCAGAAATATTATACAAAATAAATGCTGTATTTGCAATAGTTTGGGCAGTTTTCGAGTATGATTTCTGTATATTATTACTCGGCGTTTATTTTATGCCAAGGACCTCTAATGCAGTCTTTTCTGCATTTGTTATCTTGTAATTTGACGAAAAATGTACATGTTTTTCGGCAGTGATTTTTTATTCAATTTCCATTATTTTGGGTTTTCAAAAAATCTTAGTGACCGCTAAATTAAGATTACCTCAAATATAGTAAAAAGCAGCCGGTGAAAATTCATCAGCTGCTTTAATATTTGGTGCGGGCATGGGGACTCGAACCCCAACGGATCTCTCCACAAGAACCTAAATCTTGCATGTCTACCAATTCCATCATGCCCGCATGCCAAACAATATTACGACAAGGCAATTCCTATGTCAAGAAGTTTATGCTATTTTGTGCTTATTTCCCTCTTAAATAGGCTGCAGTATTGCTGTTATAATACGCTTTTTTGGGGGGTTTTTATTGACGAAAATATGCTCCTGTGGTAGTCTTTTAGCATAATACCGCATTGTCTGCTCTGTGCGGTACCTTAAAAAGGAAGATTAACTTATGTCTGATAATAATGAATTTGTGAGCGCAGATGTGCTCGGCAGAAGAATTGAGTGGCTCGGCAGAGAGGAACTTCTAAGTCTTGCCGCCGACCTGTGCATTTTGGCTTCGGAATGTGAGGACGGCAAACACGGCGGAATTAACCCATTTACTGTGAGTCTCACTGCTGATGGCAAGTGTGCACTTGCAGAGAGTTCATTTGCTCCCAATGAAGAAAAACCCTTAGATGAGCTACTTTATTTAGCTCCCGAGCTGTTCTGGAACGGCGAGTGCTCCTCTGCTTCCGATGTCTATTCTATTGCACTGCTCCTCTACTGCGGCGTTACGCACGGGCGACTGCCCTTTTTCCCGCAGTCTGACGGAGTTTTAGACGATGCTGTTCGCTCTGAGGCACTAAGGCGCCGTGTGCACGGAGCTGATATTGTGATTCCCAAGGCAGCGGGCGAAAAGCTCGGTGAGGTTCTAAAAAAAGCTCTGCTTTTCCCTGCCTGCGACAGATACTCAAACACAAGAGAGCTGCGTGAGGCTATCTTAGTCTGTCGTGGTGAGGGCGATAGCTTCGCTCTGCCGCTTTTCGGCAAGAATGAGGAGGAGCTCTCTCCCGTTCAGCGTATGATGACCGGAATTTTAGCCTCAGGCACAAGCCCTGTCGATGAAGCTATGGACGCTGTTTCCGTGCCTGACCCAAACGCTGCTGCAACAAAAGATGTTGAGCCTATAATTGAGGAAGAGGCTACTAACGCCTTGCCAGACACTGATGATTCTAATCTGCCGGCTGATGATTTTTCTGAAAGTATATCTGAAGCCCCTATAGATTTAGAATCTGAGGCTTATAATCAGAAAGCGACAGATGAGCTTGACATTCCATCTATTGTTGCTATGCCCGAGCGCCCACCCAGAGAGAAAAAGCCCGAGCCGGTGCCCTACGAATACAAGGTGCAAAAGAACTTTGAAAAAACAAAGTCAAAAAAGGGTCTTTCAGCAAAGGCAAAAAACGGAATTTTATACGGCATAGCTTTGTGCCTATTTATTATACTTGCTCTTTTTGTATACATATTCTTTGGGCAGGAGATTGCAAAGGCTTTGGGAATAGACCTCGGAGACACAGCTCCCATTGTCACTATTGTGCCTGAGACTGAGGCTCCCGCCTCCGGTGATGCATTATCCGAGAGCCCTGCTGCGCCCTCTGCTCCCCCTGTTCAGACCAAAGCTCCCGAAAAGAAGCACGAGTACAGACTTTTTGTTGAGAATGTCAGCTGGGAGGAAGCAGCCGAAAAATGCCGCAAGATGGGCGGGCATTTGGTCACTATATCTGACCAAGCTGAGTTTGATCTCGTAACCGCGATTGCCGCCGAGCGAGGAATTAACATTCTTTGGGTAGGCTTTTTCCGCAACACGAGCAATGAGTTTGAGTGGGTTACCGGTGAGAAAATAAGCTTCTACAAGTGGGCACCCGGTGAGCCCTCCGGATTTGACACCGACAAGACTCCCGAAAACTACGGAATGCTCTGGAACATGCCGAACACGGGCTGGGTTTATAACGACAGCCGCAGTGACCCCTTTGCCGCTTTCCCCGAGTTTTATAACGGCAAAATTGCATACATATGCGAGCTGGAAGCATAGATTAATAAAATATTAGATAAAGCACCTTATTGCCACGGCAATAAGGTGCTTGTTTTTGCTTTTATTACAGGCTCTCTGCAAAGGCAGAGAATATGCCCTCCGTGATCTTAATGAGCAGGGCAGCTAAATCCCCGGGGCTTGCCTTCATACCGCCTTTGAGCCATTTTTTTATTAGCCCTGTGCCTCCGATGGCGGCAAATTCAAACACATCATCTGCATATTCTACGGGTATTGACTTTTTCTTTGCCCACTCGCTGCTAAATTCAAGCCTTAGCATTGCAACTATATATTCTTCAAAGCCCGAATTGCCGAAGTCACCCAAAAGCACCCTGCAAATGTCCTCGTTTTCTTTAATAAAGCTAAAAAGCCGCTCCAAGGTTGCTTCAATATTCTGACACTCGTTGCTTGCAACCGGGATTAGGTAGTTTCTTATTCGCTCTGCCAGCTCTGACTTTATGCTCCCATAAAGCGCCTCTATGCTCTCATAGTGGGCATAGAAGGTCGCCCTGTTTATTTCTGCCCTTTCGCATAGCTCCTTTACGCTTATTTTGCTTGCCGGCTTTTCATCCAGCAGTGAAATAAAGCTTTTGCGAATTACCATTTTTGTGTATCTGACTCTGCCGTCTTCTTTTTTCATATTAGCACCCTTTTTATTGTAAACATTTTCTACTTAATAAACACAATCTTAAAATCTGTCGAAGATAATGCAAATTGCCAGAATTTGTCGGTTGATATTAATTCATATAGCAATTATAATCTATGCAGTGTAAGTAAGTCAACGGACTGTTGTTTAGGAGTGTGTATGGATCGTTTTGCCCGTCTTATTACAGACCACAGGCGGCTGATTGTAACTATCTTTTTTGTCGCAACAATAATAAGCGCTGTCTTGTTTTTTAGTGTGAAGGTCAATTATGACTTAGCTGTCTATTTGCCCTCCGATGCAGAGAGCACAGTGGCACTTAATATAATGACCGAGAAATTTTCTTCTTCCGTTCCGAATCTTCGTTTAATGGTTCCTGATATTTCTGTTACCGAGGCAAAGGAGCTAAAAACAAAAATAAAGAGCATTGAGGGAATCACATCTGTTATTTGGCTCGATGATATGACCGACCTTAAAAAGCCGGTTGAGCTTGCCGACAAGGCTCTGCTTGATCAGTATTACAAAGACGGTAAGGCTATGTTTATGGTTACCGTTGCGGCAGAAAAAGAATCGGTTGCCACAAAAGCACTTTATGCACTTGTTGGCGATAAGGCGGCAATGAGCGGAAATGCAGTTTATGTTGCATACTCACAGTCGCAGATAATCACCGAGGTTTTATCGGCTGCTGCGTTTTTGGTACCACTAATTCTTATCATGCTCGCTGTCACAACATCTGCTTGGATTATTCCGCTTTTGGTTTTAATCGCAATAGGTGTTGCTGTAATTATAAATATGGGCACGAATATAGTTTTCGGCTCTGTTTCATTTATCACTCAGTCGACGAGCCCTGTTTTGCAGCTTGCAGTTTCCCTTGACTACGCTATTTTTCTGCTAAACGGCTTTGAGCGAAACAGAGCTGCCGGAAATGACGATGTCAGGGCTATGCAGCTTGCTATAAAGCAGTCGTTTTCGTCTGTTGCCGCTTCTGCTATTACAACCGTGTTTGGATTTTTGGCCCTTATTTTCATGCGCTTCGGTCTTGGTCAGGACTTAGGCTTTAATCTAGTTAAGGGTGTAATACTAAGCTATGTCTCTGCAATAGTATTTTTGCCCTCCCTTTCCCTTTCTGCAATTAAGCTGATTGACAGGACAAGGCACAAGCGAATAATTCCCGAGATGCCCAAGGTCTCAAGCTTTTTGCTAAAAATCCGCATTCCTGCTCTTATCTTTATTGCTCTGCTTATTGTGCCCAGCTATTTGGCTCAAAGTCGAACAAATTTTGAATACGGAAACGGGGCTCCCGCAGAAAACAGCAGGCTTGCAGCCGATACCGATTTAATTAATAAAACATTCGGTGAAAGCACTGCAATAGTTCTTATTTTCCCGAAGGGCGATGTGGGCAAGGAGACTGAGCTGTGTGACAAGCTCAAGGATGTTCCGCATATCACGGGCGTTATGGCATATGTTACGGCAGTCGGCAACTCGGTTCCCGATGTGCTTTTATCCGAGGATATTATTTCTAACTTTTATTCCGGAGAATACGGCAGGATAATACTCTTTGCAGATACCGGTGATGAGGGTCCCGGCGCTTTCGAGACTGTTGATGCTGTCAGGTCAGTTGCCTCTAAATACTATGAGGAGAGCTGGGCATGCGGTCAGAGCACAAACTTAAGAGATATGAAGTCGTTTATCAGAAATGACTCTGTGTTCGTCAACGGTGCTGCCATACTGTTTATCTTTTTGACCCTGCTTTTCACCTTTAAATCTGTGACACTGCCGCTTATTTTGCTCATAGTTATTGAGTCTGCAATTTGGTTTAACCTTGCCGTTCCGTATTTTCGAGGTACCTCTTTGGTTTATCTCGGGTATCTGGTTATTAACACGGTGCAGCTGGGTGCGACAATAGACTATGCTATTTTGCTCACAGACGGTTATGTTGTGGCAAGGCGAAAAATGCCCGCTATTAAAGCTGTGTTTACCAGCTTAAACGAGCACTCAATCTCACTGCTCACAAGTGCTACGATTCTTTCCGGTGCGGGGCTTTGCCTGCAGCTTAGCTCATCAATGAGCGTTGTTTCAACACTGGGTCTGCTCTTGTTCCGCGGTACACTGCTGTCATTTGCCCATGTTGTTTTAGCTCTGCCCGCTCTGCTAATTATATTTGACCCGCTCACAGCAAGGCTCACTCGTAAAGCAAATTTCTACGGCACTGAGAAAATAGAATTTAAACTGTTTAGAAGGAAACATGCACTAAAGTTAGCCGGAAGTATCCCGGATGAAGCGCCCCCGGATGAAGAAGCGCAGGCTAAATCAGTGCTCCCTGATGATACCGGGAGCAAAAGCCCCGATGCAGAGGAAAACAGCAGTTTTGCTTCAGCAAAAGTTAAAAATACTAACGATGATAAAAAATCGCAAAACGATATAGAAAACGAGAAAAGGAGGGATGACAATGAAGCATAAGCTGAGATTTTTAGCAATGTTTTTGGCAGTTGCTATTCTTTTGCCGGTGGGCACAGCTTTTGCGGCAGATGCCCCCAAGCCCTCTGCAGAGGCAGAGGAAAAAAACGAAAAACCGGGCTCCGGTGATTACAGTTCTTCGGAGGAGGTCATATATGCACTTTTAAATCAGGGCGGAGACTCTGAGGATATTTATTCGGTTGTTATACTAAACTCCGAGACAGGAGGCACTGCCGACTACTTTGGACCTTTTCTTGATGTAAAAAACTTGACAGACACATCAGAAGCAGTGCTTAAAAGCGGCAAGGTGAGCGTTATTATTCCTAAAGGCAGGTATTATTTCCAGTCAAGGCTGGCTGTTTCAGATTTGCCATGGAATATTAAGATAGAATACAAGCTAAACGGCAACATTGCTGACCCTGCTACATTGGGAGGAGCTTCGGGAAAGCTGGAAATTAATATAAAAACGAGCAAGAACGAGGCTGTTGACCCTAAGTATTATGAGGCATACATTATGCAGGTTTCTCTGGCTCTGCCCAGCGAAAAGTGCAGTAACATTCTTGCAGAGGAAGCCACAATTGCAAACGCCGGCGGAGACAAATCAGTTGTTTTTGCAAGTATGCCCGGCAAGGATTTGGATGCCACTTTGACCTGCGATGTCAGTAACTTCAGCATGAAAGGGATTACAATAGCCGCTGTGCCGTTTAATATGGCAGGTCAGCTTGATATGCTCTCCGGATTCACGGGCGGTTTAAATCAGCTCACGGGTGCTGTGAGTGCTCTTTCTAAGGGTGCTGCATCATTGTCTGATGGGGCTTTGCAGCTTAAGGATGGGGCTTCTCAGTTTGGAAACGGTCTGGCGCAGCTTTCAGCAGGCTCGGCTCCCTTGCGAAACGGCTCTGCACAAATTATGGCTGCACTAAACAAGATAGATGAGACATTCAAAAAAATAGGCAAGATAGCCGAGGGGCTTGACATTACTTCTCTTGGTTTTCTGCCCCCTGCCCTCTACGCTTTGGCGGATGGTTTTGATAATCTATCCGCTCAGATAGGTAACCTTCCCGCAAGAGTTAATGCTTCTGTGGACAGTTTGCAGGCAGCTTTTAACGGCATCGGGGCTATTGATGAGGCCGAAATTGCCGCTTTAACTGCCGCTAATCCCGAAAGTGCCGCGCTGCAGACCCTAATTGCAAATTACAGGGCAACGGCTGCTGCAAAGGCAGTTATGGCAGAGTCGCTTGATGATTTCAGGCTGGCTGCCGGCACTCTGAGTCAAGTTAAGACCTATGTTGACGAAAAGCGTACCTCTATAAGAACCATGGCTCAGACTGTGCAGGGGCTTATTGACGGAAGCTCAGGTGGCGGCGGTATTAACGCTATGCTTAGCGGCTTTAGTACACTTGCCGCTGAGTATTCAAAATTCCATGACGGGCTTGTGGCATACACAAACGGTGTGGATAGTTTAAACGCAAACTGGGCTTCACTTTACGGCGGTGTTGAGGGTCTCTCAGGCGGGGTTTCGCAGCTCTCCGGCGGAGTTTCGCAGCTTAATGCCGGAACAAGCAGAATACCCGGGCAGATTAGTGCTGCTTTAGGCTCGTTTACCGGAGAATTTACACCGAGCTCATTTTTGAGCGCAAAGAACGAAAGCTGCAGCAGTGTTCAGTTTGTGCTGACAACAAAGGATATCGAGGAGCCGAAAGCCCCCGAGCCGCCTGCAAAGGAGGCAGAGCCTACGGGCTTCTTTGAGCAGTTCTGGATAAGGCTAAAAGCCCTGTTCACATAGGAATTTAATTTTAATAATAAAAAAACTATTCCCTCAAGCAAATGCCTGAGGGAATTTTATATGTTTGTATTTTTATTACGTATTACGGCAAGTCTGCTATGTGTGGTACGATCTGAACATTTCCGGTCGAGGTCGGTATCGTACCCCCGACACAAGCCCTATTGCCGCGAACATCGAGAATAGTGACGAGCCACCGTAGCTGAAAAACGGAAGTGTTATTCCGATTACGGGCGCTATACCGACACACATGCCGATGTTTTCAAAGGTCTGGAACACAACAGTAGCAGCTACGCCGAAGCAGACAAGCGAGGATAGGCTGTCCTTTGAGCGCAGACCTACCATAACGCATCTTATTATTACAAGCAGAAGCAGTGCAAAAACAACAAGTGCGCCAATCATACCGAGCTCTTCGCCTATTACTGAAAAGATAAAGTCCGTGTGTTTGCCGAATAGGGCGTTTGACTGGCTCTGCTTGCCCTGACCCAAGCCTGTGCCGTTTAGCTGACCTGAGGCAAGACCCATCTTAGAGAGGTTTGCCTGCCAGTTTACACCGTCGTTCTTAGGGTCTATCATCGGGTTATACGGCGCTAAGATTCTGTTTTTTTGGTATTCTTTTAGCACGTTATTCCAAATAATCGGCGTTACAACCGCAATGCTTGCAAAGCCTGCCACAAACCAATAGAAATTAAGTCCGGCTGCAAAGAGCATGATAAAGAAAATAAAGAAATACACAAGCGAGCTGCCTAAGTCCTCTGATGTTAAAAGGAGCAGGACGAAAATACCGCCGAAGTGCACAAGTAATTGCAGTACTGAGGTTACCTTGTTTAAACCCTTATACTCCTTTAGATAGCTTATGTGCTTTGCCATTATTATTATATATGTTATCTTAACAACCTCAGCGGGCTGTATTCCTATGCCGAAAAACCTGAGCCAGCCCTTGTTACCTGTGTCACTCGTAACACCGAAGAAGATTAGCGTGCTCATGAATAATACATTAAATACGGCAAGTGCCATCCAACGCTCTGCCATTATCTCAACGTCAATGAGAGTAATTACTACAAAAATACCGATACCGATAAAAAGCGCAAGTACCTGAACTATGACATATTGAGCAGAGTTAGAATATGACTTTGTTGCACTTGCAATTGCGATTATCCCGTAGAGACTGCAGGCTATGCCGAGCCCGAGGAGCACCATGTCTGCCCTGCGGACAAAGTCTTTAATATACGGGAAGTACTTTTTCACATTCATCACCTGCTTTCCTGTTTTTATTTAGCCGATTGATTGTAACACAGTTTTTGTCTTTACGCAATGCTGCAAGGGGTGTATACTCGCTATAACCGGGAGGTTATTATGCAGGAATTTATTACAAAAAATGAGAACGAGACTGAAGAAATCGGCGAAAATATCGGCAAGGTCTTGCCGGCGGGCTCGGTGCTTGCCATGTATGGGGAATTAGGCTCGGGAAAGACAGCCTTAGTTCGCGGTATTGCACGGGGCATGGGAATTAATTCCCGCGTGCAAAGCCCGACCTTCACAATTGTAAACGAATATGAAGGAAAGAGGACCCTGTATCATTTTGATATGTATAGGCTTTCCGATGCCTCAGAGCTTTTTGATATCGGCTGGGAGGACTATTTAAACGCAGGCGCAGTCTGCGCTGTTGAGTGGAGCGAAAATGTGCAGGATGCCTTTTTTGGAGATGAGATTACAGTCCGCTTTACAAAGCTCTCTGAAACAGAGCGAAGAATAGAGGTTGAGGGACTTAAATTATGAAGATACTTGCTTTTGAATCGTCTGCCAAGGCGGCTTCTGTCGCCCTCTGTGAGGACGGTAATCTAATTGCAGAGCACTACAGGCACTCGGGGCTAACCCACAGCCAAACGCTCTTACCCATGGCAGAGTCTTTGCTTAAAATCGGGAATCTTGAGTTAAGCGATTTAGACTGCCTTGCGGTTTCTGTGGGTCCGGGCTCGTTTACCGGACTTAGAATAGGCACATCCCTCGTTAAGGGACTCTGTTGGGCAAGCGACAAGCCTGCAATCGGTGTTTCCACACTTGAGGCTATGGCTTTTTTGTGCCGAGATTTATACCCCGGCATCGTTATCTGCTGCTGCATGGATGCCAGGCGCAATCAGGTATATAACGCTCTTTTTAGAGCTGAAAACAACATGCCCGAAAGGCTTTGTCCGGACAGAGCCTTGTCTCTCAATGAGCTTTATGATGAGCTAAAAGATATAAAAAGCGAGATATTTTTTGTTGGAGATGGAGCGGGCTTGTGTTATACTGAGCTTGGATCTGCCCTGTCTAATTGTAGGCTTGCGCCTAGCGGCATCAGAATGCAGCGTGCGCTGGGTGTTTGTTTGGCAGCGGAGAATATCGGCAAGCCCGCCTCGGCTGATCTTTTAATCCCCACATATCTGAGGCTTTCACAGGCTGAAAGGGAGAGACAGGCAAAGCTTTTTTAGCAGTATTCTTATTTATTCTACCAATCTTATAAATTCAAAAGGAGAAATTCCATGAGCAAAGTACATGTTTTTGACCACCCTCTGATACAGCACAAGCTGTCTATTTTAAGAGACAAAGATACCTGCGTTAAGGAGTTTCGTGAGCTCACAAGCGAACTTGCCATGCTCATGTGCTATGAGGCAACACGCAACCTGCCGATGGAGGAAGTTTTAGTCGAAACTCCCGTGGCAGTTGCCAAGTGTCTGCATATTGCGGGTAAGAAGCTGGCAATAGTGCCGATTTTGCGTGCAGGTCTCGGCATGGTTGACGGCATGGTAGCTTTAATGCCCAATGTAAAGGTCGGGCACATAGGGCTTTACCGCGACCCCAAGACATTAGAGCCCGTAAAATACTACTACAAGATGCCGCCCGATATCCAGGAGAGAGATGTAATTATTGTTGACCCGATGCTGGCAACCGGCGGCAGCGCAGATGCAGCTGCACAGTTTCTTAAAGAATCAGGCGCAAGGAATATTAAGCTCATGTGCATAATAGCAGCACCCGAGGGAGTTGCCAGAATGCAGAAATCTCATCCTGATGTTGATATTTTTATAGCGGCATTAGACGACTGCCTAAATGACCACGGCTATATTGTTCCCGGCTTAGGCGACGCCGGAGACCGAGTTTTCGGCACAAAATAGCTTTTTCCT
>JAAZCZ010000017.1 GCA_012513005.1 Oscillospiraceae bacterium | reverse complement strand
TTGTGCTTATATAAATTATTAATGCTTGCCTTTTTTCTTCTTTTTGCTTTTAACAAAGCTAAATGTCGCAGTCGAAATCATAAGTACTGAAAGCAGTATTAAAGCTGAGTAATATGGTATTTTGCTGCTGTCTCCCGCCTTGGGAAGAATTCCGGGTTTGGGAGTCGGAGACGGTGTGGGTGTGGGGCTTGGAGTCGGTGACGGGTCTGCGGGTTTTATATACTTGTTAGTTATTACATACGCCCGTTCTGTACTCTCATCCTCTACCTGCTCTGAGCCCTCCTCTGCGGGAAGATATGCTGTTTTAATGCTACCCTCATAGCTGTCTATCGGAAGTTCTTTAACAGAGTAATCAATATAGGTATCGCCCTCTTTCATCTGTAAATTATTCCAAGTGTAGGTCCAGCTGTTTGCCTCGTTTAATATTGCGGGCTCTCAGTATTCTGCCCCGTCTTTTAGCAACACTACACTTATAGACGAAGGTCTTTTGCCGTCATTTAAGCTCTGTTAGCAATACAGAGCCGTCTTTGCCGCTTTGCTCAATCGCAAACACCTTTGTTTCGCCGTTTTGCCCGGTATAGGATATGCCGTATGACGGCAGGTCTCCAAAGAATGTCATAGTAACAAGCAGTGGTTTTTCTTCTGTCAATAATTCCTGCTCATAGAGAGTTTTTGCCGTATATTCTATCTTGCCGCCTTCATCTGCGCCCTCTATAGCTACAGATAAAAACTTAAAGTCGCGCACCGTGCCTTCTGCTACTAAAAATATCTTTGTCTTAAATTCAGATTCATCTGCTGTAAACTCAATGTATTCTTTGTACTTATCTGCAGCAGTGTCTTCTTCAAGTATTATTATGCGCCCTGCTTCCGGTATCGGTGAATTTGATGCTTTTGTCTGCTGCATATCGGTTTTCGGAGTTTCTGTTTCACTTATCGGCTTTTCTGTGGCAGGTGGCTCTTTTGTTCCCGGTGCCGTGCTCCCTGCGCCGCAGGCAGAGGCTGCCGCAATCACAAGCAGCAGCGAGAGAATAAGGCATATCATAGTCAGTCTGTTTTTCATACGCTTTGCTCCTTTTCTTTATTACTTAGCTTTACCTGTTAAAAAACAAAAGTCTTGTCCACTTTTCGTCTATTTCAATGCAACTTATGCAGCCGTGGTCAAAGGAAAATACGCCGGTAACGGCATTAGGCAGAGCGAGCAGGCAGGAGAAAATAGCAGAGAGCGAGCCAAAGTGCGCAACAATTAGGCTATCCTCGCCTTTTTTTACTATTTCTCCTATGCTGTTTTCAACACGGCACTTAACATCAAAAAATGTCTCGCCGCCGGGCAAAATAACATCCGGCCACTTGCGCAGCATCTCGAATATCTCATCGCCCATTTTTGCATACAGGGCTTCAAAGGGTATGCCCTCGTATTCGCCCATGTGCTGTTCTATAAAGTCATCGCAGACAGTTATCGGAACATCCCTGCCTGCTAAGGCAATCTCTGCTGTTTCCGACGCTCTGCAAAGTGGGCTTGTGTAGCAGTGTGCTATCTCTATATCAGACAGCTTTTCGCCCACAATTTTAGCGTCCTGCTTGCCCTTTTCCGTGAGCGGCAAATCGAGATGTCCGTAGAAAATGTCTCTTAGGTTTCCTTCTGATTCCCCATGTCTTGCCAGATATAATTTCATGGTTTTATTACCTCCTCCACACGCAAATCAGTCAGTTTTCGCCTCAGCATGTCAAAGGCGTTTTGGCAGGAATATAGCCTTATTATCCTTCTGTCGCGACCTCCTAATGATAGAGAGCGGACATAAACACTGTTTTCTGATGCCAGTGCAACAAAAACTGTACCTACAGGGTTTTCCCCGTCTCCGTCGGGACCGGCTAGCCCCGTTATCCCGATTCCGTAGTCACTTCCCAGCAGCTCTCGCACATTCATTGCCATAACTGCCGCAACTTCCTCGCTGACCGCGCCGAAATTATCTATTAACTCCTCCGGTATGCCGAGCAGCTTTGTTTTGACATCGTTTGTGTACACAACGGCAGCTCCCAAAAAGTTAGCCGATGCCCCGGGTATGTCGGTTATTAGCTCAGATAACATTCCGCCGGTGCAGGATTCTGCCGCTGCGAGGGTTTTATTCTGCTCTTTTAATAGTTTTAGTGTCCAATAAGCCAGTGAGGGTGAATTTTCCCCGTAGGCAAGCTCGCCGAATTTTTCGCGAACCTTGCTTATTACCGGCTTTATCATCTCCTCCGCTATTTCCTCTGTCTCTGCCTTGGCAGTCACACGCACGTAGCACTCGCCCTCTCTTGCATAGGGAGCGAGGCTCGGGTTTTGCATACTCTCCATATCAGCGCGCAAATACTGCTCCATCTCACTCTCGCCTATGCCGAAAAAGTTAACCGTGTGCGAGACTATTTTGCCGTCTGATATTTTTGCAAGAATCGGTCTCACTCTGTGCTCGAGCATCTCCCGGCACTCACGGGGCGGACCGGGCAGCATGATTAATTTTACATTCTCGTGCTCTAAATAGCAGCCGGGCGCCGTGCCCCAGTCGTTTCTAAGTGCTACTACGCCCTTTGGAAGCTCTATTTGCTGGAAATTATTCGGCGTCAGCTCGTTGCCTCTTTCGGCAAAGAGCTCTTTTAGCCATTTTTCCTCTTCCTCTGAAACGACAAGCGGAAGCCCCAAGGCATCTGCTATTGCGACTTTTGTCAGGTCATCGCAGGTTGGACCTAAGCCCCCTGTTGTTATTATCATATCCGCTCTGCCCATGGCTCTCGACACTGCGTCTGCCACCCTTGCGGGATTATCCCCCACAACCGTGTGCCAGTAGACATTAATTCCGTATTCAGACAGGGTTTTAGACACATCGGCGGCATCTGTGTTAATTGTGCTGCCGAGCAAAAGCTCTGTTCCTACTGATATTATTTCAGCTTTCATCGTTTACCCACACTCTCTCTATTCCTAATATAGCCTCACTCACCAGCGCCTCAATATCCAGCTTTTCCTCTGCCATATTTGCCGCTTCCAAGCTCGGCTTTGTTGCCGGATGGCGGGGTGTGAAGACTGTGCAGCAGTCCTCAAAGGGCAGTATTGCCGTTTCAAAGGTGTCTATTTTTCTTGCAGTCTCTATTATCTCGGTCTTATCCATGCCGATTAGCGGCTGCAAAACCGGTATGTTGCTTGCAGCCTGCGTGCACGCCATTGCCTCTAAGGTCTGGCTTGCAACCTGACCTAAGCTCTCGCCTGTAATAATCGCCTTGCAGTTTGAATCCTCCGCTATGCGCTCTGCGATTCTCATCATAAAGCGGCGCATAATGAGTGTTCCGTAATTTTCGGGGCATTTGGCGTGAATTTCCTCTTGTATTCTGGTAAACGGCACAATCAAAACTCGCAGCGGACCTGTGTATCTTGTGAGTATTTGCGCCAAATCCAAAACCTTTTGCTTTGCCGCCTCCGAGGTGTAGGGGAAGGAAAAGAAGTGTACGGGCGTTAGCTGCACGCCCCTTTTGGCTATCATATAGCTTGCAACCGGGCTGTCTATTCCCCCGGAAAGCAGAGTAATAGCTCTGCCGCCCGCGCCCCTCGGCAGCCCGCCTGCTCCGGGCACAGAGCCGCCGTGCACATATGCAGCCCTGTCTCTAACCTCAACGCAGACTGTTAAATCAGGGTCTTTCATCTGCGGTTTTACATCTGGAAATGCCTCTGCCAAAAGCCCGCCCACATACTGCGACAGCTCGATGCTGGTCATATGGAATGCCTTGTCGGATCTCTTTGTTTCGACTTTGAATGTAGAAGCTTTTTTCATCTCATCCGCTAAGTAGCTGCGGCACATTTCGAAAATTGCATCCTCGTTTTTTTCGCACTCGGCAGCACGAGACAGCGCCACTACTCCGAACTCGTTTTTTAGCTTAGACATTATATAATCCAAGTCGCAGTTTTCATCCTCAGGCTCAAGATAAATTGTTGACTGGATGCAGTATATATTAAATTTGCCGTCGTCTTTTAGTCTTTTTCTGATATTCGACATAAGCCGCTGTTCAAAGCTGCGCTTGTTTAGACCTTTTAGCACGACTTCGCCCAATTTAAGCAAAATTATCTCGTTTTTATTACTCATAATACATCCTCGTCTCAACATTATTTGCATACCAAATTATTATATCACAGCAGATAAGCCAGTACAATCACACTGTTTTGAGTATATCCTGTGCTCTGCTTCCGCTTGCGCAACAAAAATACCTCGTGTAGAATAGAAACAAACATCAAGTGGATAATGGAGGCCCAAACTTTTATGAAAAGATCATATTATTCAGGCGGAGTACAGAACTTTGTAAGAAAAGATCCTCTTTCCATTTTTGGAGAGCTTACAAGCAATGATCAATTTGCGGCTGATGATCTTCAAAAGAATTCTTGGAAAATGGAAATAGATATCCTAAAAAGAGAGTTAATAGCTTTTGGAGATGGGCATCTCCTTTTTGAATATACTATTCCCCGAATAGGCAAACGAATTGACAATATACTCTTGTATAAGGGGATTGTGTTTTTGCTTGAATTTAAGGTGGGTGAAAATACTTATCCTAACTACGCCATATAACAGGTAACAGACTATGCTCTTGACCTTTCGTGTTTTCATAAACAAAGTCATGACAAGCTTTTAGTGCCCCTTCTTGTTTGTACACACGCACCAAGCCTAAACCAAGAAATTGCCTATATGCAAGATAATATTCTGCATCCACTATGCTGTAATGCCTATAATATTGGAAGCTCAATTTCTAAAATTTGTGCATTACACAAAAAACCATCTTTTAACATTGACGATTGGATTAATTCTCTATATACACCTACTCCAACAATAATTGAAGCTGCAAAGGCGTTATATATGGGTCACAATGTTGAAGATATTTCGCGAAATGACGCGAGTGCTATTAATCTAAATGAGACTACTAAGGCAATTAACAAAATTATTGATCACAGTAAAGCAGCTAATAAAAAATCAATCTGCTTTATTACTGACGTGCCCGGCGCCGGCAAAACCCTTGCCGGTCTTAATATTGCAATAGAACGACAAAGAGTGGACCAAAATGAACACGCTGTCTATTTTTCTGGTAATGGACCACTTGTTGATGTTTTACAAGAAGCCCTTGCTCGTGATGATGTGTCAAATAATGGTGTAAAAAATCTGATGCCCTTCGAAAATCCAGGGAATTTATTCAAATAATACATCACTTTAGAGACGATGCAATTTCTGTAGATACTCCTCCAATAGAACGAGTCGCTGTTTTTGATGAGGCACAGCGCGCTTGGGATGAGCCAAATTTGAGCGATTTTATGAAACGGAAAAAAGGCGTTCTTGACTTTAATATGTCCGAGCCTGAGTTTTTGATTAGTATCTTAGACAGGCACACTGGCTGGGCAACAATTGTTTGTTTGATCGGTGGTGGCCAGGAGATAAACAAGGGTGAATCGGCAGGGATTTCAGGTTGGTTTGAATCTCTTAGAACAACTTTCCCGCACTGGGATGTTTATATATCTGATAAAATAACAGATTCAGAGTATTCTAAAGACATGTCATTTGCTGATTTAGCAAAAGGGGTTAACTACAAAATAATTGAAGACCTGCATTTATCCGTCTCTCTGCGTTCTTTCAGAAGCGAAAATGTATCTGCTTTCGTTAAGGCGCTGCTTGATGTAAATGTCCCTACTGCAAAGAAGCTATATTCTGAAATAATAGATGATTATCCCATTATTTTTACTAGAAACTTGGATGTTGCAAAAAAATGGGTTCTAGATATCGCGAAAGGCTCACAAAGGTATGGAATAATTGCAAGCTCTGGGGCAAAAAGGCTTAGAAAACACGGGGTTTGGGTTCAAAACAAAATCGATGCACCTAACTGGTTTCTCAATGGCAAAGAAGATGTTAGGTCATCATACTTTTTAGAGGAAACTGCCACCGAGTTTGATATACAGGGACTCGAACTCGATTGGACTATAGTCTGTTGGGATGCAAATTTGAGGTTTACAAACGGAGCATTCGAATTCTACAATTTCGCTGGTAGCAAATGGCAAAATATCAATAGTGAAGAAAATATTCTATATTTAAAAAATGCTTATAGAGTTCTTCTTACAAGAGCGCGGCAAGGCCTAATTATTTTTGTTCCAGAAGGAAACGAATTAGACCACACCGCAAAGCCGAATTTCTATAACGGAATATGTGCGTATTTTAAATCGATTGGCATAATTGAAAAGTAAGCTGTTTGCACATTGCTTTAATGAGGGAACGCACCTGATTGTAAGGCTGATAATAACAGACATACGTAAAAACACCTTGAATACGCTATGATTTTTTTGCAGAAAATGAAAAGTTGCGATAAAACTATTTTTTAAGCGAGCTTTTTATGCTAAAATACAAAGGCGTTTTTACCGGTGATGAGCTATTGCCGAAGGATAAGGTCGAGGAGCTGCTCGGTTTTGCGGTCAAAAATGTCGGTCATCCGAATAACGACGGTTTGGGCATGCTGGGTGTCAATTACTACAATGACGACAAGGAAAAAAGTGTTTGGTTTGTCTGCTATCAGCAGCCGGAAGTGAGCCCCGGCTCTGACTTTGATGTGAGAAAGCAGTATTTTGAGAATAAGGAAAGCTGCAATAAGTATGACGGTGTAGAGCCGATTGAGGGCTTAGGCGAGGATGCTTACCACAACAAAATAGACGGCGGTGTCTGTGTTCTTTATAAAGATTATTCTTTTATAGTTCGTGACAGCCTGTCAAAGAATACGGGTGAAGCAAGAAAGGATTTCAAGATAAGCTTAGCCCAAATAGCCCAAGCTAATTTGCAGGAGAAGCTCGGAGGATAGCGGTCTTATTAATAATTATTTATCCTATAACTAAACAAGCTAAAACTCGGGCAGCTTTTATAAGCTGCCCGAGTAGTTTGTTATTAAGCTATTTATTAATATCACACTGCGCCCTGAGCGATCATAGCCTCTGCGACCTTCAAAAATCCCGCTATATTAGCTCCCGCCATCAAATTGCCCTCGCAACCTGCCTCTTTTGAGGCTTCAAACGAGGCATTAAAGATGTTTTTCATTATGTCGCGCAGCTTCATATCCACCTCAGCCTCAGACCAAGAGAGTCTTAAGCTGTTTTGTGACATTTCAAGTCCGGAAACGGAAACTCCGCCTGCGTTAGACGCCTTGCCCGGAGAATATAAAAGACCCGCATTAATAACAAGTGCAATTGCCTCGGGAGTAAGCGGCATGTTAGAGCCTTCAAAAACTCCAAGGCAACCATTTTCAATTAAAGATTTCGCTCCCTGCTTGTCCATCTCGTTTTGAGTTGCGCACGGCAGTGCAATATCGCATTTAACAGACCAAATATTTTTTGAGCCCTCATTGTATGCAGCTGTCGGAACCTTGTCGGCATACACTGAAATTCTCTGCCTGTCAGCCTTTATTTTAATCACTTCGTTTACATCAATTCCGTGATTATCATAGATATAGCCGTCTGAGTCGCTCATTGCAACAACGGTAGCCCCCAGCTGCGTAGCCTTTTCCGCTGCGTAAACCGCAACATTGCCGCTTCCGGAGACTATGACTGTTTTGCCCAAGAACGACGTGCCTCGCTGCCTGTTCATGCTCTCCTCAGCGAAGTAGCAAAGCCCGTAGCCCGTTGCCTTGACTCTGCCGAGTGAGCCGCCGAAGGGTATGCCCTTGCCTGTCATGGCGCCGCCCTCGTAGCCACCGACTATGCGCTTGTAGGTGCCGAACATATAGCCTACCTCACGAGCACCGACACCGATATCTCCCGCAGGAACATCCACAAACTGACCGATATGCCTGTATAGCTCTGTCATAAACGACTGGCAAAAACGCATTACCTCGCCCTCTGACTTGCCCTTGGGATTAAAGTCAGCTCCGCCCTTGCCGCCGCCCATAGGCAGAGTTGTGAGACTGTTTTTGAGTGTCTGCTCAAAGCCCAAGAATTTAATAACCGAGGCACTCACCGATGGGTGAAATCTAAGCCCGCCCTTGTAGGGACCTATTGCGGAGTTAAACTGCACTCTGTAGCCGCGGTTAACTCTGATTTTGCCCTCGTCATCTACCCAGGGAACTCTGAATGATATTAGGCGCTCGGGTTCAACAAAACGCTCTAAAATAGAGTGCTTTTCAAATTCGGGTCTCTTTTCTAAAATCGGCTCCAAGCTCTCGAGCACTTCCAAAACCGCCTGGTGAAATTCAGACTCACCGGGGTTTCTTAAAACAACATCCTCGTAGACCTTTTTTGTATAATTTGAGCTAAGCATGCTCACACCTCACTTTTTCTCTTATTGGCACTTATTTTATTACAATTTATTTTACATTACAATAGACCGCAGCTGCTCTATTTTTATAAATTGTTTACCCATTTAAAGCGCTTTTGTTGCATTTTGCTGTTTTGAGCTCATTTTGGGCATAAAAATACGGCGAGGCATATGCTCCGCCGTAGTAAAGTTCTTGCTATGGTCTGGGGGCAGCTACGAGTGCAATAATTTCCAGTGGCTCATCAAAGGGGTTTCTAAGTGAATGACCCTCACCCATCGGGGTGTAGGTGATGTCGCCTGCCACAACCGGAACTACTGTTCCGTTGTCGTTATACTCGCCGCAGCCTTTTAGGATGTAGTAGAACTCGCAGTTTGTTTCGTGAACATGCCAGCCGATTTCGCAGCCTTTTTCGAGCTTGTTGTGGGCAAAAAGGTCAACGCCGTTGCCGACAAGTGACTGGGGCATAAGCTTCTTAATAAGAAGGTGCCCGGCACCGCCCTTAAATTCTTCCATGCGCTCATATAACACTTCTTCGCCGTGTCTTATCATTTTTCTTTCTCCTCATATAATATATTTTTTATTATAAAATTTTACTCTGCTTTATCTGTAGCTTTGTTTATCACCGGGGTTTCTACATAAAATCCGTCTGTTTGCTCTACCTTTTTTGTCTCTGTTATGGGAGCGGGCTTGGGCACAGAAACTACGGGCTCCGGTTTGATGACAGGCTCGCTTGGCGGGCTTGCAATAGTTTCCGGAGCCTTTGCGCTGTATTCGCCTACTGTTTCGGCTACAGGCGCCGGTCTTTCGGCTTTTTCTGTTTTTTCTGCCAGTGCTTCGCTCGCAGCAGGCTCGCTATTAGCAATAGCTGCCTCTTTTGCAGCAGCTGCTGCGGCTTCCGCTGCCTCAACACTCTTTTGGGCAAGCTTGGAGAATATGAGCAGTATTATATTTTGAAGACCGATTGCAATTAAGCTGGCACCTAGTAGCATCATAATATAATCTGTCCAAAGTCTGAGTATCATAATGACGCCGAGCGCAATGCAGAGGGCTGCAACCAGCAAGATAACCCACCATCCCTTAATGCCCATGCGCTTTGCATCAACCGCCGCCTGCAATTTGAGCACCGAATCGGCAAGTAGCAAGAGACCAATTAAGAACTGCAGCAAGTCAAGGATTGCAGATGCTCTTATGAGAAGTATGATTCCCAAAATAACGGCAAAAGCACCCAAGGAAAGCTCGTTTGATTTGCCAACGCTTTTTACCTCGGTCACAAAGTAGATGATTATCATCACTATGCCGAAAACAATTGCGCCGGAGCCTGCCACAATGCAGATAGTGTTGAGCGAGAGCTCCTGCCATACCACCATGCTGATTCCGAGGATAATAAGAAGTAACGAAGCGCCGAGCCTAATTAGCGCTGCACGCCTTGCCTTTTGCTGTTCGGGACTAGGTTTAGCCTTTACCTTAGCTTTGGCTTTTTCTTTGGTTTTTTCTTTTGCCATTTGCTTGCCCTCCCTGATAGTTTTTCTATATTGTTATCATTCTAATCTCCGCAGCAGATTCTTGCAATAGCCAGAGCAAAAATCTTTGTTGCAGAAAGCGCGTCTTTAACACTTATTTTTTCGTCTATGCCGTGCATGTTAGCTTCAAAGCCCGGGAAAGTTGCCCCAAAAGCAACGGCGCCCGGAATTCCGTGGACATATGTGCCTCCGCCCATAGAGAGGCACTCACCTTTGTTTCCGGAGTATGTTTCGTAGCAGGTAAGCAAGGTCTTAACAAAATCTGAGTCTGCGCTCGTGTGATGCCCCTTTTCCTGCTCGCCTTTTACAGTGTAGCCGAGTTCCCCAAGACGCTTTTCCGTCAGCTCTTTGCAGTTTTCCTCATTTGAGGAGAGTGGCACACGGCTATCGAACTTAAACACTATTTTGTCATCTTTAATATCAATTACGGAAAGCACAAGTGTGAGCTTTCCTGATAAATCGTCCTCGTTTGCTATGCCTAAGTTTACGCCGTAGTTATCCCCGTGCGGAAACACCTTAGATATTTTTGAAACTTCTGCAGTCAGAGCAGTATCAAGAGGCAGAAGCTTTATAAGCTGCAAAAGCCCGGTAACAGCGTTATTGCCCTGCTCCGGCAGTGAGGCATGCGCACTTTTGCCCAATACCTGAATTACAGCTCCATTTTCTGTGTTATATGCTTCAAGCCCGAGCCCCAAGTCCGCCGCTGCCTTTTTGAGATATAGTTCAGCTGCGTGGGCAGAGATGCCGGATATCTCCGCTTCTGCAAGCTCCGGCACTATATTGAGTGTGTGACCGCCTTTTAGCCAAAGTATATCGGATTCTTCTCTTTTTTCACTTACTGTCTTTATAGCTGTCGGTCTGTATGAGCCCTTTTCTACATTAAATACAGGAAAGCCGGCATCGGGTGAGAATGTGCAGGGTGCAGGCTTATATTTATTATAATAGTGCGGTAAGTCCCCCATTCCGGACTCCTCATCCGTGCCTAAAATGAGCCTACAGTTGCCGTTTATGCTAAGTCCCAGCTCGCTTATGCAGCGCATGGCATAAAGTGCCATTACGGCAGGTCCCTTGTCGTCATCTGTGCCTCTGCCATATAGCATACCGTCACGCACTTCGGGCAGGTACGGGTCAGATTCCCAGCCTTCATCTGCCGGAACTACATCTAGGTGGACTAAAATATCTAATTTCGCAGGTTTGTCTGACTTAATATCCGCTGTGCCCACGCAGTCGGCAACTACACCCGTTGCAAATCCAAAATCCTCGCATCTAACGAGAAAATCAGAAAGTGCCTGCCTCGGACCTCTGCCGAAGGGCGCGCCTTCCTCCGCTTCGCCCCTCACGCTTTTTATTCTGACGCTTCTTTTAATATCCTCTATAAGCTCGTTTTCATGTGCATCTACCCAGTCTGATATTCTGTTTACTAAATCCATGCTAACCTCCGTCAAGATCTATTGCACTAAGTCGGGGAACAGCTGTTCTGCCCTTTTGTAGATATCCTCGGGGTCTTCACCTATATAATAGTTCCCGTTTTCATAGAGTATTTTGCCCTCAACCATAGTAAGGCGCACATTCGTGCAGTCTGCGCTGTACACAATGTTCTTATAGACATCATGCAGGGGTCTCATATTCGGCTTTTCTATAGATATTACGCAGAGGTCGGCGCGGCTATTTTCTTTTATGCTCTCGCAGTTATTAAGCCCCATGGCACGCCCGCCCTGCACTGCCGCTTTTAGTAGTGTTTCGGCAGGAATTGCAGCTGCGTCATTTTCCTTTATTTTTGCCAAGACAGCGCAGAGATACATCTCTCTGAACATTGAAAGAGCGTTATTTGATGCAGGTCCGTCTGTGCCTATTGCAAGATTAACTCCGCTTTTTAATATATCCGAAATGGGGGCAATGCCGCTTGCAAGCTTCGCGTTTGAAGCCGGGCAGGTAACGGCGTATGCTCCTCTTCGCTTTAGTATCTCAATGTCGTTTTCATTTACATGCACACAGTGAAAAAGTGTTCCGCCGTTATCAAGGAGCCCGAGATTTTCAAAAAGCGCGGGCGGGGTCATGCCGTATTTTTCTATGCAGCCATCTACCTCGTTTTTTGTCTCCGAGCAGTGGGTGCTGACAGGAGCATTATACGATTTTGCCAAAGCTGAGAGCTCCTCTAAATAGCTTTTTTCTGCTGTGTACTCGGCGTGGAAACCGAAGCGGTAGCTCAGGTTCGCTGACTTATTATTATATTTTGTATAAAGATCCTTCTGGAGATTTAAATCATCAGAAGCTCCGCAGATAACAGCCTTAAACCCGCAGTCTGAGACAGCTGCGGCAAAGGCATCCACATGCATATACATGTCAAAGATTGCGGTGCTGCCGCTTGATAAATATTCTAAAATCGCAAGCTTTGAAAATGCGTAGACATGATCAGGCGTGAGCTTTGCCTCAATGGGAAAAACCTTGTCGAAAAGCCAGTTTTTTAGCGGCAGGTCATCTGCAAAGGAACGCAAAGCTGTCATTGCCGAGTGCGTGTGGGCATTTTTTATGCCGGGAAGCAGTATATCTCCCCTAAGGTCAATTTCTCTTTCAAATTTGGGGGCATCCTGCCTTTTGGGTCCGACATATGCTATTACCCCGCCGTCTGTCCAGACCTCGTCCGGACTTACACTATAGTCACCTGCAAATTTAAGTACTCTGCCGTTATAAAAGCGTATCATCTATTTTTCTCCTTGTTATAAATATCATCATTATAAAAATCCATACCGTGTACCCACATAAACGAGTAGGCTTGCGCCCATGAACCAAATGGGCTGCTGCGAAGCAGCTCTTTTAGTTCCTCTTTACTAAACCATTTGGCGTCTATCTCCTCACCACCGGTGCCTGCGGGATATGGCTCTCCCTCTGCCTCACAAAACACACAGACACACTGCTCGTTAGATAGCCCCACAGCGCAGTAGCTGGGCGGGAGTATGTCTATTATCCGAGAAAGCCTTACTCCCGTCTCCTCAAAAAGCTCTCTTTTGGCTGTGTCATAGAAGCTCTCACCCGGGTCAATTAGCCCCGCGGGCAGACCGTAGATTGTTTTTCCAAGCTCCATGCGAAATTCCCGCAATAAAAGAAGCCTGTCTCTTTCCTTGTTTACAGCTATTATTATAACTGCATCTGTTCTGGGGTTTTGCAGGCTCTCAAAGTCAAGTAGCTCCGGGTCTCTTGAGAACATCTCGTAGGTTCTTAGTATTTCGCCGTCTTTATAATTCACATCATAGCGGGATAAAAACTTGCCTCCGCCCTTATTTACTATATCTATAAATTCCAAGGCTCTCTCCTTATTATACTAATCACATTTATTATAATTAATCATTATATCAGACCTAATAATCAGGTACAAGGTGAAAGGCTTAAGCCGCGGCAAAATATGCTGGCTTTTTATTTTCGGTGCAATTTGACGAAATATTCGTTTTTTGGGACATAAAATAATAAAAACAGCACGATATTTAATAAATCGAGGGCTATTTATTGAAATAGCTACATTTCTGTGTTATAAATATGTAGTCTATAAAAGAACATCTGCCCATCTAATGCAGACAAACACAGGATATTATTAAATGGAGTATGGTATGAAAAAGAAAAACCGTGTCGAATACTATCTGGTTGAGTCATCGGCTGTGCCCGAGGTCTATAAAAAGGTTATTGAAGCTAAGGAGCTGCTTGCCGCACGCCGCGTTAAGACTGTTTCCGAGGCTGTTTTGGCTGTGGGAATAAGCCGCTCTGCCTTTTACAAATACAAGGATTTAGTCTCACTGTTCAGAGATATGCAGGGCAGCAAAATTGTGACTTTTAACGCCATGCTCTTAGACAAAAAGGGCACGCTCTCCGCTCTGCTCGCGCTCATTGCGTCAACGGGCGCATCCATACTCACAATAAACCAGTCTCTGCCCACAAACGGGGTGGCTCTGCTCACTGTCTCACTGGAAACAGAGGCTATATTGTCGCAGATTGAGGCATTTATAGAAAAAGCCCGCACGCTGCCGGGCGTAATCAGTTTTGATGTACTTTCTAAGTAAGGGAGCTGCAGTTTGAAGATAGCAATATTAGGTGCCGGCGTAGTAGGCGGCGGCGTTTTTGAAGTATTAAATAAAAATAGAGGCGTTATTGCAAAGCGGGCAGGCTGCGAAATTGAGGTTTCCCACATTCTTTGCAGGCGCCCCCGCCCGGAGCATCCCGCAGCAGATCTGCTGCGCTACAGCTTTGAGGATATTATAAATGACCCCGAGGTCAGTGTTATAGCTGAGTGCATGGGCGGCATTACTCCTGCCTATGACTATGTTAAGCGTTCACTGCTTGCGGGCAAGAGTGTTGTTACATCTAACAAAGAGCTTGTTGCCGAGCATGGGCGCGAGCTTTGCGATATTGCCGAGAAAATGAATTTAAGCTTCATGTTTGAAGCTGCGGTTGCAGGCGGTATTCCGGTTTTAAGACCGATTTGCAGGTGCTTAGCTGCAAATGAGATTTCTTCCGTAGTGGGCATATTAAACGGCACAACAAACTACATACTAACCGAGATGATACGCCACGGTAAGAGCTTTAATGATGCCTTATCTGAGGCGCAGGCAAAGGGCTTTGCGGAAGCTGACCCCACTGCCGATGTTATGGGCATAGACGCCGGTAGAAAAATCTGTATTTTGGCAGATCTCTGCTTCGGCAAGGAGGTAAAGCCAAAGGATGTTCGCACCCTCGGCATAGATAAGATAAGCAAAGTCGATATAGAGCTTGCAAGAGAGCTTGGTTACAGAATAAAGCTGCTCGGTCAGGCAATGAGAACGGGTCCAAACTCTGTGACTGCATTTGTTGCCCCCACACTTATTTCAAGGTCAAATCCCCTCTCCTCGGTTGACGGCGTGCAAAACGCGGTCAGAATAAAGGGCGATGCTGTGGGCGAGGTGCTATTAACAGGTCCGGGGGCAGGCGCACTGCCGACAGCCTCAGCAGTCACTGCCGATATTATAGACGCTGTTCGCGGCGGGACCTATATGGGCTACTGGCCGTCTGAGCCGGGCTATGTCACAGACCCCGAGGAGCTTTCCTGCCGCTTTATGATAAGGGCAGAGGCTGAACTTTCCTCTTTGCAGGCAATTTTGCCTGATGCCACTGTAGTTCACAGTAGAAGCGGCGATTTTGCCCTGCTCACGGCATACACAAGCGAAAAAGAGCTTCGCAGCAGACTTTCTGAAATTTCTCTTATTTCAATATACAGAGTCCTCGATTAGTTGTATAATTAATGCACAGATTAAAGGCGGTAAAAGTATAATATGCTGATAGTTCAAAAATTTGGCGGCTCCTCCCTTGCAAATGCCGAGAGGATGCGCCATGTTGCAGGAATAATAGCTGATGCTTACATAGAAGGTCACGATATTGTGGCAGTATTGTCCGCTCAGGGCGACACCACAGACGATCTTCTAAAAAAGGCACATGAGCTAAATAAAAAGCCCTCGAGGCGTGAGCTTGATGTGCTGCTTTCCACAGGCGAGCAGCAGGCTGTGGCCCTTATGGCAATGACCTTGGAGGAAATGGGGCTGCCCGTCGTGTCTCTAACAGGCAGACAAATCGGGGTCTTAACAAACACCAGCTACGGTATGGCGCGGATTATGAGAGTAGACACCCAAAGGCTGCGCTTGGAGCTGGATAAAAGGCGTATAGTGATTGCAGCAGGGTTTCAAGGCTACGACCGCAACGAGGATATAACAACACTCGGCAGAGGCGGCTCAGATGCTACCGCCGTTGCCTTGGCGGCAGTTTTGCACGCCGATAAATGTCAGATATACACAGATGTTGACGGAGTTTACACGGCAGACCCCAACCGTGTAACGAACGCTATTAAACTAAATGAAATCACATACGACGAGATGTTGGAGCTGGCTAGCCTCGGCGCGCAGGTTTTGATGAACCGCTCTGTCGAGCTTGCCAAGCGTTATGGGGTAATATTGGAGGTGCTCTCGAGCCGCGAGCGGAAATCGGGCACAAAAGTCAAGGAGGTTTGCAGAAAAGTGGAAGAAATGAAGATTAGCGGAATCGCAAAAGACAATGATGTTGCAAGAATCGCGGTTGTCGGTGTGCCTGATGAGCCGGGCATTGCGTTTAGGGTGTTTAACACCATGGCAAGGTCAAAAATAAATGTAGACATTATACTCCAATCCTACGGAAAGGATGGCACAAACGACATATCCTTCACAGTTCCGCTTGATGATGCTGAAAATGCTGCCGAGGTATTGGCTGAGCTGGGCGAGGCTATCGGCTTTGACCACATAAGTGTGGATAAAAACGTGTCTAAGGTCAGTATTGTAGGCGCCGGCATGATGACAGCCTCCGGAATAGCAGCCTTAATGTTCGAGGCTCTTTATGATGCTAAAATAAATATTCAGATGATATCCACCTCGGAAATCAAGGTCTCTGTTTTAATCGAGAGAAGCCTTGCAGACCTCGCCGTTCAGGCAATTCACAACAAATTCTTTGGCTGATTTAAAATAAAAGGCCAAGAGAGGAGTCGTAATGAAAAAGACGCTATACAGCCTTGTTTTAAGCGACTCGGTTGTGGAGAGGGTTGACCTGCTGGCAAAGCATCACGGCACAAGCAGAAGTGCCATGATAAACCAGATTTTGGCAGACCGCGTTTTAGTTAAAACTCCCGAAAAGCATTTAAAAGATATTAAATCGGGCATAATAGATGTGTTTTCAGAGACGAGAGAGTTTGTTCCCGTCTGTGAGAGCACATCTCCCCTTATAGCTCTCAAAACATATCTTGCCTGCAAATATCGTCCGTCTGTTCGCTACGAGCTTAGGCTATATAGCACTGAAAACGGCACGGCAGGTGAAATAGCTGTTATTACAAGGACTCAGTCAGCCGAGCTTCTATCTGATTTGGGGCAGTTTTTCGCGCTAATCAGGTATATAGAATATAAGCACCTATATCCGCTCATAGACGAGGAGATAGAATACCGCACAGAGGAAGGGCGCTTTGTCCGCAGCATTCTGATAAGGGCAGCAGATGAAGTGTCAGCAGCTCAAATCTCCGATGCACTTATTTATTATGTCCGGCTTTTTGACAGGCTCTTAAAAGGCATGCTTTTTGGCGGTATGAGCGCCTTGGAAGTCGAGCTTGAATATATTGAGGCTCTTTCCGGCAGAACAGTTTTGGTATAATAATAAAAACGAAAAACAATAAATCTAAACGCACCCTCGGCAAATATATAATTTGCCGAGGGTGTAATCATTTAATTATCTTAACTTAATACTTAGATAACGGGACCCATCATATAGATGTCTATAAAGTTATAGTATTTGATTGCCTCGCTCTTTGTCATCTCGCCGGAGAGTACGCGGATAAATTTATCGAAGGTCTCCTCGCCGACTTTTTCTATTGTGGACTCACCGCTAATAATAACTCCTGCGTTAATGTCCATATCCTGGTCCATTCGGGCAAAGGTGTTGTTGTTGCCGCAGATTTTAATTACCGGCATTGTGGGATAGCCCTGAGGCGCTCCCCTGCCCGTTGAAAAGAGCATAACCTGCGCTCCGGTACATGCCATGCCTGTTAGTATTTCAGGCTCACGCCCCGGGGTATCCTTTATCCAAAGACCCTTTTTGTCGTTTATCATTTCGGTGTATTCCAAAACGCCCTGTATGGGCTTTGAGCCGGATTTCATAATAGCGCCCAATGACTTTTCCTCAATGGTGGAAAGACCGCCTGCAATGTTGCCTGGTGTCGGCTGACCCTTTCGCATATCGCAACCTAATGACTTGGCTCTTTTTTCCATATTGGCAACTATCTCGTATATCTTATCTCCGACTGCAGGGGTTATTGCGCGGCGGGCTAAAATATGCTCAGCTCCGATAAACTCTGTTGTTTCACCGAAAATAACAGTGCCGCCGGCGTCAATCAGCTTATCAGCAACATAGCCGATAACGCAGTTTGATGCCATGCCCGATGTGGCGTCTGAGCCGCCACATTTAATTGACATCACAGCATTGCTGATGTCCACCTTTTCACGGCGATGTGTTGATATTTTAGCTGCTAAATACTGCGCCTTAGCAATTCCTGCTGCAATTGAGCGGGTTATGCCGCCGCCCTCCTGTATGCGAATTACCTCAACCGGCTTGCCTGTTTTTGTGATTTCTTTAATCACCCTGTCAACATCTGTGCCCTCGCAGCCGAGGCTAACAATTAAAGCAGCGCCGACATT
>JAAZCZ010000099.1 GCA_012513005.1 Oscillospiraceae bacterium | reverse complement strand
GGAGCTTCAGTTTCGGATTTTATTCCGGCAGCGGTATTAGAGATAATAAATAGTGAGATAAAAAACGGACGAGGTCCGATTTCAACTGAGAAAATGGAGCTTATGCTCCTATCCTTGCTGAGAATGAAAAACCGAGATGTTTTTGATAACGTTCCCGATGCAACAGAAGGCTTAAATAATCGCCTTTATATGCATGCTAAGACTGCTGAATCTTGGGATGCTCTGACTAATAAAACAAAATCGAAACGATATGCAATGTCTAGAATAAGAAGAATGGCAATGTGCGCCTCACTTGGGATTAAATCAGAGGATAAAGAAGGAATTCCGCCATATACACGAGTATTGGCTTTTAATGAAAAAGGCAGAGAGATTTTGCGCAGGATAGACAGTTCTTCTGATTTTCCTGTAATTACTAAACCGGCTACAGTTCGCAGGCTAAATGACAGAATTCAAAAAATATTTTCACTAAGCGCCGTGGGCAGTGACCTATATTCTCTTACATTTAAAAACATTAAAGACAGAAGAGGCGGAGAGGATTATAAAAAAGGCCCAATAATTATTTGATTAGCTATAAAAGTGAATAAATATTAATTCTCCTAAATAATTATATTGCAATTACAAAAAAACTGGTCTATAATCTAACGCAAAGCTCACATAAACACAAATGTGTTTAGAGCAAGGACAAGATAATAACATTTGGAGGAGAAGAAATGAAAAAGTTTTTGGCACTTGCGATTGTAGCCGTAATGCTTATTGCCTTTGCAGGCTGCGGAAATCAGGCGGGTAATCAGAACTCGGCAAAAGAGCCGGACGCAGGAGCAGCTAAGGAAAAAATAGCATATGTTCTTTGCGAAACAGGCGACACCTACTCTCAGGGCTTGGGAACATATTTCAAAGATGCGTTTGAAAAAGCCGGAGGCAAGGTAATATTTGAGTCATTCCCGAAGGATACAGCCGATTTTACTTCCTATTTGCTAAAAGCAACACAGGAGAAGGCAGCTGTAATATTTGCTCCTAACTCTACTGAAGTTGCGGGATTTTTGCTTACTCAGGCAGCAGACAAGGGCATTGAAATTCCAATCCTTGCGGGTGATACATGGGAGAGCTCCGTTATACTTAATAACGTAAAAGGCACTGACAGTGTTGTCTACTGCTCAACATTCTTTGATGAGAATGACAAGTCAGGTCCGGCAGCAGCATTTGTTTCCGGATTTAAAGCATGGCTCAAAGAAGACAATGTCAGACTGACAAATAATGGCGGCAATGACATAGTAGCCGCTGTTTCTGCACTTGGTTTTGACACATACAACACAGCCTATGCAGCAATCGAAAAGGCTTTGGCAGAAAAAGGCGATAAGCTAACATCTGTTGATGTCGCAACTGCTCTCTGGGGTCTCGATATAAAAGACGCTGTTACAGGCTCAATTAAATTCAACAAAAACGGAGACGCAATTAAAGACAGCGCATATATTAAACGCGCGGGTCAGGAAGGCTTTGAGTTTGTGAAGGTTCAGACAGTTGCAAACGAGGATGAACAAGGCAAGGCCGCCGAATATAAGTCTGCCGGTATTGCACTGGAAGGCAATAAAATTAATGTCGGTGTATATCAGCCGCTTTCGGGCAAGAACGGTGCAGGCGGTAAGCAGGAGCTTTTGGGAATTCAGTATGCACATTCGCTGAAGCCGACAATCAAGGTCGGAGATACAGAGTACGAGGTTGTGCTTGATGTTCAGGATAACGGCTC
>JAAZCZ010000098.1 GCA_012513005.1 Oscillospiraceae bacterium | reverse complement strand
CTGCGCTGTTGTCATGATGTCGGCAACAATCGGGCGTAAAGAATGAGTTGCCGGAGAGTTCCTAATCTCTGAAAGCCCTTGATTTCAAGCCATTCTGCCGCTCTGACAACAGCATTTCTTTGTATCAATTCTTGGGTTTACCTTTCGGTGTACATCCCGGCAAAGACCCAGCCCGGGTGGCGTTGAATGTACTCCGTGAAATACGCTTGCTGGGATTGGAGACTGTTCTCCTGGGCATCCTTCATGGTGGATACTCTGGCATAAGCGGCAACCCGCTTTGTGGGCGGCGGCTGTTCCGATGAGGATGGTTTGACAGGGAACTCAACCCTTGTAATTCTTTTCGACCGCAATGCTGTTTACCTCCAGTTCGCCAATTGGTGCATGGTATTTTTCCGCAGCGGCACGGAGTAAAGTGTGCATATCATCTTCTGCAATGATTCCCTTGGCTGCCAGAGTGGCGAAGATACTTTTACAGAGCCGAAAGTGCAACTCCGCTTCGTATTCCGATTGGGTCATAGCGGCACCTCCTACAGAAACGACAGTATATTGCCGAATCCGGGACAGTCAATGGCAGGGGCGGAGAGTTATCAGAAAGTTATCATTTACAAAGTTTCCAACTTAACAACGCTTGCTCGTAATGATGAATCGTTGCGATTTGCGTTCGTCTATGCTAGAATATTCTTGTATATATCTGTGTTCCCCGAGCGGAACATAATCGGGCAATCAGCGGCAAGGAGGGATCAGCATGAATTATGAAATCAGACAATTTGATACACCCTTACTGCGCTTTTCCGCAACGGAGGATACTTCGGAGCCTGAGATTAAGATCCTTTGGCAAAATGAGGCCCGGCGCGATTTGTTCCCCCTGGATATGGCTGTCAGCGGAGAGGGTATCTCTAAGTGGCTGAGACATCGTACGATCCCCAAAAACCGTGCTTATGTGCGGAATTTTCTCAGCAAATGCGGATTGAACCTGAATCGCCCCATGAACATCATCAAAGTTTCCAAGGGACTTTCGCTGAATGACTGCTATTGGGTTGTCGAAGAAGGGTTTACCGGAAAATTTGATGATTTCAACCTGTACGACAATCGGTTTAGCCGGATTCTGGCTTTGATCGCTTTTACAGGATACGGCAGTTCTGTTCGTACATCTCTGGCATCCTGCCCGGAGTTCACCACCAACGGTATGCTGCCGAAATGCTGGCGGCGGGAAAACGGGATCATCAAGCTGTACAAAGGCGGCACATCCGGTGCATCCAACACAGGAAACGAACCCTATTCGGAATTCTATGCCTATCAGGTGGCGCAGGCCATGGGGATCCATGCGATACCGTATGGCCTGTCCAAATGGGAAGGGATTCTTTGTTCCACCTGCGAATTGTTTACCAGCAAGGACTATGCTTTCCTCCCGGTTGGCCGTGTTGTCACATCCGGCGGCATGAAAGCAGTCCGGGAATACTACCAGACCCTGGGAGAAGAATTTGTAAAGGCGCTGGATGATATGCTGGTTCTGGATGCCCTGATTTACAACACCGACCGTCACTTTGGTAACTTTGGCTTCCTGGTGGATAACAAAACGAATCAGATTGTGGCTTCTGCCCCGCTGTTCGATCATGGAAACGCACTGTTCAACTTTGCGGGCTCCGATGACCTTTCTTCTGAAAAAGCGCTGAAGGACTATGCGGATACGCTTTTACCCTGCGTTTACGATGACTATGTCGGTACGGCAAAACAGGTGCTTACCCCGGCCCATAAAGAAGGTCTGCGCCATCTGCTTACCTTCCGCTTCAGGAAGCACTCCCGGTATAATCTGCCCGATGATCGGCTGAAGCTGATGGAAAAGATGGTAAAGCAGAGAGCAGGAGAACTCCTGGACGGGTAAAGCAACAGTGTCCCTTCTGTCCTCATTGTCCCGGCGCATCAAAACGGAATCCTCAAAAATATGCACCACGCTGTCAAAGCATGGTGCATTGTATCCATGAACGTTAGATTTGCCACAAGCCCGACAGATTTTTCTGTCGGGCTTTTTTGCATATGTATATATTCTTCTGCACGAGAGCAAAACTAAACCCGGTAGCTGAGGTTTTCAATCACCGGGTTTATTATTTTGATTTTATAGCTTTTAGCTTCTAGCTTACTGCTTCTGCTTTGCTCTCTTCGGTCTTAGTGGCTTTCTTTTTTCTTTTGCGTGAAAACACTATGAGTGCCAAAATTGTTGCTATGTAGGGCACAGACTGGGTTAGCTGAGACGGAATTGTGTTTTGCGTGGTGGCTGCAAAGGCATCGGAAAATCCAAAGAACAGACTGGCAAAGATAATTGCAATCGGGTTATTTTTACCTAAGTTGCAAGCTGCCATGCCTATGAAGCCTCTGCCTGCCGTCATATTTTCCGCAAAGAGTGTTACCTGACCCATGCTGAGGGCAACACCGCCGTATCCGCAGAGGCAGCCTGAGGCTATGACTGCGGCTATTCTTGTTTTAACTGCCGAAATTCCCATTGACTCAGCTGCTTCACGCTTAACTCCGACTGAGAGCAGATGATAGCCTTTAACTGTTTTGAAGAGGTAAATATACATGACAATCGCTATCACATATGATAAATAGTCAAGTGGTGAAAGGTTATTAAACAGTGTTGAAAGATACGGTATTTCGCTGATTACGGGCAGCTTAACCTTTGGCAGCGGAACTAAGGCGGGGTCTTTAAATCCGCCCTTGACACCGAACACAACAAAAAGCAATATTGCTGTGAGCGCACCTACCAAAAGGTTAACAGATGTACCTACTACCATGTCTGCCGCGTTGTATCTAACCTGCAAGATTCCGACTAAGGCACCGACTAAGCCGCCGGCTACTATTGCCGCTAAGACTGCAAGTGTGGGGCTGTGAGTTACCCAGTTTACTGCAATGCCGACAAAGGAGCCTATAAGCATCTGACCTTCCAGCGCAACGTTAAATACGCCTGAACGGGTGCAGATAGCGCTAGCCAAGGCTGCAAGTAATATTGGCGTTGTTGAGCGCAGAGCTGAGTTTACAACCGATAGTACATAGTTAATATCCATTACTCATCACCCGCCTTTTTGGAATCTGCAGCAGCTTTGAGCTTGCTTTTTTTACGCCAGTTTGCAAAAAGCTGTACTGAAACGAATAGAATAATACTGGACTGAATTAGCGTTGCCACCTGCACCGGAATACCTGTGGATAGCTGAATATTCTGGCCGCCAACCTGCATACCTGCTAAGAATATTGATGTAAATCCTGCACCTATGGGATGTAAGCCTGAAATCAGCGCCGCCATGAGTCCTGTCCATGCATAGCCGGTTGATGTGAACATGCTCTCTACAAAACGGAATTTGATTCCGAAAATTTCGAGCATACCTGCACAGGCTGCAATGGCTCCGCTAAGTGCCATTGTTGAGTACATTACTCTCGTTTTTTTAACACCGCCATACTGTGCAAACACGGGGTTTAGTCCTGTCATTTTAGATTCGTAGCCGAATTTTGTTTTAGATACTACAAACATCAGAAGAATAACAAGTGCAATCGCGATGAAAAAGCCGAGGTTAAACGGTTTGCCCGGTAATATTCGGGGTAATCTCATTGCCATTGCAATTTCTTTTGTTTGAATTGCGTAGACACTGCTTGTATCACGCAGACTGAATGTTATGAAATATGTTGTTATATATGTTGCAATGTAGTTCATCATCAGTGTTGAAATAACAATTGAAACATTGAACTTATCATATATAAACGCAGCGAACAGCGAATAAGCAGCGCCCGCCATCATACCGCACAATACAGCAGCTATTATCACTACAAAGGTCGGACCCGGCATGTACACTGCAACTAATGTGCCGACAAAGCTGCCGACTGTCATTTGTCCTTCTACGCCAAGGTTTATATATCCGGCGCGCCATGATGCAACTATAGCCAGAGAGCAAACCAAGATTGGTACAGAGCGTGTGAGTGACTGCAAGAGGTAGTGCAGTGTGAAAAACGACTTTTGGAACATTGTGATGTACACTGTTATGGGGTTGTGCCCGACAATCAGAATTACTATTGCCCCTACTATGAGTCCCAGAAAGATTGCAAGGAAGGGCTGCCAGAGGACCTTAAACATGTGCAATGCTGCATTTTTAATTTTAGTCATCGGCTGATCCTCCCATCATCAAGATTCCGACATTTTCGGGCTTTGCCTCGGCTCTTTTTAGCTCGCCGTTAATAAAGCCGTCGTACATAACATAGATTCTGTCTGAGAGCTTTAATAGCTCTGTCAAATCGGATGATACCAGCAATATGGCTCCGCCTTCTGCACGCTGCTTTAATATTTGGTTATGTATAAACTCCATGGCTCCGATATCAACACCGCGGGTCGGCTCGGAGACTATGAGCAATTTGGCATGGTGGCTCATTTCACGAGCTACTATTAGCTTTTGCAGGTTGCCACCGGAAAGCTCTCCCGAGAGCTGACTTAGTGTTGAATATTTGACATCGTACTGCTCTAAAAGTGCAGTAAAACGCTCTGCCGCCGTTTTGTGCTTAAGGATACCCTTGTGATTAAACATTTCCTCATACTGGTGCGCCATAAGCATGGTTTCACTGAGTGTGGCTTTTAGGGCGCAGCCCATTGTGTTGCGATCCTCGGGAACATAGGCACAGCCTGTTTCACGGATGGAGCGCACGTCAAGACCGCCTATTTCTTTGCCGTCTAAGACAATGTTACCACTGTCTGCCTGCATTAGCCCGACTATTGTGTGAAGCAGCTCGGTTTGACCGTTACCTGAAACTCCCGCTATGCCGACAATCTCGCCTTCATTTACATGTAGGCTGCAGCCTTTTAAAATAGGCTTGCCGGCTTCACCGGTTTTAACTAAATCGTTTACCTCAAGCACTGTTTTGCCGGGTGTTGCCTGCGGAATTTTGGCATCGACTATCTCCCTGCCCACCATCATTGCAGACAGTTCCTTAGTGCTTGTTTCGGAGGTTTTAACCGTGGCTATGTGTTTTCCGCCACGCATTACAATGCAGCGGTCAGAGACTGCCATAACCTCGTTTAGCTTATGCGTGATTAATATGATACTCTTGCCGGCTTTTGCCAGGTTTCTCAGAGTATCCAGTAGGCTGTCTACCTCCTGCGGTGTGAGTACCGCGGAGGGTTCGTCGAAGATAATAATGTCGGCATTCTGATACAGCACCTTGAGGATTTCACAGCGTTGCTGCAATCCGACAGGGCAATCCTCCACTACAAGATTAGAATCTATGCCAAGCCCGTATCTTTCGCTCAGCTCATCTACCTCCGCCTTTGCCTTTTTGCGGTCAAAAAGGAAGCGGGATTTTCGCGGCTCGTTGCCATAGACAATATTCTCGGCTACGGTAAAAGGCGGGAGCAGCATAAAGTTCTGCTGTACCATACCGATACCGCTTTTCATGGCATCCTGAGGGTTTTTAAATACCTGCTTTTCGCCGCGTATGTAAATTTCCCCCGCTGTGGGATGCTCTAAACCATACAGAATTTTCATTAGTGTGGATTTGCCGGCTCCGTTTTCGCCTACCACCGCTAAAATCTCTGATTCTGCAAGCTCAAGATTCATATCGTCATTTGCCAACACACCGTTACCGTATATCTTCGTGATGTGTTTCATTTCCAGTAGCAGTTGAGATCACCTCAATTCACTTAGCTTTAGTTTTGTTTTTTATAAACTTCGGCAGAGGATGCGGCCAAGGCCGCGTCCTCTGCCGTTTTGTGCGTTAATTTATTTGTAGTCTTCCTCTGCAGGCATTTCTTTGAGGTTTAATTTGCCTGAGCGGATGTCTTCTGCTGCCTGCTTGACAGCTTCAAGAGCTTCCGGGCTAAGCTTTTCGCTCATCGGGTTCTTGCTCTCATGTGTGACATAAACAGCGCCGATTACGCCTTCGGAAATTCCCCACTCCTCGTTACCGGGAGCCCACTTGTTGTTCATGAACAGATCGCAAAGATATTCCATTGTCGCCTTGGTATCTTTGATCTGGCTTGTTACTATGTAGGGGTTGTCCGGGTTTGTGAGGTCAACGTCCTGACCGGATGTGCAGAATTTCTTTTCTAATGCTGCTTCGAATACGCCGATGTCGCCGCCGGCTGCAGCTGCGTTAATGAAGCGTGCGCCTGCTGCATACTGCTGCAGTGCAAACTCTTTTGCCTTTGCAGGGTCGTTAAAGCTGCCTGTGTAGTTGAATGTGAATGTTGCTTCGGGGTCAATCTTCTTGACGCCTTCCTGGAAGCCGTATCTCCACTTCCAAGAGCCGGGGCCCTGGTTGACATGGACTGCGCCGTACTTGTGCTGATCTTTGTCCATAACAGAAGCTGCTATCATACCAACAAGGTAGGCACCTTCCTGCTCGCGGTAGAATATGCACTTAACGTTTTCGGCATCAACTTCGGAGTCGATCAGTGCGTAATGGGCTTTGTCGGGCATCTCTTTTGCAATTTTGCCGAGAGCCTCACCGCCCTGCCAGCCGCCGACTACGACCAGGTCATAGCCTTCTTCGACTACTGCGCGAATTGCGTCCTCATAGGCAGCACTGTCTGCGCATTCGACAACGGTCTTCTCAAAGCCGAATTTCTCTGCAGCAGCGTTTAAGCCGTCTATCATGCTGAGAACAAATACCTGTGTTCCGGCGACATCGCAGACTAAGGCGATGCGTTTCTTCTCTGCCGGTTTGTCGGTTCCTGCGCCGGCGCTTCCGCCTTCTGCAGGTTTGCCTGCCGGTGCGCCGCAGCCGGCGAGCAAGCTTACAATCATGATTGTTGCAAGTACAAGTGCAAGGATTTTTTTCATTCTAAAATTCCTCCTTAATATTTTTGATCTGTTATTACAGATTACGAACAATGGAAATCATAAGCTTCTGAAACTTTGCTGCCGAAGCGCAGGCTGTTTCATCCACTTCCTGTGTGGTGAGCGGTGCATCCAAAACGCCCGCTGCCATATTGCTGATGAGCGACAGCCCCAGCACCTTTATGCCACAATGTGCCGCTGTCAGCGCTTCTGTGACTGTTGACATGCCGACAGCGTCTCCGCCTAAAATGCGGTAGGCGTTTATTTCTGCAGGTGTTTCAAACTGCGGTCCTGTTGCATACACATAGTTGCCTTCACGCAGGGTTACTCCGCATTCATTAGCTGCCTTGCGTGCCGTTTCCTGCAAGGTCTTTGTGTACATGTCTGTTACATCAAAAAAGCGCGGACCGAAGTCTTTTATATTAGGACCACGCAGCGGGCTTGCGCCCATTAGCTTTAGGTGGTCACGAATAAGCATTATATCGCCGTTTGTAAAATCCTTGTTTATGCCGCCGGCTGCATTTGTGAGGATTAATGTCTCAATCCCGAGAAGCTTAAATACTCGCACCGGTGTGACAAGCTGCTCAAAATCGTAGCCCTCATAGTAGTGAAATCTGCCTGACATGCAGACGACTTCTTTACCTGCAAGTTTTCCGAAAATAAGCTTGCCGGCGTGAGATTCTACAGTTGATATAAGAAAATTTGGTATATCCTTGTAGTCTATTATAACTTTGTCCTCTAATAAATCGGCTAAGTTTCCGAGACAGCTGCCCAGAACTATTGCGATTTTGGGGCGCATACTTACCTTTGAAAGTAGAAAATCGGCACTTTTCTTAAAGTATTCGACTGTATATTCTTGTTTCATTATTACTCCTTTTAAGCTCTATTTTTTTTGCTTGACCGAGATAGTTTTTTGTTTTCATGAAAGTATGTGCGGAAATTTTACACATGTGTTATACTGAGAAACATCAAACGAAGAGGTTATTTATATGGATAATTCCGCAGCACGCGCACTAAAGTTTTTAAAGCAAAATGAGATTCAAAACTCTTATTTAATATACAGGCTGCAAAACGGCTGTATCGGCGCTTTCTTTTTTGTTCCCGACGGTGTTTGCCTGTGGGAAAGCGAGGATAATAAATATTTTTATGCAGTCACATCTAAAAACGCTATGGAGCCGCTGTTTGACATGGTGCAGCTGTTTCGAAAGGAACATAATCTTACAGATGACATTGCACAGGTGTCTATGATAAGCAATGCTGAGCTTGCGCAGGATTTTTTTGATAGTCACCCTGAATTCACCGTTAGACCTTGCGTGCAGTATTTGGCTACCGCACCTAATCCTGAGCCTGCGCCAAATCCGGAAGTTGAAATTCTGCCGCTGACGCCTGAATTTTTCCCTTGGGTTTTGCGTGTTTATGAGCATCCGGAGCTTAGCGAAGAATATCTTTTGCGGCGTATTAAGGATGCCCCTGCCCTGCTTGCAATGCACAATGGTCATCCTGTAGGATTTTTTCTGACTCACAGCGTTTCGGAGCTTGGGCCTGTTTTTATTGACCCTCTATATCGCGGG
>JAAZCZ010000097.1 GCA_012513005.1 Oscillospiraceae bacterium | reverse complement strand
ATATCAGCCGCTTTCGGGCAAGAACGGTGCAGGCGGTAAGCAGGAGCTTTTGGGAATTCAGTATGCACATTCGCTGAAGCCGACAATCAAGGTCGGAGATACAGAGTACGAGGTTGTGCTTGATGTTCAGGATAACGGCTCAGATGACAGCACAGGAAAAACAGCGGCAGCAAAGCTCGTTGCAGATAAGAACCTTGTAGTATTAGGCTCATACGGCTCGGGCGTATCAATTGCAGGAAGTGAAACCTTTGAGAGTGCCGGACTGCCTGCAGTCGGCTGCTCCTGCACAAACCCGACAGTTACAGAGGGCAAGGATTATTACTTCAGAATTTGCTTCTTAGATCCGTTCCAGGGCAGTGTAATGGCAAGCTTTGCAATGGAGCTTATTGAAGGAAAATAATAGCGCTTAAAACAAATATTAGTATTTAAACACTATACGCCTGTTATGCGGTGGGCAACACCCACCGCATAACCTGTATAAAAATGATAATAAATGAGTAGAAGGCTTTTGGCCGATAGTAAAAGGCAAAATATCGGCAGAAAACGGGGTAACAATGGTAGAGTATTTATTTGCGGGTTTTTCAGTGGGCGGTCAGTACGCCTTAATTGCTATAGGCTACACAATGGTCTACGGTATTTTAAGGCTGATTAACTTTGCTCACGGAGACCTATTTATGGTTTCAGGAATAATAATGATTTATTTATCGGCATCGCTTCCGGTATATATTTCAATTCCTCTTGTGATATTACTTACGGTGCTTTTAGGTGTGCTTATTGAACGCGTTGCGTATAAGCCTTTAAGATCCGCACCGCGCATGTCTGTAATGATTTCGGCAATTGGAGTCAGCTACTTATTGCAGAACTTTGTACTGTATATTACGGGCGGACTTGTGAAAAAATATCCCAGCCTGCCTTTTTTAGGCACACGCATGACATTATTCGGCATTAAAGATAAGATGGTAATTTTTGTAACACCGGTTGTTGCAATAGTGCTGATGCTTCTTTTAATGCTGCTAATTAAAAAGACAAAAATCGGCCTGGCTATGAGAGCTGCTTCAACAGACTTTGAAACAGCTCAGCTTATGGGCGTTAAAATAAACAGAGTTATTAGTTTTACATTTATTGTGGGATCAGCATTAGCAGCTGTAGGCTCAATGCTATATTTTACTAAATTCACCGGAGTGTCACCGACAGCAGGGGCACTTCCCGGGCTAAAGGCGTTTATAGCTGCAGTTTTTGGCGGCATAGGCTCTATTCCGGGTGCAGTCATAGGAGCTATGTTTATTGGTATAATAGAGAACTTAGCTGTTGCGCTTGATCTTGCTCTATATAAAGATGCCTTTACTTTTGCACTTCTAATAATAGTTTTGGTAGTAAAGCCAACCGGACTGTTCGGCGAAAAAATGACTGAGAAGGTGTGATGATATGAAAGAATTTCTGATACAAAAGAAAAACTCAGTCGTTACACTTATTGGCGTTTTAATATTAATTTCAGTTTTGCTTTTAGCGGAAAGTGTAGTCGGCAAAGGCTCAATGCTTATTACAGTTTTGCAAAAAACCTGTGTTTACGCTTTAGCTGCCGTTTCAATGAATCTGCTCAACGGCTTTACCGGGCTATTTTCCTTGGGTCAAGCCGGGTTTATGGCAATAGGTGCTTACTGCTACGCGCTGCTAACAATTCCCACGCACCTGCGAGATCAGATACTGTATAAGCACGGCGGAGGAATAATAAAGTTCTGTATGCCTTTTGTTCCGGCACTATTAATTGGCGGCATTGTAGCGGCACTATTTGCAATACTTATAGGGCTTCCTGTTTTGAGGCTCAAAAGCGACTACCTTGCTATTGCTTCTCTCGGATTTGCAGAAATTTTAAGAAACATAATACAATCAAATGACGTAGCTGCCCTAACTAACGGTCCGGACCCGCTATCTTCATATGCAACCTTTTCCGGGCTTTTAATATACATTGTAATCAGCGGTATTTGCATACTGCTGATGGTGCTTCTTATTAACTCCAGCTACGGGCGTGCCTTTAAAGCGATTCGTGACGACGAGATAGCCGCGGAGGCAATGGGAATTAATTTATTTAAACATAAGATGTTATCATTTACTGTATCCTCGTTTTTTGCAGGAATAGCGGGAGGACTTCTTGCAATGTTCAACAGCACAGTTTCTGCAACAAGCTATAATTCTGCAATGACATACGAAATCTTGCTGATAGTCGTAATCGGAGGAATAGGCTCTGTGAGCGGCAGCGTTATGGCAACATTCCTTTTTGTCGCCTCCAGAGAGTGGTGGCTCAGGTTCTTAGATAATGAGGCATTAATCCCCGGTATTACCCGAGGCAGCTTCAGAATGGTT
>JAAZCZ010000096.1 GCA_012513005.1 Oscillospiraceae bacterium | reverse complement strand
ATATCAGCCGCTTTCGGGCAAGAACGGTGCAGGCGGTAAGCAGGAGCTTTTGGGAATTCAGTATGCACATTCGCTGAAGCCGACAATCAAGGTCGGAGATACAGAGTACGAGGTTGTGCTTGATGTTCAGGATAACGGCTCTGATGACAGCACAGGCAAAACAGCAGCAGCAAAGCTCGTTGCAGATAAGAACCTCGTAGTATTAGGTTCATACGGCTCAGGCGTATCTATTGCCGGTAGTGAAACCTTTGAGAGCGCCGGACTGCCTGCAGTCGGCTGCTCCTGCACAAACCCGACAGTTACAGAGGGCAAGGATTATTACTTCAGAATTTGCTTCTTAGACCCATTCCAGGGCAGTGTAATGGCAAGCTTTGCAATGGAGCTAATTGAAGGTAAATAATAACTGCATAAAATAATTTAGTATTTAAACAACATATGCCTGTTATGCGGTGGGCCGACACCCACCGCATAACCTGTATAAAAATGATAATAAGTTAGAAGATGGCTTTTGGCCGATAGTTTAATTATTCATCGGCAGAAAACGGGGTAGTAATGGTAGAGTATTTATTTGCGGGTTTTTCAGTGGGGGGGCAGTATGCCTTAATTGCGATAGGCTACACAATGGTCTATGGCATTTTGAGGCTTATTAACTTTGCTCACGGAGACCTCTTTATGGTTTCGGGAATTATAATGATATATTTATCGGCATCGCTTCCGGTATATATTTCTATTCCTCTTGTTATTTTACTTACAGTGCTGATAGGAGTGCTGATTGAGCGGGTCTCGTACAAGCCTCTAAGGTCAGCTCCACGCATGTCTGTTATGATTTCAGCAATTGGAGTCAGCTATTTACTGCAAAATTTTGTGCTTTATATAACAGGCGGGCTTGTAAAAAAATACCCCAGCCTGCCGTTTTTAGGCACACGCATGACCATGTTCGGCATAAAAGACAAGATGGTAATATTTGTAACACCGATTGTTGCAATAGTACTGATGTTTCTTTTGATGCTGCTTATAAAAAAGACAAAAATCGGCCTGGCGATGAGAGCTGCTTCAACTGACTTTGAAACAGCACAGTTAATGGGCGTTAAAATAAACAGAGTTATTAGTTTTACATTTATTGTGGGATCAGCATTAGCAGCTGTCGGCTCTATGCTCTATTTTACTAAATTTACCGGAGTGTCTCCCACTGCAGGGGCGCTGCCCGGGCTAAAGGCGTTTATAGCTGCAGTTTTTGGCGGCATAGGCTCTATACCCGGAGCTGTGATAGGCGCCATGTTCATTGGCATAATAGAGAATTTAGCTGTTGCGCTTGATCTTGCTCTATATAAAGATGCCTTTACTTTTGCACTTCTAATAATAGTTTTGGTAGTAAAGCCAACCGGACTGTTCGGCGAAAAAATGACTGAGAAGGTGTGATGATATGAAAGAATTTCTTATACAAAAGAAAAACTCAGTTGTTACACTAATAGGAGTTCTTATTCTAATATCTGTTCTGCTTTTAGTTGAAAATGTAGTCGGCAAAGGCTCAATGCTGGTAACGGTTTTGCAGAAAACCTGTGTTTACGCACTTGCTGCTGTTTCAATGAATCTACTCAACGGCTTTACCGGGCTATTTTCCTTGGGTCAAGCCGGGTTTATGGCAATAGGTGCTTATTGCTATGCACTGCTCACAATTCCCACGCACCTGCGTGATCAAATACTGTATAAGCACGGCGGAGGAATAATAAAGTTTTGCATGCCCTTTGTTCCGGCACTATTAATTGGCGGCATTGTGGCAGCACTTTTTGCAATTTTAATCGGACTTCCTGTTTTGAGGCTAAAAAGTGACTACCTTGCCATTGCCTCTCTCGGCTTTGCAGAAATTTTAAGAAACCTAATACAATCAAATGATGTCGCAGCTTTAACTAACGGACCGGACCCGCTATCATCATATGCAACATTTTCCGGCCTTTTTATCTACATATTAATTAGCGGAATTTGCATATTACTTATGGTACTGCTTATTAATTCCAGCTACGGTCGAGCATTTAAGGCCATTCGTGACGATGAAATTGCAGCAGAAGCCATGGGAATTAACCTTTTTAAACATAAGATGCTTTCGTTTACTGTCTCCTCATTTTTTGCGGGAATAGCCGGTGGCCTTCTTGCTATGTTCAACAGCACAGTTTCCGCAACAAGCTATAACTCAGCAATGACATACGAAATCCTGCTGATTGTCGTAATCGGAGGAATAGGCTCTGTGAGCGGCAGCGTTATGGCAACATTCCTTTTTGTCGCCTCCAGAGAGTGGTGGCTCAGGTTCTTAGATAATGAGGCATTAATCCCCGGTATTACCCGAGGCAGCTTCAGAATGGTT
>JAAZCZ010000095.1 GCA_012513005.1 Oscillospiraceae bacterium | reverse complement strand
GGGGAGTGAAAACCCTCGGTATTGTTGGCTTTTTGGCGTTTACATTCAGTGCTATTCTGTATTATTTCTGCTGTAAATCTTTCACGCACAGGTGTTTTGCGCTGTCTCTCCCCCCTGTCTCGGCATTCTGCCGAGCCTTCCCCCCTCGTCCGAGTGGGGCTTCCGAAATTTCGCAGTTTTCACAATTTACGAGCATTGCAGCATTTGCTTGCCCTCATACATATATTGACTCAAAGCGGCAAAATGTTACACGAAAATATCATTTTGTTAATATCGCCGAACATGGCCTTAATATATGTAGCAAATGCCGCAGCTCGAGCGCAGCTTTTGGGGATATTGACGATTTTATCTAAAAGGCAATAATTTGCCTTTATCTATACAAAAAGCCTGAAAAAACAAAAACAGGCACGGGTATAAACCCGTGCCTAATAAAAAGCTATTATGCAGTTTTTGCTCCGCCGAAGAGCCTTTTGAAGAAATCTCCGATTGACTTAAATATATCCGCTAATTTTGCGCTTATGCCGCTTATTTTTTCCTTTGCCTCGGCAAGCTTATTAAGGCTGTTTTGAATGCCCTCTACCTTTTCTTTGAGCTGCTCGGGGTTTAGCTTCTCAAGTGAGCGGCAGAGCTTTATAAGCTGGTCGATTTGGCTATCTGTGAGCTTTACATTAAACTGCTCTGCAAGCTTTAATATCTCCTGCCTAAGCTCCTCATCAGTCATGTTTCTGACATCGTCTAATATGAGTTTAAGCTCATTAACAAGCTCTGTGATGTCGTAGCCGCCGAGCTGCTCTGCTAATTTAGCAGTTACCGTGAGCTCCTCTGTGCCGACTTCCTTTGCAACAGCGTCTATCTCTTTGCCGCTCATATCCTCGTATGCCTGATAAATTCCGGCAAGTGCCGCCGTACCCGAAACCTCAAACGGCGCAGTCACTATTATCTTGGCATCGGTTATGCCGGCTGTTGCAAGTGCGCTAATATACATCTTAGCTGTGCACCAGTTTATATTGGAGGTCTGCACATCTGTGCCCTTGCCGTCTTTTTGCAGCTCGATATACACACAGGAAATTGACCTCGTGCCGATTTTTGAGGAATCTACATGCCCCTCTAAATAGCGGCGTTCATCTGCGTTTGTGATCCGAAGCTCCTTTATATCGCCACGCTTAATTCCAAAGGTTTTGTAAACGCTTTCAATCTGCTCGTCTGATAAATCTGCGCCGATTACGGCACGCCTGTCTGCTGTTTCCTCTGCGGCAAAAACCGCTGTCATGGGTGTAAGCAGGCAGATAACTAAAAATATTGCAAGAATTTGTCTTAATTTCATAATTTTATCCTCTCTTATAACAAAATTCATACCGTGCTGTTACAGGGGAAGCTTTGTTATTTTGGCAAATCTCCTCGGGTATGTGTCTGGCGTATTAGTCTCCTTACGAATAATAACGCAGGAACGACCTATTTCTGTGCCGGGCAAATTATATTTCTCTGTTTTGTACAATACTCCGCCGAGCTTTTTTATAGCATTTGACGAAGCGGCTATCTCTTCCTCGGGCTCCGGACCCTTCATGGCGATAAACACGCCGCCTAATTTCACAAACGGCAGGCATAATTCGCAAAGAACAGGCAGGGCAGCTACGGCTCTGGAAATTGCAATGTCAAAGCTCTCGCGGTATTCCTTCCCTTTTGCAGATAATTCCTCAGCTCTGCCGCAGACGGCAGAAACATCAAAAAGCTCCAAATGCCGAGCTGCTTCGTTTAGAAAGTCTACCCTTTTTTGCCTGCTGTCGAGCAGGGTTATTTTTGTTTCGGGAGATGCAAGCTTAATAGCAAGCCCGGGAAATCCGGCTCCGGCTCCGATGTCAATAACTGACTTATCGGAAAAATCAAATAAAGCCAAGGGCGCTGCCGAATCAATGAAATGCAGCCTTGCAATTTCTGCCGGGTCTTTAATTGCCGTTAGATTAGTCTCCTCGGAACGTGTGCGAAGCAGGTCTGCAAATTTATCAAAACGCCCGAGCATTTCGTCTGTCACACGAATCCCCAGCTCAGCTAAGCCCGATTCTAATATATTTCTTACAGTCTCCAAAAAACAGGCCTCCCTACAAAAAATAATAAGCTAAGGCATTTGTGCGCTTTAGCTTATCATAATTATTTTATCAGAACAAGTGCAATAATGTTAACAATCAGGAGTAAAAGTCGTGATTTCCCACTCTCACAACAAAGGTGCGTGTGCGGCGGAACCAATCAGATAAGCCTATGGTCGGGTTTACAAAGTACAGGCTGTCGCCCGAAATGTTCACTCCCTCCAGTGCAAGCTTGGCAGCCATAACAGCAAGCTCGGAAGGCGTGTTGTTTATGCCGCCTGTCATAGTCGGCGTAAACTGGACTGCGTGCTTTTTATCAAATATAACATCAATAATGCTGTTTGGGAATAAATCGGACTCTACTCGGTTTAGTATAACATTGCCCACGGCAATCATGCCGTCTAAGCTCTCGGCGCCCGCCTCGGCATACACTATTCGTGAAAGCCAATATAAATCAGCCTCCTTATATACCGCGCTGCCCGTTTTGAGCTTGCAGACATTGCCTTCTTTTATTATGTTTACATTTTTATTGCCGTCGGTGTATTTAAGTGAAAGCCCCGTCTGCTCGCAGAGGAAGGCAAGCGGGTAATATGTCTTTGCGCCGACTGTAATAAGCGGTTTTTCCAGCCTTATGCATCTGTCGCCAATTTCGAGTACCGCACCGTCTAAAACAGTTTTTACAGAAACTCCGCCAAAGCTGTCGTTATTAGCCAAAACTCCCATAATCCTGCCGTAGTCTGTGAGTGTCATGCAGACTGTGTCTCCGAACACCGGAGCTGTGCAGGCTAAGTCGCCGTCAACGGAAACATTTGCATATTTTAGCCGCGGGCCGCTGATTGAGAGCATTGAGGCATAGGGCGCGGCGCCCAAGGCGTATTCAAGCCCGGCTCCTTCGGGGTTTTCAGCTGCGGGTTTTGCATCGTTGGCATTTTCGGCAGGCTCTGCATCTTCAGTCTGTGTTTCGGGGGCTGGCGACTCCTGCGCCTGCACTCCGCTGTTTGTAATAACATAGACCTTGTTTCCGATTGAGCGGTTAGGGTCTACGCGCACAGAGCCACAGAGCAGCAAAACGGTAATAATGCTGATCGCTAAAAGTCTTAACTTTTTTCTTCTTTGGCCGCTTTTGCGTTTCATTTGTAACCCCTCACTCCCCTCGGAAAACTCCTTAACCTAAACTTAATGCCTAATATTGTTATCGTATGTAAGAATTATATCTAATTATCTTACTATTTTTCAATCGTTATTTTTACCAAATAGCCCCTGCTCTGCTATTATACTTCGACGAACAAAACCATATTATATTGATTATAACTCAAAAAATAGAGCCTTGCCACTATATATTGTGTTGTAGGAAATGACAAAAAACCGCCTTTTTTTACTAAACGACCTAAATTATTACAAAAATATGACAAAATATTAAGAAACGGGGTCAGAATAATTACAATTACGCTTATTATGTAAACCAAAATGCAGTTATTTTTCTCTCTTCGCAGTTAATTTCCCCTGTGTTTTTTGTGCCGTTAGATAGAAATTGCGAGCATTTTTACCACTTTTTGCAAACTTTTTCCCACTTGCGTGCTCTTGCAGCAGTATTATTGTTAGGCTTCCTCCACTTTTCACTGCTGCGATTATTGTTATTTTCTCGGCCGGAATATTTAGATTATAAGTTCTGTATACCCCGCTCACAAGAATATAAAAAATCCGAGCTCTGTGACAAAGGCACTGTGGTAAAGAAATAATAATGCTATTATTCTATAAAGCCCAAACGCATATTTACCAAAAAAGCAGATTAATTGTAAATTTTAATATAAACGCCTTTTCCGCTTTACAATTTACTACTCGTAGCTTATTATAATTATATACCTATTATATTAGAAACTACTTAGATAACACATAAAATAAGGGTGACATTATGAAAACGAGATCAATCAGAAAAAACAGTAAAAAGCGGCAGGCAATACTTGAGGTGTTAAAAAACACTACCGAGCATCCTTCGGCTGCACATATATACGCAGTATTAAAGCCTCAGATTCCCGATCTTAGTCTGGGCACTGTATACAGAAACCTCGGTGTTCTCTGTGAGCAGGGCGAGATTATCATGCTCGGCAAGGTAGACGGTGAGGAGCGTTACGACTACAACAAGGCATCGCACCCCCACTTCGTCTGCGTAAGATGCGGCAAGGTTCAAGACTTCTTTACAGACTGCGTTGAGACAGCCTGCAAGGATGTTGCCGAGGAGCAGCTCGGCTGCGAGGTTAAATCGGCACAGCTGCGGCTTTCCGGAACCTGCGCTGAGTGTCTGGGCGAACTTGGTTTAAAAAGCCCGGGTGCAAAGTAAAGCACTTGCACCTGCTTTTAAATAGATTTAATTATAATACTTGGAGGAATAAAAATGGCAAAATTTGTATGTTCAATTTGCGGATACAGCTACGAAGGAGCTTCCGCGCCGGACTTTTGCCCTCAGTGCAAAGCCCCGGCAGATAAGTTTAGAGAGCAAGTCGGAGAGATGTCTTGGGCAGCTGAGCATGTAGTCGGCGTTGCAAAGGGTGCTCCCGAAGATATAATCGAAGGTCTGCGCATGAACTTCACAGGCGAATGCACAGAGGTCGGAATGTATCTGGCAATGAGCCGTGTGGCTCACCGTGAGGGTTATCCCGAAATCGGTCTTTACTGGGAAAAGGCTGCCTTTGAAGAGGCTGACCACGCAGCTCGTTTTGCAGAGCTTCTGGGTGAGTGCCTTACAGACAGCACAAAGGAAAACCTAAAAGCCAGAGTTGACGCCGAAAACGGCGCAACCCAGGGCAAGTTTGAGCTTGCTAAGAGAGCAAAGGAGCTCGGCTTAGACGCAATTCACGACACAGTGCACGAGATGGCGAGAGATGAAGCCAGACACGGCAAGGCATTTTTGGGCCTTTTAAATCGCTATTTCAAATAAAACAAAAATTATTTTAGGAGGAACACACATGAAAAAGTACCTTTGCCCCTGTGGCTACGTCTATGATCCCGCCCTCGGCGATCCCGATAACGGTGTTGCACCCGGAACAGCTTGGGAAGATGTTCCCGAGGATTGGGTATGCCCCGTTTGCGCACTTCCCAAGGATTCCTTTGACGAGGAATAAGTCCAAAATATCTAAATAACCCTTTGGGCAGAGCTTATTGCTCTGCCCTTTTTAATTAGGCGGATACGCCGATAACGCGCTTTTTGGCAGTTATTATCATTATTTACTGCAAAAACACCGCCAAAGTTCAAAAAGCTCTTGAAAATCGGGCATTTGCGTGATATATATAATACTTAATTACAGCCGTTTCTATAATGAGGTGAGCTTTCGTTTTGAAATCAAAAACCAATATCTTAGCGCTGATTTTAATCTTGGTGCTCTCCGCTTATGCAGTCTTCAGCACGGTGCAAACAAAAAAACAGGTTTCGGCGGCAGAGGCATACAGAGCCGAGCTTGCAGCTGTTTTAAAAAGCAAGGAAAAAGAGTACGCAGTTTTAAAGTCCGAGCTTTTTTCCGGCACCGAGGAAGAGCGATTAATGAGGCAGGCACGCCGCCGCCTCGGGCTAGTCATGCCGGAAGACACGGTATTCATTGAGACAGACTGAATATATTTGTAGGGAGAATCAGATTTAATATGCAGCTTGAGATTGGTTCGATAATCGAGGGCAAAATCACCGGTATCACTAAATTCGGAGCATTTGTAACCTTTGCGGATGGTCGTAGCGGACTTGTGCACATTTCGGAGATTGCCAACACCTATGTTGAGGATGTTGCCTCACATGTGCAGGTCGGGCAGGAGGTCAAGGTCAAGGTTCTTGCCATATCCGACGACGGCAAGATTAACATTTCTATTAAAAAGGCGCTCGAGCCGGAGGTCAGACCCGCTGCGAGAAAATTTTCCAATGACGGCGATAAAGACAGAAGACCCCAGCAGAGCAGACCCGCTCAGCCATACAGGGCAGCCCCGCAAAGAGCGCAGGCGCCCACAGGCGACACCAACTTCGAAGATAAGCTAAAACAGTTCATGCAGGATTCAGACAGCCGCATGGCAGGCAACAAAATGTACGCCGACCGCAAGGCATCAAGGCGCAAGAGGTAGAACTATTAAAATATAATATTTCGCTGCGATAGTATAAAAATTCTCGGGCTGTGAAGGTTCTTCACAGCCCGTTTTGTATTTAGATTGTTATTTGATTATTATGCAGTATATTACTTAAATATTTTCTTAAACAGCCTGAATGTTCGCTCGCTGTATGGGTGGCTGCGCATGGGAATTTCAATAGCCGTGCTCTTAAACAGCACAGTTCTTTCGTGACTGAAGGTTCTAAAGCCTGCAGCGCCGTGATAATTACCCATGCCGGATTTACCCACACCGCCGAAGGGGGCATCGGGCGAAACTAAGTGCATCAGAGTATCATTCACGGTGACACCGCCGCTGCTGATTTTGCGGATTGTATCGTTTACAAACTTCCTGTCTTCAGAGAAGATATATAAAGCCAGAGGCTTATCGGTATATTTGAAGTTATTTTGCATTGCCTCGGCATTGCTCCAATTGATAATCGGCAAAATAGGTCCGAAAATTTCCTCCTGCATCACCCTTGCTGCGGGATTCGGATCGTCGAGTAAAACAGGGAACATTTTGCGTCTTTCATAGTCTGCCAAAATTCCGTTTTTGTTTTGAATGTAGCTGTAATCCCATTTTTTCACATATGTCGGATATATGGGGCTTTCGCCCTGTAAAAGACTCAAAAGCCGCTCAAAATGCTTCTTGTTCACGATTTTGCCGAAGCTGTTTCTGAAATACTCTGCATTGGGGATAGCTTTATTTAGCTCCAAAAGCAGCTGCGATATAAGCTCGTCTTTCACATTTTCTTTCACCAAAACATAGTCAGGCGCTATGCAGGTCTGCCCGCTGTTTGTGAGCTTGCCGAAGAGTATGCGCCGAGCCGCCTTATTAATATCTGCTGTGTCGTCGACTATGCAGGGTGATTTGCCGCCCAGCTCCAAGGTTACGGGAACGAGATTCTTTGACGCAGCTTTCATGACCACCTTGCCCACCTCGGGGCTGCCTGTAAAGAAAATGTAGTCAAATTTCATATCTAAAAGAGCGTTGTTTTCCTCTCTGCCGCCCTCAATTACAGTCACATGCCCCGGCTCAAACGCGGCTTTGCAGACCTTTTTAATAACCGCGGAGACTCTCGGGCTGTATGCCGAGGGCTTTACAATAGCGCAGTTCCCGGCGGCTATCGCATCAATTAGGGGTGCTAAGCTGAGTAAAAACGGATAGTTCCACGGCGAAATTATAAGGGCAACGCCGTAAGGCTCATAAATAACCCTGAGTCTGCTCGGCGCCTGCTCAAGCACAGGCGTGCGGGTTTGCGGAGCTGCGAGCCTTTTTAGGTTTTTTATGAAATACTTAATCTCGGTTTTAAGCCCTACTATCTCTGTAATATACGCCTCGGTCTTGCTTTTGCCGAGGTCTGCGTATAGAGCTTTTAGTATCTCGCTTTCATATTTTAATATTGCATCAGCCAAGCTGTTTAACGCTTTTAGCCTGTATGAAAGCGGAAGTGTTGCGCCTGTTTGGAAGAATTTTTTAACTTCTCCGAAGCTGTACTCAATTTCTACTCTCTGCGCGCTTATATTCTCTTTGTTTTCCATATAATCACCACCGTTAGTTATTGCTAATATTATACAGAATAGGGAGCCGTTAGGCAACGCAGGGATTGTAAACAATCTATTTCTTGCTCGCTTATTAGTCTGTGCCCGAACTAACGTTGTTTAATCTCAAGTGCGGTATTATAATCGTTGTATAAAAACAAAGCAAGGTGATTTGCATGAATTTTCCGAGACGAAAACCGGGCAGGTTAAAAAACTTTGACTACAGCGAGAACGGCGCATATTTTCTAACCCTATGTACAAAAAATAAAAGAAAAATCTTTTGGAAAGAAAATGCTGTATATAGCAAGGAGCGTCCTCTCGCCTGTCTTTCTGATTGCGGACTTATTGCAGAAACAGAGCTGTCCCGTATAGAAAAAATATATAGTGGCAATATCAAGGTCAGTAAGTATGTAATTATGCCAAATCATATACATATGATTGTTTTTATCAGCAATGCTGATGATCGCACTGAAAAGCGTATAGACATTTTTAGAGTAATAAAACAATTCAAAGGGAGCGTGAGCAAACAAGTAGGTTCGCCGATATGGCAAAAAACATACTTTGACCACGTTATCAGGAATGAAGAAGACTTAATGGAAATATGGCGCTATATTGACGAAAACCCGTTAAAACTCAAGCAACAATTTGCTGAGTAATATTCTGTCTTAAGTTAGATATTCACAGCTGTATTTTTTATCGTAGGGGCGACCTGTGGTCGCCAGCTAAAAGAGTTAGTGTTTCCCATAATTATTGCTATTTTAGTAATTTTTTGGGCTATTAAAGCGGGCGAACGCAGTTCGCCCCTACTGCAAAATTTTATTGCTGCGGCGTGCGAGCGTTATATTTACGCAAGCTTAGATATATGTAGCTATCTGTTGCATGTATAATAAAAACGACCAACCGGCTAAGCTAAAACTGCGTTTAGCTTAGCCGGGAGATTTTTACTCTGTTTTGTTTTATTGAATAACATAATATCTGGCTTACTCCGACTTTGCTCCGAGCTTGCCCAGTACATCTGTAAAATACTCAGGCAAATCAGTTAGGATTTCTATTTTCTCGCCGTTTATCGGGTGGATAAAGCTAAGCTCGCGGGCATGCAGGCACTGACCTGTTAGCCCCTTTTCTTTGCCCTTTCCGTACACGCTGTCGCCGAGCAGGGGATGTCCGACTGAGGCTAAATGCACTCTTATCTGGTGCGTTCTGCCTGTTTCGAGCCTGCATTTTATATGCTCATATCCTCTGTATTTAGCTACGCTCTCATAGTGAGTTACGGCGTTTCTGCCTCCCTCAACTATTGCCATCTTTTTGCGATGCACAGGGTGTCTGCCTATGGGCTTATCTATTGTGCCTTTAATGCTTTTAAGATTGCCCAGAATAACAGCTTCGTATATTCTCACAATTTCGTGCTTTTGCAGCTGCTTTTTAAGCCCTGCGTGTGCCTCGTTATTCTTAGCGGCAATAATAAGCCCCGAGGTCTCCTTGTCTATTCGATGCACAATTCCCGGCCTTGTTTCCCCGCCTATATCAGAAAGCCTGCCGCCTGTGTGGGCAAGCAGAGCTGAGACCAAGGTGCCCGATGTATGCCCGGGTGCCGGGTGTACAACCATGCCTCTTTTCTTATTTACTACTATTATGTCCTCATCCTCATAGGCTATGCAGAGTTTAATATCCTCTGCCTCGGGAAGCTTATCTCCTGTATCCTCCGGCAAAAAAACAAGATAAACTTCGCCAATTTTGCAGACTTGGCTCTTTTGTGCGGGTATGCCGTTTAGTGTTACAAGCCCTTCTGCTATTAATTTCTGCGCGCGGGATCTTGAAAGCCCCTCTATACTGCGCGCAAGGAGAGCGTCGATTCTCTCGCCGCTCTCCTTAGCAATTATCTCTATTCTCACTTAAATTCAGCTATTATATCTTCCAGTGAAAAGCCGTCTGACAAGGGTGCTGCCGGCGCCGGCTTCGTGTATGCAGGCACCTCGGGTTCTACCGCAGCTGCGGGCACGGGCGCAGGCTCGGGCACAGAGCTTTCCTCGACTAAGGGCAAATCGCTCATTATGGCAATGTCCTCATACGCAGGCGGTGCAGCCTGCCTTTCCTGTCTGGGCGGTGCTGCCAAGGGCTTTTGCGGGGCAGGGTGCTCGCCTATATTAGCTGCAGCTCTTGCTGCAATTGCTCTGTCCTGCTCACGCCTTTTTTCTCTGGCTGCCTGTGTCATGCGGTCCCATTCAGCAAAGGGATCGGCAGATTCTGCAGCCTCTCTCGGCTGCTCGGGATCCTCGCGACGGCGGGGTGCTGCCTGCTGGGGAGGGCGGCGGCGAGGCGCGTCTTCCGGCGGCGCTGCTGTCGGGCGACGGCGCGGAGCATCTTCCGGCTGTGAGCGACGGCGCGGGGCATCCTCTGCCTGCGGGCGCATACGAGGCGCATCCTCTGCCTCCGGGCGGCGACGCGGGGCATCTTCTACCTGCGGGCGACGACGGGGAGTATCCTCCGGCTGAGGGCGGCGGCGAGGCATATCCTCTGCAATAATCCCGTCTGCCTCTAAATCTGCATCTGCCATTGCGGGGCGACGGCGAAGCTCGGAAAGCTCACGGCGTCTGCCACCTCCGTGACTGCGCTCTTCGATTTCGGGCTCTTCCTCTTCATCGTCACCTATGATGATATAGATGCAGAAGAGTATTCCGCAGCAGGAGATGAATATGTCGGCAATATTGAATATGGCATAGTTCATAAACTCAAGCTTGAACATGTCCACAACATAACCGTTCATTATGCGGTCTATGCAGTTTCCGATTGCACCTGCAAGCACTCCGACAGCAGCCCAGCGACCGAAGGGGGCTTTGATTATGCCCTTCACAAGCGCGTAAACTACAACGCCGATGAACACAAAGGCAATCAGGATAAACAAAACTCTGCCGTTTTGCAGAATTCCGAAGGCTGCTCCCTTGTTGTGTACATTAACAAGACTGATTACTCCGGGTATGATTTTAACTATACCCGTATTCAGCGGGATGTTGACGGTTACCAGATACTTAACCAGCTGGTCGAAAATAATAACAGCTACTGCAGCAATGGCATATATCATAGTAGTGCCTCCTTTTCTCCGTTTACTTATTGTCGAGTACTGCCGCACAGCGGGGGCAGAGCTCAGGATGGTTTTCATTTGTGCCGATACCCTCATGTCGCATCCAGCAACGGGGGCATTTTGGCAGAGTGCTTGCTTCAACCTTAATGCTGAGCCCCTCTGCACTCTCGGCGCTCATGCCTTCTATTTCTTCGTTTTTGACTACTACCTCTGAGACAATAAATATCTGTCCGAGTTCATCCTTTATTGCCGAAACGAAAGCTGCGTCTTCGGAATTTTTATATCCGAGTGTTACCTTGGCATCCAAGGGTTTTCCGACTATTTTTTCACTGCGTGCAAGCTCCATTGCCTTATTGACATCGTCACGCAGGGCGATGATCTTATCCCATTTTTCTGCCTCGTCGGCGCTGAGTTTAAGGCTCTCATCGGGCTTCGGCATGTCGTTTAGCATAACATGACGGGCATCGTCTTCTTTTCTGTGCGGCATGGCAAGCCAAATCTCGTTTGATGTGAATGCCAGTATGGGGGCAAGAAGCCTGACCATGGCATCGAGTATCAGGAATATGGTTGTCTGCGCAGATTTCCTGGACAAGCTGTCCTCGGCATCGCAGTAGAGTCTGTCTTTGATTATATCTAGATAGAAGTTAGACATTTCAACAATGCAGAAGTTGTGTACTGCATATGTCACTGCGAAAAACTCATATTTTTCGTAGGCTGCAAGGCACTTTTCAATAAGCTTGTTTGTGGCAGACAGCGCCCAACGGTCTAAGCTGAGCAGCTCATCGTATTTAAGGCAATCATCGGGTGAAAAGCCGTTTAGGTTGCCCAGAATGAATCTGGCAGTGTTTCTTATTTTGAGATACTTGTCGGAAAGCTGCTTAAAAATGCTGTCTGAGCAGCGGACATCCAAGCGGTAGTCAGCAGAGCCTGCCCAAAGACGGATTAAATCTGCGCCGTATTTGGGTATAATCTCCTCCGGATACACGCCGTTTCCGAGCGACTTGTGCATTGCCTTGCCCTCGCCGTCGACTGTCCAGCCGTGGCATAAAACAGACTTATACGGGGCAGCTCCGCGGGTGGCAACTCCGACTAAAAGTGAGGACTGGAACCAGCCTCTAAACTGGTCTCCGCCTTCTAGGTACATTTCGGCAGGCCATCTGCCCGGGGCATCAAGCTCCATAGAAGCTATGTGTGTGCTGCCGGAGTCAAACCAGCCGTCAAGTGTGTCTTTTTCCTTTGTGAAGCTCTCTGCATGGCAGTGCGGGCAACTAAAGCCCTCGGGCAGAAGCTCCTTGGCATCGAGCTCAAACCATGCGTTTGAACCCTGCTTACCGAATTTTTCGGCAACGCTTTCTATTGTTTCCTTTGTGCATACGGGTTTTCCGCAGCTGTCGCAGTAGAAAACGGGAATCGGCAGACCCCATCTGCGCTGGCGTGAAATGCACCAGTCAGATCTCTCACGAATCATGGCGGTCATGCGCTCACGACCCCACTCGGGCATCCAAGTTACCTTATCGCTTGCAGCGCAAGCCTCGTCCTTAAAGGCATCGACCGAGCAGAACCACTGGTCTGTGGCTCTGTAGAGTATCGGGGTCTTGCAGCGCCAGCAGTGGGCGTATTGGTGGACAATGTTCTCGGAGGAAAGCAGTGCGCCGTCTTCCTCTAGGTCTTTTATAATTGCTTTGTTGGCATCGTCTGTTGTGAGACCCTCATACTTGCCGGCAAGCTCGTTCATCCTGCCGTGGTCATCAACGGGTACAATTACGCCGATGTCGGTATTTTTTTGAGAATCGTAGAGACGGCAGATATCATAGTCCTCGTGACCGTGTCCGGGCGCTGTGTGTACGCAGCCTGTACCGGCTTCCAAGGTGACATGGTCGCCCAAGATGAGCAGACTGTCTCTGTCATACATCGGGTGCTGTGCCGTCATGAACTCAAATTCAGAGCCCTTTAGCTCTCCAATAATATCGTATTTATCTATTCCCGCGGCTCCAAGGACATCCTCTGCCAGCTCCTTGGCAATAATAAGTACTTCGCCCGAGGGTATGCGGGCTAATACATATGTAAAGTCCTTGCCGAGGCAGATAGCTAAGTTGCCCGGCAGTGTCCACGTGGTAGTTGTCCAAATAACAAAATATGTCTTGTCAAGGTCAGTGAGCGCAGATAGCTTGCCCTTATCGTCTTTTACTCTGAACTTGACGAAAATAGCGGTGCAGGGATCTTGGTCGTATTCAATCTCCGCCTCAGCTAGTGCAGTTTCGTCGTGCGGGCACCAGTACACGGGCTTTTTGCCCTTGTAGATGTAGCCCTTTTCATACATCTGTCCGAACACACGAACTTCCTCTGCCTCAAACTTAGGCTCCATTGTGAGGTAGAGATTATCCCAGTCGCCCAAGCAACCCAAACGCTTAAACTGCTCGCGCTGCAAGTCTACATATCTCTGTGCAAACTCACGGCAAGCGTCACGAAACTCGGCAGTGGACATTTCCTTATGCTTTAGCTTCTGCTCTTTAATTATGGCAGACTCAATCGGCATACCGTGGTTATCCCAGCCGGGTATGTAGATGGCGTTGTAGCCGCTCATTGATTTATATCTGGTGATAAAGTCTTTTAGGCTCTTATTAAGGGCTGTGCCCATGTGAATAAGGCCGTTTGAAAACGGAGGTCCGTCGTGCAGGTTGAATATAGGTCTGCCTTCGTTTTTCTTTAGCATCTCCTCATAAAGTCCGAGTGCGTAAAGTTCGTTTAACATCTCGGGCTCACGCGCCGGCAGAGATGCTCGCATGGGAAAGTCGGTTTTCGGTAGGTTTACTGTTTTATTGTAGTCAGGGGACATAGGTTTACTCTCCAGTTGTTGTCATATAAAAATAGGGGTAAGCGGAGCGACGCCGGCGGCCCCGCCCCGCTTACCTGCAAAAAATCAGTTCTGTCCGTCATAGGAGAACATGCGTGTCATGTTGTCCTCTTCCGGCTTTTCTGCAGGTGCTTCATCCTGCATTGTTACGCCAAAGTCTATACGGGGTGCAGGCTCAGCGGGCATTTGGTCTGCCTGAGACTCTATGCTCTTAACAGCCTCTGTAATCTTGGCCTCTGCCATGGGGTCGGAGACTGCAAGTCTGTCTAAAAAGTCGAGCTGACGGTTTAGTGAGGCACGAGCAGCCTCAAAGTAGCTTGCAATAGCTGCCTTGGCTTCCATAAGACGCCTCTGCTCAACAACAGTCTCGGTCTTGATTTTCTCATATGCCTTGGCTGCCGCTGTGTTTGCCTCATCAAGTATCTTAGAGGCGCGGGCCTTGGCGTCGTTCTCAATCTGGCCGGCCAGCTTTTGAGCTGACACTAAGGTGAGTCGCATGGCGTCCTCGCTCTGGCGATACTCCTCAATCTTCTCAACGAGCACCTTGAGCTTGGCTCTGAGCGTCATGTTCTCCTTTTGTGCAGCATCGAGCTCAGCGGCGATTTCGTCCAGATAATCGTCTACCCCGCCCATATCATAGCCGCCGAACACGGCCTTCTCAAATGTTTTTTCTCTGATATCCTGAGAAACCATCTGAATTCTACCTCCGTTTACTTATTATTAGGTTTTATTTGTTTTAGAAATAAATCTGGTTGCTGTTTTCTATGTCATCGACAAGATCACCCATCAAGTCCACATTGTAGGGCATGATGAGGAAGATGCTGCCGGAGACTTTTTTTATCTTGCCGTCCTGTGCATAGGCAACTCCGGAAAGAAAGTCAATCAGCCTGCGAGCTGTTGTCTTTTCTGTGTTCTCTAAGTTCATTACAACTGTGTGCCTGTCTTTTAGATGGTTTGCAATCCCGACTGCATCATCAAATACACGCGGAGTGATGAGAACAACTCTCTGCTGAGATGCGCCGACATTAAACACCTTGCTGCTGTCCTGACGGGGCTCCTTCTCCTTGCGGGGAGGCGGGTAATAGGGTCTTGCCTCAGCTTCCTGCTCCTCCGGTCTCTTTTCGGCAAAAAAAGACGTTCTCCTCTCAGCCTGTGCAGGCTCTTCCCCGCGGGCTGTGTACCTCGGAGTTGATCTGGCGAGGTTTGCCTCGCTGTCAAACATTTCGTCGTCTTCGTCGTATGGCCGAGTAAGCTTTTTCAGCTCATCTAAAAATCCCATTACATTCATTCCTTCTTTGTTCTGCGAAAAATCTGCCCCTATGAGCGAGCTCCGAATATAGCCGAGCCGACGCGAACAATGTTTGCGCCTGCTGCTATTGCATCTTCAAAATCCATGCTCATGCCCATGGACAAAAATTCCATGTCTATATTATCGTATTGTTTTGCCTCTATGTCAATAAAAAGCTCTCTCATTGAGTGAAAATATCGACAATTTCCCCCTTCTTCGGTCAAAACCGGAGGTATTGCCATAAGTCCGCGCACTTTGACGCAGCTAAATCGGCCTGCAATTTTGCAAATATCATGCATTTCATCAGGCTTAAAGCCACCCTTTGAGTCTTCGTTTCCGATATTCACCTGCAAAAGCACATCTTGTACTATTTGGCGCCTTATTGCACGCTGCGATATCTGCTCTAAAAGCTTTAATGAATCTACCGAGTGAATTAAAAATACCTTGCCGAGCAGAGCGTTTATTTTGTTGGACTGCAATCTGCCGATAAAATGCAGCCTTGCGCCCTTGTATGCTCCCTCGTCATATTTTGCACTAAGCTCCTGCACCCTGTTTTCGCCGACATCCTCTATCCCGGCACAGATTGCGGCACGAACAGCAGTGCTGTCTTGCTGCTTTGCAGCAGCGACTATTAAAACCTGCCTGCCCGCAGCAGCTTTTTTAGCTCTTTTTTTAATTTCGTCTATTTTTATAGCCTGCTCAGTCAATCGGCATCCCCTCTTTAATATTATTGCCCACAACGACAATGTCTCCCGCTTTAATGCCGGGCCCGCCGCCGCTTTCAACCAAGCTCTCATCCCCGTGCTGCCAAAGCACAGAAACATTTCGCCCGGCTGCTGTGCCCAAGTGCGAAATATACACAAAGCTTGTACCGTCTTCCGCAGTATTAATTGCTGCTGTCGGGATTTTTATTCCGCTGATGCCCGAGTATATTATTTCAAGGCTTAGTTTTCTGCCTGAAAGCAGGGCATCGGAGTCATCCATGCTGTATAAAATAACAGCGCAGGCGCCACCCTCCGGTGAGCTTATATAAGACAGCCTCATTTTAATTTCCTCTGCCCCGTATCGGGCAGTAAGACCTGAGCCTGCGTTTTTAACTTTTTCTGCGTTCTCGCCGGAGAGCACGGTTGCAAAATATCTTCTCTGCCCAAAAACTATCTTACCCGTCTTATTGCTGTGCTCAGGCGTGCTGCCGGCGATTAGCTCTTTTAATGCCGACGGCGTAATATCCCGAAGATTATCTGACGACAGGCTCTCAAGCCCGTCTGAGTATGTGAAAAACATGCCCGCCTGCTCAGATTTTATTATTGTGCAGACATCGGAAATGTGTGGCAAAAGCTCCATTTTAGCTTCCAGCGCAGCTATGTTTTCTGTGAGCTTGTCTCGGCTTGTGCTGCCGCTTAGCAGCTTTATGCTAAGCGCAGCCATGTTTTCTGCCCGGCTGTCGCCTTTATTTTTGGCAGCTGCTAGATTTCTGATTTCGTCTCTTGTCGCCTTATCTCTTTTTATCTCGTTACTTAGAATCTCTTCGCTAATATTAGACAAGACTGCCTCTGTCATTTCTATTTCCGCAGTTATTTGCAGCCTTAACTCCGCTGATTTTATATTATCCGCATTATCCGACGCACAGTAAACAGGCTCGTTTGCCGACACCCGCATTTTGCTCTTATTAAGCGGGAGCATGTACGGCAAATCAGAAACTATTTTGTATTCGTCTCTTATAACAATTCCGTCTGCCTGCACGTTTAAATCCATGCTCTCTTCTATTGCTGTCACGGTTTTATAGGGTCTTGTGGCTGCCTTATATATGTAATAGCCTATATATGTAGCCATGCCCAAAAACAAAATTGCGACAGCTAATATTGTAAAGGTGTTAGTCCGTTTCACGAGCTATTTGCCCCCTGTCAGATAAAGCCCCTTTGGCTCAAATATGCCGTCACTTCAGACATGCCGTATTCTAAATCAGGCTCTTTATCCCAGACTATTTTTTTAATATCCGGCTTGGCACGCAGCCATGTCATCTGCCTTTTAGCGTAGTTTCGGCTCTTTTGCTTAACCTGCTCTGCCGCCGCTTCTGCCGTAATCTCCCCCAAAAAGGCTCCCAAAAATTCCTTGTAGCCAATAGCCTGCAAGGATGTTGAAGTGGGGCTGAGCCCTGAATCTAAGAGGGATTTTGCCTCCTCAATAAGCCCGTTTTTCACCATAGCATCCACACGCTCATTGATGCGACTGTATAAATCCTCTCGGGATTTATAATCCAGCCAAAAAACAGCAGCGTCATAAGGCGGGGCTGTCTCTTTAGTTTTAGCATCGTGCTCAGTTGCGGTTATGCCGGAGAGGAGAAAAATCTCATAGGCTCTGACTATCCGCTTTTTATCTGCATCTTTGAGCTTTTCTGCCCGTGTTGGGTCAAATTGCGAAAGCTCTATTCTCATAGCCTTGCCGCCGATTTCATCGTATCTTTCGTTTAGCTCCTGACGAACTTCCCCGTCTGTGTCAGCGGGCGCGAAGCTTCTGCCTGATAAAATCGAGTCTATATAAAGCCCCGTGCCCCCGACTATTATCGGCAGCTTTCCTCTTTTTATTATATCTGCGATGCAGGCATTAGCCTCTGCTGTGTATTCTGCAACACTGCGATTTTCAAAAGGCTCTGCTATATCTATCATATGATGAGAGGCAGCAGAAAGCTCATCTAAGCTCGGCTTTGCAGTGCCTATATCCATGCGCCTGTATATTTGCATGGAATCGGCAGAGACGATTTCTCCGTTTAGTCTCTGTGCCAGCAGTATTCCGAGCGCCGTCTTGCCTGTTGCCGTCGGACCTGTTATAACAACGATTTTAGCCTTGCCCATGTCTTCTTTCATAATAGCTAATTGCCGCGGCAGAAGCTCTTTATAGCTTCAAGCCCAAGCTCTCTGGAAACCTCCATGAGCTTTCGAGACAGTGTCTCATTTGTTTCATCTTTTTCTATTTCTACCGGTTTTTGCCCGTATATTTTGCCGACACCGCCAAAGTCATTAGCTAAATATGCTGTGGCGCCTGTGTATTTTAGCCCTAAGCTAAGTGCGTTGCTAACGGCAGTTTCATCGTCTGCATCCGCAAAGGCAGGATACAAGGCTGCCTTAGTGCCTATAATCTTGCCGCTGTATGCCCCCGCTATGCTCTGCGAAAGCTCCGGTAAAAATCCCGCCAAAACAACAAGGTCAGCATCTAAGTCATTTAGCTTGTTTAGCAGTGCAAGTGAAAAAGATGCATTATTCGGGAACAGCTCTCTGTCGACAATAAATGTCGGAATCCCGGCTGCGCTCGCTCTTTCCAAGGCATATGCCTCGGAGCTTGACGACACAACCGCCGCTAATTTGAAGTTTAATATCTCCTTGAAAAACACGCTGTCTAAAATGGGTTGCAGTGCATTTCCGTCATCCGAGACAAGTACAACTGCGTTTATCATGTGCTGTATATCCTTTCCAGTTTTAAAAACATCTCTGCCGTTGCAGTTTTATTAATTAGTCTTAGTTCATTTAGTTTGTTTTCCCTTTTTTCTCTGCTGCCAAATTCAATTTCGTTCCGGGCAGCTAAAATAAGCGCTGCTGCTGTTATTTCTTCCGTATTAATATAGGGATAGCCCATATCCTCGCAGAATGCTGAAACCTTGGGGTCGTATGCAATGCCAACGGCGGGTGCAAGGGCCGAGGCTGCCAAAACAAGCCCGTGCAGGCGCATTGAAATGCAAATTTCCGAGTTTTTTATTAAGGCTGCTGTTTTAATTGCATCTGCGCATGATATTATCCTGCCGCTTTTTGTTTTAAGCTTTTTTATAATCTCGGCGGCGGCTTTTTCATCCCCGGGCCCTAAGGCTGCAAAAACGGGTATAAGATTATATTCCTCTGCCAAAAAGTCTGTAAATAAGGCTATTTCATCTGCAAATTTTGCCCTGCCCTTTAGCTTTCTTAAAGCTATTACGGCATAGGGAGAATCTATGTTGTTTTTGTAATTAATATTAGCTTCTACTGCTATTGCAGGGTCTGTCATCAATACTAAGCTATCAGGATTCATGCCTGATTTTTTTAGCTTTTCGTATGAAGTTTTATCTCTTGCCGCTGCAAAGACTGCAGTTTCATATACTGCTTTCATTGCTCTTTTTTCTGTTTTTTCATCTGAAAGCGGCCCGATTCCGGCGGCGTAGAGCAGGCAAGAAAGCCCTGCTGATTTTGCAGATTTCAGCACTAAAATATAGTAAGCTAAGCTTCTTTTGCTGCTCACATCCTGAAGCAGGCTCCCGCCGCCCAATATCAGAGCGCGGCTTTGTGATAACTCTTTTATAATGCCCAGAGGGTCTAAGCTGTGCACAGCCCTAAAATCTCTGCCTGCATATCTGCAAAGCCTTTTTGCAAGCTTTTTAGGCTCTCGGGTCAAAACGGTAACAGGTATTTGCGTTTTTTGATAGATTTCATCTAAAAGGCAGTCTAATATTGCCTCGTCACCTAAGTTTCCCTCGCCGTAGGCTCCGCATATGAGAAGTCTGTTTTTAGCTTTATCACGGCTTAGCTTAAAGTTCAAAGCAGTCTGCTCCTTAATATCCGTTAATAATCTAAGTGTTTTCTCAGATTATCTGACCTCGTATTATACCCTTTTTTGCATGTTTTTGCAATAACACAGAAAGCCGGCACAGTATAAGAAGCATGGGCATAGGCTCCTGCTCCGGGAAAGTAGCAGGCAGCCCCTACGATTAAACCGCAAGATTTGGACGAGGTAACGAAGGCGACCGAAGGTCGCCGCTACGATTAAACAATTAGAAATGCTCACCGTTTTACATCGTGCTAAACAGGGAATGGGCTGTAAGACACGCAAAATCTCCGTTGGGGTACGTAGGGGCGACCTTTGGTCGCCTGCATTCAAACACCGTAAACTGCAGCAATGCAAGGTTTTTCACTCCCCCAGTCATCTTGCGATGACAGCCCCCTCGTCTGAGGGAGCCTTTGGAAAAACGCAGGAAAACCGCTGAAAATAGACGGGGCACGACGGGCGATTGCAAATCGCCCCTACGATTAAACCGTAAGATTTGCTCACTATTTTATATCAGCATTAACAAGGCATAACGAAGGCGACCAAAGGTCGCCGCTACGATTAAACAATTAGAAATGCTCGCCTTTGTACATCTTGCTAAATAGGGAATGGGCTGTAAGACACGCAAAAATCCCCGTTGGGGTACGTAGGGGCGACCTGTGGTCGCCTGTGTGAAAATACTAATAAAATAGCGGCAGCGGCGGAACATTTTTCCGCCGCTGCACTTTTGCACGGTGCGCATTGCAATCTTTGCGTTATTAATTATCTTCGTTTTCTCTAGCTTTGTTTGTTCGCTCGCTTATAATAAACCTCGGTCTGCGTTTGCTCTCCATATAGCACTTGCCGACATACTCACCGATTACACCGAGCGACATTAGCTGCACTCCGCTCACAAAGCAGATTATTGCGGTCATGCTCGCCCAGCCCTCAACCGTGTTTCCGAGCAGCCTTGTGGTTATTACCCAGAGCACGCCCAAAAAGCTCAGCAGCGAAACAATAATTCCGAAAACAGTGATTAGTCTGAGCGGCTTAACAGATAGGCTCGTAATTCCGTTTATTGCCAGAGCCAGCATTTTCTTAAACGGATAGTGGCTCTCGCCGGCAAGGCGCTTTGCCCTTGCGTAGTAGACCTTGTCGCTCTTAAAGCCTACAAGCGGCACCATCCCGCGCAAAAACAGGTTTACCTCATTAAATTCAAAGAGCTCCTTTAGTGCCATTGAGCTAATTAGCCTGTAATCTGCGTGGTTATAAATAACCTCGGCTCCCATGGCATTCATGAGCTTATAAAACGCCTGCGCCGTTGACCTTTTGAAAACGCTGTCTGTCTTGCGCTCGGATCTGACTCCGTAGACTATTTCGCAGCCGTCTTTGTATTTGCTCACCATCTCGTCAATGGCGTTTATATCATCCTGCCCGTCGCAGTCTATTGAAATCGTTATGTCGCAGAGTGGCATTGCCTCAAAAAGCCCTGCCAAAACTGCATTCTGATGCCCCCTGTTGCGGCTCTGTCTTATGCCGCAAAAGACTTGAGGTTCAGTCTTTGCAAATTCGGATATAATCTCCCAAGTCTTATCTCGGCTGCCGTCGTCTACAAACATAACTCGGCTCCGGGAGCTTATTTCTCCCTTTTCCCGAAGGCTAATTATTTTTTCCTTGAACATAGGTGCTGTTATCGGCAGCACCTCCTGCTCGTTGTAGCAGGGTATCACTATGTATAGGGTGGGTGTCTTTTTGTCCACAGTATTCCCCTTTTATTATCTTAGTCGCTGTTTTTTAGGTGACCGCCTTTTCTCTTTTTCTTTTTGCCTTTAATTAAGGCTATCGTTATGCCGGCAAGCGCTAAAACACCGACTGCGCCGCCTGCTAAAAACAGGTATCTGTCTACCTTGCGGGTTCGCTCTGCAGCTATGAATATGTGCTCATCGCCCGTTACATCCACAACCGAATACTTGCCGGAGCTTGAATATGGAACTTCCTTCCATCCGTCCTCCGTGCGCTTATATAAAACCAGCTCATTCATGCGGTTTTTAAATTCGGGAGGCAGATACCGGAGCTTACGCCCGTCGGAGCCCTCTATTCCGCCGTCTATCTTGACGACAATAGCTTCAAGCGGAGTAATGCCGATTATCGCCGGAACCTCGAGATCTAATTTTTCCTGCACTGCCCTAATATCCAAAAGCTTTACATCAATATTGGCTGTGGGTCTAAAGTCGCCCTCTGCCAAAACTGCCGGAAGGTCTGTGCCGCCTCTTTGTACTCCTGATGCTATTGTTGTGTTAAGCCCTATGTACTCTGCCACAATTGTTCTTGAGAATCTTAAATCCTCTGTTGGGAATGTGGGCCAAACTCCGGTGTAGCCCTTCTTTTCGGGAACCGCGGGCATAGTGTTTTTATCTATGCTGCCGCCGTACTCAAAGGGCATTGTGGCGACTTTTTGTCCGTCTGCCATAAATGTGAGCTTGAGGTTTGAAAACTCAGAGGGAATGTTCTCGATTTTGCGCAGCTGCTCATAGGGTATGGGCTCTGCCTTGCCCGCAAAGCTGATGCCGTCTATTCCGCCTAAGGTCTTGCTCACAAAGGTGTTGCCCGCAACCTCGCCCTTGTCCTCGTTCTTTTCGCCCACTATGGCGCCTATATACTCTTTTCCCGAGTCTACATTTATTAAGCTGTGCGAGTTTGCAACATTTGTGCCGTAGCCTGCAATTCCGCCTATTCTGCTGCCGCCGGAGAGTGAGCACATTGCCCAAGAATCGGCAATAATTGACATTGACCTGCCCGCAACTCCGCCTACATAGTTTCCGCCTTCACTGCTGACAGCTCCAAAGCCGCGGGAATCTGCCACAGAGCCTATGCTCTGCATGCCGACAAGTGCGCCGACATGGTCTTTTTTGGCTGTTATTACTCCCGTGCTCTCGCAGTCACGCATGTAGCACTTGGTGAAATAGTGCGGTGCTAAAGCTCCCATTGCCATGCCTGTGAGTGCATTTGTGGGCTCTACCTTGTTTTCAAGGTCCATTGAGCCTGTTATGCCGCCAACATTGGTTTCGCCCTGCACGGCTCCGGTGTTTGAGCAGGACCTCACCTTGCCCTCTGTTGAGTTTATGTCCTCCTCGGGCACATCCGTGCATCTGCTGGCAAGAGATTTATTCATTATATTGTTCATGGCATCTACAAACATGAGCAGGACCAAATTAAGCTGATCATTAACCGCCCTAAGCTCAGCTATGAGCTGCTTGCTCGACCTGTCTATGTCCTCGCCGAAACCGCCGAGCGAATTTGATGCCCCGCGCAGGTTTTTAAGCAGGCTGTCCATGCGCTGGCTGTACTCCGAGCCTAAAGTCGGAAATTTAACATCCGGCAGACCGTTTAGGTGCTGGAATATAGCCTTCATTGCGGATGTAGCCTTGGTCATGCTGTTTGAAGCGTCTTGGAAGTGCTGGAGGGCTATTGCAAGATGCTCGTTTGCAGCCTGCGCCGCCTCACTCACAAAGGGTCCTGTGACTTTTAGTATAGTGTTTAAATCGGATACTATTCCTGCTATGTCCTCTAAGACCTTTGCGCTGTCGTTTGCAAGAGCCGCTAAAAGTGCGAGGAGCTGCCTCTCTTCTTCCTTACTAAGTTTGATTTTTTTCGGCGGTATCCATGTGTCAGTTGCAGGATCATATGTGAATTTTAGCAACACAAGTATGTCATTTATTTCCTGCTTAACCTTTGCCACATTCACTGTGAGTCTCTG
>JAAZCZ010000094.1 GCA_012513005.1 Oscillospiraceae bacterium | reverse complement strand
TCCTCTTCTTCCTCTTCTTCTGCTGCTTTTGAATCTGATTTAATATCTGTATTATCGTCTATTTTCTTCCTCGGCATAAATATTTCAAAAAGAGCATATATAATAAGTATAGCTGTCAGAATATATATAGTGATTGCAAAGTTGCTGCTAAATGCGCCGATATGATCTGCGTTAATCACAAAGTCGGAGAGATATTCCTCGATATTCTCGCTGCTTGTTATTATCTCTCTGCCGACTAAGCTGCTCATGTTTTCTTTTACCCACTTGCTGCTGTAATCGTAGGCGCTTTGTGTCATGGTGGAGACTGTGCCCTCTATGACTATATATTTGTTGCCGTGAATACCGCTTGTGAGCATGTCATTTGTCTGCTTTATTATTTCGTCAGCAGAGCTAAAATACCGCTCAGGCAGTCTTATTGTGAGCAGCCTGCCCTCCATTGGAATTATCATGAATCTGGCTGTTACTTTTTTCGCGCTGCTGTAGCTCTCTGCCGTGTATGCAAGCGCGCGGGGTATTTCGAGTCTCACATATGCTCCTTCTTTTAAATCCTCTGTGCTTGTCACAGTTTTTGCTCCTGATAAGAATTTTATAAATGAAAAGCTTGTCACCGTGAGCAGAAGTACCGCCATTATTATAGCGGCAGTTGCCCTGGCTATGGCTCCTGCCGATATTCTTTTTGCTGCTGTGTTACTTTCCATCTGTTTCTCCTTCTGCTTTGAGGTTTTTTATAAGCACGGCGTCTGCTATGCAAAGGGCTACTGCAGCTTTTATAAGCTGCAAGGCACGAGGACCTAGGCAGGCTTCTGTTCTGCCCCTTAGTCTAAGCTCTTCGCTTTGCATTGTTTTGGTATTCACCGTGTTTTGCTGCCTGGTTATATGGGGAGTCGGTCTGAGCGCGCAGCTGAGCACTATTTCCTCGCCATTTGATATCCCGCAGTCTATGCCGCCCGACATATTTGTTTCAGCTTTTATTTTGTCGTCTTTTAATACTATGCTGTCGTTTGCTGTGCTGCCCTTCATTGCTGCAAAGCCAAAGCCTGCGCCAAACTGCACGCCCTTGACTCCGGGTACGGAAAAAACCAGGGCAGAAATAGCTGATTCAAGGCCGTAAAATGCAGGAGAGCCCAAGCCTGCCGGTACGCCCTTTGCACGGCACAATATAGTGCAGCCCACGGAGTCTCCCCCGCCTCTGGCATCCAGCAGCGCTTTTTTCATCTCCATGTCCGGGCTATCAGCTGTGCTGTCGTATTTAGCTTCACCTATTTGCATAATTTCAGAAAATAGGCTTATTCCGTATTTAATCAGCAGTTCCTCAGCAACAGCCCCCGCAAAGAGCAGGGCAGCATCTCGCCTGCCGCTGTATGCTCCCGTGTTGCCGCAGTTTCCGAGATATAAAGCTAAGTCATCTGTGCCCGGCACTAGGACATCGGGGTTTGCGCTTGGGTTTTCTGCCGTGCATTTTATAAGTGCAACAAGGGGCAAGCCCGTTAGTCTGCCGTTTTCAATTCCGCTGACTATTGCCGGGGGCTCTGTGCTTCTTTTGTCTATCCCAAGCTCCGAAAGCCCCGAAAGCGGCTCTGTCATTCTTTCATTTATTTTGTCTAAATCAGCCTTTGTGCCTGCGGGAAGTCCGTCTAAGAGTACCGTGACAATATTTGAATTGCCGTCTGCTGAAATTGCGAGTTTTAATTTTTTCCCGAAAATGTTCATCCTGTTTCCTCTGCTTTATCCCTTATTGGCGCAAATAAAATTTGTGTGCGCTGCAGGGACAGTCTTATAATATCAGTACTACACTCACTGATTATAACACTCATTGGGATTAAATAAAGTGTATACAGCATAATTTTCTCATTATATACACATTTTGCCTCGATAATGTCAATTTTTTATCACAATATACTTGTATTATTATTCGCAAAGTAGTATAGTTGGGGGTAGTTAATACTTTGTTCACATATATTTTGCGCATAATTTTTCCGAGGTGCTTTTTTGAGTATAGATAGAAACCTTTTGTTAGAGAAGCTTAAAGATGCTTTTGAGTACGATTATAACATTGTTCCGGTAGAAGATAATCCGGGATTGCCCCTTGTTTTACGCGCGGATTTTCATTCCCGTGGTGAGGGCTATGTGCTTGTTAAGTCCGCTAAAATCTGGGCGATGGAGGCAAATGAACATCTCTATTTGTTCTCTGCCGATGAAATAGATGAAGAAACAGCCAAGAAATGCCTTGACTATGCTGTGCAGGATGCCTTCTCAAAGGTAGTGCCGCACAGCGAGCACAAGGAGACATCTTGTCTTGCAGTTTTTGTTGCAAATAAGATGGACCCCGAAGTGCTAAAACTCATCCGCCGCCGCAAGGAATACAGAAGCTATAAGTTTGGGCTTCACGGGTGGTCTAATTTGAGAGCCTGTGCAGTCTGCTTAGGAGAGGAGTTGGTCGTGACAAACAAAGCGGGATCATGTCTAAAAAATTTTTATACAACATTATTAAGGAGTGAAAGTAAATGAGTCCTATTCTCGTACTTGTCATCGGTGTAGTGCTTCTTGGTCTGGGATATGTATTTTATGGTTCCTGGCTTGCAAAGAAGTGGGGAGTAAACCCCGATCGTCCTACACCCGCACACAGCAAATTTGACAACAAAGACTATGTGCCGGCACACCCTGCCGTGCTCATGGGTCACCACTTTTCATCCATCGCAGGAGCAGGCCCCATAAACGGACCTATTCAGGCTGCCGTTTTCGGCTGGCTGCCCGTTTTCCTGTGGATTGTTATCGGAGGAATTTTCTTCGGAGCAATGCATGACTTCGGTGCCCTGTTTGCATCCGTCCGCCACGGCGGTCGTTCTGTAGCAGAGGTTATTAAGGAGAACATAGGTCAGAAAGCATACAAGCTGTTCATTATCTTTGCTCTTCTTGTTCTTATACTTGTCATAGCCTCCTTTACAGCCGTTGTTGCAGGCACATTCATGTCCGAAGGCCCTCTGTTCACAACAGGTCTCGGCGCTGTTTCTGCTAACGCATCAACAGCAACAACATCCCTGCTCTTCATCGTGATAGCTGTTATCTTCGGATTCTTTGTCTATCGCAAGGGCGCAAAACTCGGCCCCGCAACTATAGTCGGTGTTATCGGTATCGTTGTGATTACCGTTGTCGGCCTCAATGTCGGTGTAAACCTCGGCCGCACAGCTTGGGTCATCTTTATTGCAGTTTACATCACCTTAGCATCCTTACTGCCTGTATGGATACTGCTTCAGCCCCGTGACTATCTGAGCTCCTTCCTGCTGTACGGCATGCTTCTGCTCGCCGCAATCGGTGTTGTGGGCTCAGTCGGCAAGGTATCACTGCAGCTGCCCATGTTCACAGGCTTCACATCCAAAATCGGCTTCCTCTTCCCCACACTCTTTATAACAGTTGCATGCGGAGCCATCTCCGGCTTCCACAGCCTTGTTTCTTCCGGAACAACCTCTAAGCAGCTGTCCAGCGAAAAAGACACCAAGGTAGTCGGCTACGGCGCAATGATTATCGAGTGCATACTCGCAATCGTCGCCCTGCTCGCAGTAGCAGTTATTTGGGACAAGGTCAAAGCAGGCGAAATCGTCTCCCCGCCCGCAATCTTTGCAGACGGTATTGCAACGATGGTCGCTTTAATGACCGGTCAGACACCCGAGACATCCTCACTGTTTAAAACAGTCTACACACTGCTCACACTTGCTGTCTCTGTCTTTGCTCTTACATCTCTTGACACAGGCACAAGACTTGGCCGTTACCTCTTCTCAGAGCTCTTCCTCAAGGAAGGCGAGAATGCAAAAGACGTTAAGGGTCTTCGCGGATTCTTTGCAAAACCCGTTGTCGGCACACTCATCATGGTCACCATCGGCTGCGGCCTCGGCTTCTTAAAGCTCAGCCAGATCTGGGGTCTCTTCGGAGCCGCCAACCAGCTCCTCGCCGCCGTTGCACTCATGGCAGTTGCATGCTGGCTCGGAAATATCGGCAAGTCCAACAAGATGTTCTTTGTACCCATGATTTTCATGCTGGTTGCAACACTCACCTCCCTTGGTCTCACAATCAAGGCAAAGGTCGCAGGCTTCATGAGCGGCGCACCCGAAGCACTTGCTTGGGGTAACTGGTTCCAGCTCATCTTTGCAGTTGCACTCATCATCCTTGCAGTAATCCTGGTTGTCAGCGGAATTCAGACCTTCTCCAAGCAGGCGAAGGGCGAAATCACAGGCGACCCGAAGGCAAT
>JAAZCZ010000016.1 GCA_012513005.1 Oscillospiraceae bacterium | reverse complement strand
ATTAAAATCAAAACCGAGCTTTTATAAAGATGCAAGTTTCGTTCACGAGAGCGAGGCTACTCCTGCTGTGCGTTTTCCTGCTAATGAGCCCGAGGAAATAAAGAAGGCAGAGGCAAGACCCTCTTTTGTTGCGGTTATTGCCTTTGCCCTTGCCTGTGCCCTTTTGGGCGGTGTCGGCGGGGCGTACATGACCTCGCGCGAGCGGGCAGCTGTTACAAACGGCGCAAACCTCGGCATCAGCTCAATGTCACTCCCCACTGCTACTCCCGATTTAGGCCCGCTTTATCCGCTAACACCCGGTGGCTTTGACACCTCGGACATATACGCACTTGCAAAGGCGCAGACTGTCCGCATTAAGATAGACAAAGCAAACGGCGGCGGTTTCGGGCAGGGCAATAAGGGTCAGAGTGTTATTGGCTCCGGCTTTGTAGTATCTGCTGACGGGCATATAGTCACAAACTACCCGATGCTCAAAGAGTCTGTGGAACAAAATTACCCCGTTAATGTTTCCTTGGATATTGATAAGACCTACACCGCAAAGGTTGTCGGCTTTGACGCTGCAACGGGTATCTGCCTGCTTAAAATTGATGCAGAAAAGCTCACCCCGGCGGCAATAGGAAACAGCACACTGATGCGAGGCGGCGAGAGCGTTTATCCTGTGGGCTTTGCTGCTGACGAGGCTATGCCGATAATCACATCCGGAATAATCTCTGCTGACAGTGTAGCTCCAATGCCCAACACAGACGGCTCACCCCACCCCCTGCGTTTTGACGCTGCTATTAATGAAAGCAGTGTAGGCGGACCTCTTTATAACTCTGTGGGCGAGGTTGTCGGCGTTATTTTGGCAAAGGATTTAAACGGCTTGGGGCTGGCAGTGCCTATTAACGAGGCGCTTTCCGTTGCAAACGAGCTTTTATCCAAGGGCTGTGTGGGCGAGAGAGCCTGCCTCGGGATAAATGTTCAAACAGTCTCGTCAACTGTTGCATCATACTACAACATGGTGCGCGGGGCTTATATTAACTATGTGGGAGACGGAAGCTGCGCCCAAAAAGCAGGTCTGCTTGTTGGCGATGTCATCACCGAATTGGGCGGCAGTGCTATTTTATCCCGCGAGGATTTAGATTCAAAGCTACTTGCATACAGCAGCGGAGACACAGTAAAGATTTCGATTTGGCGGGCAGGAAGTGCAATCACACTCAGCGTTGTATTAGACGAAAAAACGTCATAAAAAGTAATAAGAAAATATTTTGACACGGCAGGGTTTCTATATCTCCCTGCCGTGTTTTTTGCTTTAAAATACCTTTTTGTGTGATTTGCCTAAATAATTATTCATAGATTATATATTTTTGAGCAGAAAATATCTCTATTAATACTATGCACAGGGCTTGGATGGTTGTATAATTGTATACAATTATACACACTGGTGAAAAGGAGTGTGCAGTATGCTAAGCTTATCGCCCAGAACAAACCTCTTGGAGGAGAACGACTATCGTTATTCCCTGCAGGATGTGGAAAACCCTATTTTATACCGCGATGTATACAGCTATGACGAGGTGCCGAAGATAGCATTTAACCATCGCCGTGTGCCGATGAACATGCCCGAGGATATTTGGATAACGGACACTTCATTTCGTGACGGGCAGCAGTCTATTAATCCCTATACCCCAAAGCAGATTGAGGATTTATTTAAGCTGCTTAGTAAGCTGGCAGGTCCATACGGGATAATAAGGCAGTCTGAATTTTTTATTTACAGCGAGCGAGATAAAGAGGCGATTGCCCGATGCATGGATTTGGGGCTTCGTTTTCCTGAGATAACTACATGGATTAGGGCAAGCCGCGAGGATTTTAGGCTTGTGCGTGAGCTTGGCATTAGGGAGACCGGCATACTTGTTTCCTGCAGTGATTATCATATCTTCAACAAGATGAAAATGACCCGCAGCAGTGCGCTTGAATATTACACGGCAACAGTTAAAGACGCACTTTCTGCCGGAGTTATGCCGAGGTGTCACTTGGAGGATATCACAAGAGCAGATTTCTACGGCTTTGTTGTGCCCTTTGTGAATGAGCTGATGCGGCTCTGTGAGGATGCCGGAATACCGCTTAGGATTCGTGCCTGCGACACTATGGGCTACGGCGTGCCCTATTCCGAGGTGGCACTGCCGCGGAGTGTGCCCGGAATAATCTACGGCTTGCAGCACTATTCCGGAGTTAAAAGCGAGTATTTGGAGTGGCACGGGCACAATGATTTTTACAAGGCTGTTGCAAATGCCTCGGCTGCATGGCTCTTTGGGGCAAGCGGGGTAAACTGCTCCCTGCTCGGAATAGGTGAGCGCACAGGCAATGTGCCGCTTGAGGCTATGGTCTTTGAGTATGCCTCCCTGCGCGGCTCATTAGACGGCATGGATACTCGGGTAATAACCGAGATTGCCGAGTATTATAAAAACGAGATAGGCTATGAAATTCCCCCGATGACACCCTTTGTAGGGGATAAGTTTAACCTGACAAGGGCAGGTATTCACGCAGACGGTCTGCTTAAAGACGAGGAAATATATAATATTTTCAACACAGAAAAGCTGCTTTCCCGCCCGGCTACGGTGTCTGTTTCAAAAAACTCAGGGCTTGCCGGAATAGCCTACTGGCTAAACGGGCATTATAAGCTCACGGGAGATGATAAGCTCTCTAAGTCAGATGCTTTAGTGATAAGGCTTCGCGACTTTGTAGACTTAGAATATGAAAACGGAAGAGTGACTGCCTTATCTAATGAGGAGCTGTCACTAAGAATAGCAGAGCTTATAGAAGACATGCCGTTCCACAGTCTTTATGGGAGGATAAAATGAGAGAACACAGGAGCATATCAATAGCAGATCAGATTTTTGAAAAGCTGCAAAGAGATATTTTGAGCGGGAAATACGAAAGAGGCGAGGTCTTAGTCGAGCAGAGGCTGGCAGAGGAATTAGGCGTGAGCCGCACGCCTGTGCGCGAGGCTATGCGCAGGCTTGAGCAGGAGCGGATTTTGGAGGAAGGCACAAAGGGTGCTGTTGTTGTCGGCATTTCCCGTGAGGATATGCTCGATATGTATGAAATCCGCCTTGCAATCGAGGGCATCGCTGCCGAGAGAGCAGCTTTATATATTACAGACGAGCAGCTTTCTAAGATGCGGGATATACTGGATTTATTGCAGTTTTACACAGAGAAGGAAGATGCGGCAAGCTCAGATAAAATTAAGGACTTAGACTCGGATTTTCATCTGCTCTTATATAAAAGCAGCGGTAGCCGCGCCCTCTGCGACACGCTAAACGGAATTCACAAAAAGATGATTAAATACCGCAAAGCCTCGATTTCAAATCACAAGCGGGCTAAAAAATCTCTTGTGGAGCATGAGGCTATATACTCTGCCCTGCTGTCTCACAATGCCGAGCAGGCAAAAAGCGCAAGCCTTGAGCATGTTAAAAATGCAGGGTTATCCATGTCGGATATGGGGGAATAGAAAGTGAAGCAAAATATAGTAGATAAAATACTAAGCGCGCATTTACTAAGCGGCGAAATTAAGCAGGGCAGCGAAATCGGAATTAAAATCGACCAGACACTCACACAAGATGCAACGGGCACAATGGCGTATCTTGCCTTGGAGGCTATGGGAAAACCGAGGGTAAAGACCGATATTTCCCTTGCATATATAGACCACAACATGCTTCAATCCGGCTTTGAAAATGCCGATGACCACAGGTATATTGCCTCCGTTGCCAAAAAATACGGGGTTTACTATTCCTCGCCCGGTAACGGCATCTGCCATCAGGTGCATTTAGAGCGTTTTGCCGTGCCCGGCAAGACACTTATTGGCTCAGACAGTCACACACCGACAGCGGGCGGCTTAGGCATGCTTGCCTTTGGCGCAGGCGGCATGGATGTGGCAGCTGCCATGGGCGGCGGAGCATATTATATCGAGGTGCCAAAGGTTATACTTGTGAGACTGAGCGGCAGGCTCTCTGCCTTTGTGAGCGCCAAAGACATAGCCTTATATCTGCTTAAAATTCTGAGTGTCAAGGGTGGCGTGGGCTATGTTATCGAGTGGGGCGGCGAGGGTGTTTTAACTCTCAGCGTGCCGGAAAGAGCGACAATCACAAATATGGGCGCTGAATTAGGAGCTACAAGCTCTGTTTTTCCCTCTGATGAGAGAAGCTTTGAGTTTTTAAAAGCCCAAGGCAGAGCCTCTGATTATACTGCTCTTTCGGCTGACGAGGGAGCTTCTTACGACAGGATAATAGATATTAATCTGTCTGAACTAACGCCTATGATAGCCCTGCCGCATATGCCGGACAATGTTGTGCCTGTTTCCGAGGTAGCGGGAACGAAGGTCACGCAGGTCTGCCTCGGCTCCTGCACAAATTCCTCGCTCTCCGATATGCTAAAAGCCGCAGCTTTATTGCGCGGCAAAAGGATACATCCCGATGTCAGCATGTCCGTTTCCCCGGGCTCAAAGCAGGTGCTTACAATGCTCTCTGACTGCGGAGCTTTGTCTGATATTTTAGCAAGCGGGGCAAGGCTCTTAGAGTGTGCCTGCGGTCCATGTATCGGCATGGGCTTTTCGCCTCCGTCTCATGGCGTGAGTGTTAGGACATTTAACCGCAATTTTAAAGGCAGAAGCGGAACTGCCGATGCTATGGTATATTTAGCCTCGCCTGAAACGGCGGTTTTGGCAGCTCTTTATGGCGAAATTACAGACCCTAAAAGTCTCAGCGATGACGAAATATTTATTCCCTATGATGTGCCCGATGAGTATAAGGCTGATGACAGCGGCATTATTGCACCCTGCTCTCCGGAGGATGCCAAAAATGTAGAAATCATAAGAGGACCTAATATTAAACCCCTGCCTGTTTTTAAGAAACTGCCTGAGAATATAGAACTTAATCTAGCTCTGGCTGTGAGAGATAATATTACAACAGACCACATTATGCCGGCAGGTGCAAAGGTTTTGCCCTACCGCTCAAATATCGAAAAGCTCTCTGAATTTTGTTTTACTGCCATTGACCCCGAATTTCCTGCAAGGGCAAGTATGTTCGATAATTCCTATATTCTGGCGGGATATAACTACGGTCAGGGCTCGTCAAGAGAGCATGCTGCACTTGTGCCTATGTATTTGGGTGTGCGTGCCGTTATCGCAAAGAGCTTTGCCCGCATACACGAGGCAAATCTCATAAACGCAGGTATCCTGCCGCTAATATTAAAAGACCCGAATGACTATGATAAGCTCCTTAGCTGCGAAAAAATAAATGCAAACAACATACCTGATGCTATAAAAAAAGGCAGGCTGAGCATTATAACAGATGCCGGCGAAATTGAGCTTTTGTGCGATTTTTCAGATAGGCAAAAGGATATGCTCTTAGCAGGCGGGCTTCTAAACTACATCGGAGGGCTAAAAAATGAATGAGAATACTAATAGAGATAAGCAGATAGAAGAAGCTGCCGAAAAATTTAAAAAGCTGCTAAATGAGCAGCTTATGAGGCAGGATAAAATAAAAAACGCTCTGCCGCCAAAGGATTATAATAACGCCGAAAATATTAAAATCGGCATAGCAGACGGAGACGGCATAGGTCCTATTATTATGGCAGAGGCTCGCCGTGTGCTAAATTTCCTTATGTGCGATGAAATAAAAAGCGGCAAAATTAGCCTTTTGGATATTGACGGTCTTACCATCGAAAACAGGCAGAAGCTAAATTGCGCCCTGCCCGATGAGAGCCTAGATCAGATACTATCCTGTGATGTTCTGCTAAAAGGTCCGACAACAACTCCCTCGGGCGGCAGCCTTGGCAGTGCCAATGTTGCGCTTAGAAAAGAGCTTGATTTATATGCCAATGTGCGGCAAATTGACATTCCCGAAAAGGGCATTAACTGGGTGTTTTTTAGAGAAAACACCGAGGGTGAATACGCACTCGGCAGTGACGGTATATTATTCCCCGATGAGATGGCAGTTGACTTTAAGGTTACAACAGACGGCGGCACAAAGAGAATTGCCCGCGCTGCCTTTTCATACGCCGCTAAAAACGGCAATCTCAGAGTCTCGGTTGTCACTAAATCCAATATCATGAAAAGGACAGACGGCATGTTTAGCAGCATTTGCAGCGAAGTTGCTAAGGATTATCCTGAAATCATCTGCGATGAGTGGTATGTGGATATTATGTCTGCAAATCTGATTAATGAGAAAACGCAGGCTGATTTCAAGGTCTTTTTGCTGCCTAATTTATACGGCGACATATTAACTGACGAAGCCGCGCAAATTCAGGGAGGTGTCGGCACTGCGGGCAGCGCAAACATAGGCGACCGCTACGCCATGTTCGAGGCAATTCACGGCTCTGCCCCCCGCAAGATAGAAAAAGGCGAGGGCGACTACTCTAACCCCGAGAGTATTTTAAGAGCTTTAATAATGCTTTTAAATCACATAGGCAGGCAGGATAAAGCGCAGCTACTGGAAAACGCCCTTGACATTTGCACAAAAAAAGAGAGAAAAATTGTGATAAGCGGCAAAAAAGACGGGGCTACCGGCAAAGAGTTTGGAGACTATCTTTTAGAAACCCTGCAAATTATAAAAAACAAATAAAAATGAGGCTGTGCAAAACACTAACTGCACAGCCTTTTATTATGTTATTATTGATTATAAGTTATTTTATATCTTGGTAACCAGCCTCGGAATAAGCGGTCTTTTAACTGTGATTGCGCCCTTGGGGCAAAACTCCTGACAGCAGAAGCAGCGTATGCACTTTGTTCTTTTTATCCGCGCTTTTTTGTCTGTTATCTTGGCAGCAGACATGGGGCATACCTCGGCGCACTTGCCGCAGCCTATGCAGTCATCAGTGCTTACATTGGGAGCAGGCGCCCAAAACTGCTTGATTAAATATTCAAAAATCGGATTTGTTTCAAAGGTTACAAGCGGAGGTGCCGGCAGCTTGTCGAAGTCATTTATTATAAATGGCTCAGGGTCGCCTATAATATTTAGCTTCTCCCAACTATCCGGACATTTGCCCCGTTTAATAGAAGCTGCCACGGTTGCAGCGTTTTCGTTTTTTATGCCGATTAGATGCGCGCAGAGTAAGTCTGCCGCATAAGAGGTTTTAGCGGCTAACAAAGCGCCCATGTGTCTCGGGTTTCCCTTTGTAGGTCCGTTACCCTCCATGCACAAAACTGCATCGACTATTGTCATAGAAGGCTTTGTAAACTCGTTTAAATCCACAAGCATACTGCAAAAGTCCGATGTTTTGGGGTACATATAGTGAAACTCTGCCTTGCGTGTGCCTGCTATCGTGCCGAATAGGTTTTTAACAGCGCAGGTCATGCCCGTTAGAGCGTGGGTTTTGAGCTTGGCAAAGTTAATTACCATATCGTGCTTAAGTAGCCACGCGGTGTAGGGAAAGTGTTTTGCTGTTTTAGCCTCGGGGAAGCTAATATCTCTAACCTCAAAGTCGGTGTTGAGCTTTGCACCTGTCTCCAAAACGCTCTTCATGCCGGTGCCGCTGTATATGCTGTTTAGCCAAGGCGGGTCAAAAAGCCCCCCGGGGCTGTCGCCCACTGTTACCTCGGCGCCTCTGTTAATTAGCAGTCGGCATAATTCTGTCACCAAAACCGGGTTTGTCACCGCCGCTTCCTCGGGCTTTGCCTTGGCAACCATATTAGCCTTAATTGCAATTTTCATTCCGGGTTTGATGTTATCTAAAAAATCAAACGGCTCCAAGACAGCCTCCAAGGCAGCCTTGGCAGTTTTAGCTTCATAGTCGGGGCAGCTTACTATTTTTACATCACAGCTCATAGAATCATTGCCTCCTCCCCTAAAAACTATATAAATTATAGCACGAGTGTCAAGCAAAATCGCGTTTATATTTTCACAGCATCTACACACAATCTACACATCGAAAGCTTATAGTAGCTAATAAGCCTTATTAGTTAAAAGGAGAAAGTATGAAAAGCAGAATACTATTATTAGAAGACGACAGAGTTATTTCTGATGTGCTTTTTAATACCTGAGTATGGCGGGCTATGAGATAACAAGGGCAGAAAACGGAGACGAGGCATTAGAGGCTGCTTTGGCTACGCCCTTTGATTTGGCTGTTTTAGATATTATGGTGCCCGGGATAAGCGGCATTGAGGTTTTGGAGGAGCTGCGACAGCAAAGACCCGACATTGCTGTTATTATGCTCAGCGCTTTGGAAGACGAGGCAACTCAGCTTAGAGCATTTAATCTCTGTGCCGATGACTATGTTGCAAAGCCGTTTTCGCCTATTTTACTTTTAATACGAATCGAGACCATACTTCGCCGTGTAAAAACGGCTATTCCGGAAGGCTCAATACGGGAAGAAAATGATAATAAAATCAGGCTTTCGGCAGAGAGCTACGAGGCTTATTACGAGGGCAAGAGCTTGGGGCTTACCTTGAGTGAGTTTTTGCTCTTGCAGGCGCACAGGGTTATTTACAACAACAACCCTATTTTGAAATGGTGCTTGACGAATACGGGCGTTCAGACCGACCGCAACGGGAACATTGTACCCATTAAAAACCAATCGCCCCGACAACGAATTGACGGAGCGGCGGCGTTACTGGATTGTTACGTCGGACTATATGAGCATTACAACGAATTCATAAACGCAATTTAACCTAAATTGAATTGAGGGCAACGAAAGGGGCATTGTTATGAAGCTGAAAGATAAAAAAATCGAGATTTTAGCCGTTACGCACACACAAGACCCGGACGGTTATTCGATTGAAACATTAACCCCCATATCCCCGCCCATGTGGGCATACTTCCGGCAGCTTTCCGGGAAAGAGGTTTACGCGGCTATGTCCGTTCAAGCCGTTGAGGAAGTCCAATTCGTGATTAACTGGCGCGACGACATTACGACCGCCCACGTTTTACGCTACAATGGCGTTTTGTATGACATAACCCGCGTGGACGTGTTCGAGGGGTACAAAACCGACCTGACGCTTTATTGCAGCCGCAGAGCAAGGCGGAGTTAATACAATATCAAAATAATATCACGATATACTGATAATGTCTTGACTTTTGCCGCGCTTTGTGGTATCGTATACTAGTATAATTGCGTTTGGAGGTATGCACCGTGGCGATAAACTACAACAGACTATGGAAATTGCTCATAGATAAGAGTATCACAAAAACAGAATTACGCAAGCGGGCGGGCGTTAGTACAAACGTAATTGCAAAAATGGGAAAGAATGAAACGGTGTCAATGGAAAGTCTTGCTAAAATATGCGCTGTCCTAAATTGCGGGCTTGATGATATCGTTGAGATAACAACACCCAAGGTTGTGGAGGGCTGAATATGTGGCGTTGGGATCAAGGAAGATTATTATACTTCCAATATGATGTGCTTAAGGAAATAGCCAAAGTGCTGGTTAAATTTGATAATGCTGATATTTCTGCTTGCGAACAACTATTCCGTAACACTTTGGTATCAGAAACAGGGATGCCGTTTTTGCCAGTGAGTTATACCATCAAACGGAATTATTCCCGCGTATTTCAATGCTCTTTTCTTGCAAGCTTTTTGGGTAACAGAATTGTGGTAACAGATATCTGCCGCGATTTAGCAAATAGCGACGGAAAAATAAAGAGTGTAGACGACTATTTGTTTAACTACGTGTCAAAGTTTCGCTTCCCTTTTCCGGCCTTTGATAATTATAATTCGGCAGAACAGCGCGTTTATCCGTTTTGTGCGATTATAAAATTTTTGATTGCCAGACAAGAAATGGACATTGAAGCCAAAGCGTCTTTAGATGATATTTTTACTTATATTATCGGAAATAACTGCACCGGTTTTGAAGATATTGATTATTTTAAGGCTCTAAAACCTGTCGAATACCGTTACACTGATACTGAACGTAGACAGTTGCGAGAAATGGTGATATTTGTTAGCCAGTTGAGCGTTTTGAAAGTGTACGGAGGTTATCTCTATCTGGATGAAATAAACGAAAACGCAAAAGCAGAGATGCTCTCACAGTTTTTGAAGCCGGAAAACCGTTTTCCCAAAGCAGAGCGCATTGAAGAATTCCTTGAAATGACTTCAATCACGAAAAAAATCATAATACCAACTTTTGAAGTGTTTACTGCTGACCCCGCAGACGTTGAATTTATTGAGGGAAACAAAAAAAGAGTTGAGCATTTCCGTGTTGAACGCAGCGGACTGTTACGCAAATACTATCGGCAAGTCAACCCAACGCCCGTCTGCTGTGCTTGTGGTGCAGCCATGAGTACCCGCTATCCATGGACGGATTATATGCTTGACATTCACCATCTGTTGCCGCTATCTTCTTCCGTCGCTATTTCATCTCATGGAACATCGTTGGCTGATATAGTTGGGCTTTGCCCATCATGCCACCGTGCGGTACATATGTATTATAGAAAATGGCTAAAAGCGAATGAACAGAGCGACTTCAAGACAAAACAAGAAGCGCACGATGTTTTCCTACAAGCCACAAAGGAGATAGCTTAATGACTGGTTCTGAAAACAAAGTAACTCTGCTAAAGCAAAACGAATTGCTACAAAAAGCAACCCATAAAGGCATAGCTTTATCAAAACTGCTTTCTTTGGAAAAGCTAACCTATGATGCTTTGCGTTATGAGGATTACCCGGAGATACCAGATAGTTGTCTACAACCGATTGAAACCCTTGATGAGAAAGAACAGTGCAACAGAGCAATACCTGCCGTTAGTTTCTTTTCTGGTGCGGGCGGTTTTGATGTGGGGTTTAGTTACGCCGGGTTTGATAACCTTATCTCAATCGAATTCAACGAAATATGCTGTAATACCTTGAGAAAGAATAATCCCGAAAAAACAGTTATTGGACCGCCCTTTTATTCTGGAGATATTAGCAAACGAGATGAACTGGCAAATATACTGCGTCAAAAGGGGATAACAACAGGTTTTCAAGGCGTGTTCCATGGCGGGCCACCGTGTCAATCATTTAGCATTGCGGCTAATCAGAGGTTTAATAAAGATGATGATAATTTCAAACGAAAGGGCTTTGACGATGAAGAAAAGGGAACTTTGATATTTGATTACATATGGTATATCAAAGAATTCCAACCTTTAGCTTTTTTGATAGAAAATGTTGCGGGTATTATGGAATGCGACACTGACGGCAGAATAAAAACGGCGCTTGATGAATTATGTAACATGGGATATAGCATTACTGAACCGCAAGTTATCAATGCCGCACATTACGGAGTACCGCAAAATCGCATGAGATGGATTGTGGCCGGTACGCGAGGAAAGACGCCTGTTGTGTTGCCTCAACCGAGCGCCAAAGTAACCCCTTGCGGTTCTGTCTTTTTCAGAAGTTTGAACGACACAAAAAACCATATTACACGCGAACATACAGCACAATCAATTTCGCGGTACATGGTTTTGCCATATGGCGGTAGAGATAAACTTGGTCGTGTAGACAGACTTGACCCCCGACTTCCGTCAAAAACGGTTATTGCAGGAGGAACAAAAGGTGGTGGACGCTCACACCTGCATCCGTTTTCTCCCCGCACACTTTCTGTGAGAGAATGCGCGAGGTTACAAACATTCCCCGATGATTACGTGTTTACAGGCGCAACCGCAAGACAGTTTACTCAAGTTGGCAACGCCGTACCACCATTACTTGCCTACAAATTGGCTACTGCATTAAAGAATGCTATCGCAAATGAAATCGTGTAGCGCTGTATGGTAACTTGTATTATCATTTAGCCAATTTAAGCGACAAGCAAGCGACAGTGTACAATGTACAGCAGAAGAATACAGCATAAAACCACAATATATAGCATGATATTAGAATAAAACCGCCCGTATATGGTGTACGGGCGGTTCTTGATATAGTCTTTCTCGGAATTGCAATTAACCTCGGTCTTTACTACCTGACACTCGGCATAGCTGCACCGACATTAATGGGATTTATCCTCACAGTTTTGGTGTATTTCGTAATAGGCGTAATACTCTTTATGCTGGCACACGGGATTGCAAACTTTT
>JAAZCZ010000015.1 GCA_012513005.1 Oscillospiraceae bacterium | reverse complement strand
GCTCAAATTGAGGAAGCCAAAAAACAGATTCCGATTGCAGAAGCCCAGCTTGCAGAAGCCAGAAAAGTACTCGACGAGTCAAAGCAGAAGCTAGAAATAGCAGAAAAAGAGCTAGCCGCTGCTAAAGCTGCGCTCGACGCGGGCAGCAAAAAGCTAGAAGATAATAAAAAAGTTTTGGAAGCTGGGGAAGCAAAGCTTGCTGATGCTAAAAATCAACTGGATGCCGGAAATCAAAAACTAAATGAGTCTAAAAATCAGCTTATTGCAGGCGAAGCAAAACTGACAGATGCCCAAAAGCAGCTCACAGCCGGTCAATACAAGCTCTATGAATCAAAAAATCAGCTGGCAGCAGGGGAAGCAAAGCTCTCTGATGCAGAAAAGGAGCTGCTTGCTGGTAAAGCAAAGCTTGCGGAATTTGAAGAAGGCGAGCGACAGATTAATGAGGGCATAGCAAAACTTCTTAGCAACCAGGATGTAAAGGATAAAGTTGATTCCGGCATGGATCCGATAGCAGCAGGCAGAGCAGCCATAGCTGAGGCAACTGAAAAAACTACAAAGGAACTAAAAGCCAGAATCCTTCAATATACTACACTTTTACTCGCTTCAGTATTAGGCATTGCAGGCGCCGGAATAGCAGTAGCGGGAGCATTTAGCCCCAAAATGCTGACTGCAATTGCAACCTTGGGGGTAACATCAGCCTTAGTTGCTACAGTTTCAAATATCAGCGGAATAAGCAACGCATATTCAAATTATCCCGTTCAGATGGGAGCAATGATAACTGTTGCAGTAGGCGCTACCTGCTTTGCAGCTTTTGGAGTATATGCCAAAATAGCTTCTTTTGTGACATCAAAGCAGTAATATAGAATTAATAGTAGGTTGCAGTAATTTGCAGCCTACTATTTTTTATAAAAAGTTTGTTAAATTTTTCTTTAATGTTAATTTAATGTTACTGTGACAAAATGTAGCAAATGAAATCTAACAGCTGCTTGCAAGTAAAGCAAAGCCATAGATTTTTAAGTTATTTTTTATTATCTAAAATTAAGGGGGAGTAAAATTGAAAGGATCACTTTTTCTAAAAATCGTAGCATTTATTCTGGTTCCCATCTGCCTGTTTGGCTTAGTCGCCGGAGGTTTCGGCATAGCTGACACGCTTGATGTAAAGAAAAAGAAGACAGAAGAGCGCGAAAAGAAGCTAGAAGCAATTGCAATGCTCGAAGAGGGCATGGAAAAGCTTGAAGCAAATCGTGAGACCTATGAAGAAGGAAAAGAAAAGCTGGCAGCAGGCGAAGGTCAGTACAATGCCGGTAAAAACCAGCTTAATGCAGGAAAACAGCAACTTGCAGCAGGTCAGAACTTACTTAACCAAAAGACAAACGAGTATAATGCCGGTGTAGCTCAGGTTCAATCAGGCAAGCAGCAGATTGCAGCCGGTGAGCAAACCCTCGCTCAGAAAACAGCAGAGTATAACCAGGGTAAAGCACTGTATGAGCAGAAGCTTGCCGAGTACAACGCAGGAGTAGAGGAATACAATGCAGGAAAACAACAGCTTGAAGCGAGTCGTGAACAATACAATATGGGAAAGCAGATGCTACCTGCACTGAAACTTGGTGCTGACGCGGCTAGACCTTTGGCTGATGAATACCCCGCAGCAAAAGCTTATTATGACGAACTTGTCGCCAGCGGCACAGCTACGGATTGGGAGCTTTTACAAGCTAGAACAAGAATGAACACACTAAAGATTTCATACGACATAGTTCAGAGATATGAATCAGCAAAGGCAGGAGTAGCACAGTTTGAAGCAGGAGAAGCTAAGCTAGCAGCCGGAAAAGCAAAGCTCGACGCAGCAAAGCCCCAGCTTGATGCAGCAAAGCAGCAGCTAGATGCCGGTGCAGGACAGCTAGCAGCAGGTCAGCAGAAGCTAAACGACAGCAAACAGCAGGTAGCAGCCGGAGAAGCTAAGCTAAATGACGCAAAGGGTCAGCTTGCAGCCGGTAACCAAAAGCTAAACGACTCCAAGGGTCAGCTTGCAGCAGGCGAAGCCAAGCTCTCTGATGCTGAAAAAGAGCTTGCAGCAGGTAAAGAAAAGTTGAGTGAGTTTGAAGAAGGCGAAGCCAAGATTCAGGAAGGCCTTAAAGTTCTTCTCAGCAACGAGGATATCAAAAAGAAAGTCGATGCCGGAATGGATCCGATTGCCGCAGGTCGCGAAGCAGTAGCTGAAGCAACAGAAAAGGTAACAAAAGAGCTCACAGCAAGACTAGTTCAGTATGCAACACTAATTTTAGCATCTATACTTGGTATTGCAGCAGCAGCCCTTGCGTTCCCCGGACTAATAAGCTCAAAGCTTTTAATAGCATCTATTACTCTTGGAGCAGTCGCTGCAATTGTCGCAATGTTCTCCAATATTTACGGGCTTGCAAATCAGTACTCCGAGTTCCCGATGCAAATGTCAGCAATGATACTAGTCTTTGTAGGAGCAGTTTCATTTGCAATTGCAGCAGGAGTCACAAAGCTTGTTGCTACACTTTTAGCAGCTCAGGCAGCACCCCCGGTAGCTCCGGCAGAATAATTCATAAACAGCAATTAATAATTATTAGGGCTATGGCTTTTGCCGTAGCCCTAAGTTTTTGTATATATTACTGTTTTATATATTTATAAAGTGTTTTTTGCAATAATTGCAATTATTATTTACATATTTACCTAAAAAGTATAGAATATATAAAAATACTTAACTTAATCTAAGGAGCTGAAATCTTGAGTAAAATATACGACTACCAAAAAGACGGCGGACCTGAGTGGCACGATGACGAATATGAAAATTTCTATCTTAAGCTAAGGTCTAAAATAAGCAGTTACATAGATGCTCACCCTAATATTTGGTTTGCAGAAGTCCTTATTAATGTGCCGGATTTTTTCTATATGCTTTTTATGCTGTCAAGAGACCCGGAAGTGCCAAAGTCGAATAAAGCACAGATAATCGGTGCACTTGCTTATTTCATTTCACCGATTGATGTAATACCCGATGCAATCCCGGGCTTTGGTCTACTGGATGATTTGTACATCGCTATGATTGTGTCTTCAAACCTACTTTCTGCCGTACCTATTGACTTAATCAATAAATATTGGCCGGGAGAGGCTGATGTTGCCGTTTTAATCCGAGATAACTTGGATAAGTTAAACGAAAAGTTAGGTAAAGGCGCAATAAAGAGAATGCTAAAAAGCTTAGTAAGCTACACAAAAAACGCTAATAAATAAAGATTGATTAAGAAAGTTTTTGCTGAAATACTTAAGGGGGTAACTACATGAATAAGATTACAATGCTCTTATTCTATATAACAGCTGCTTTAGCACTTATTCTTGAAGCTTCAAAAAAGATGGTTAAATCTTTAGGTCTGCCGGTACTGGCACTATATTATTTAATCAGCAAGTCATAAAATATTTATAGCTGGGGGTTTTAATTATGAGTAAGCTACATAAGAAAATGGTGGAGCTTGGCGATCTGTCGAATTATACCTATGATGAATTAGTGGAATCTTGCGGAGCGCCGTGCGAAACATGCAATTTTGAATTTAGCGATATCGGCATGGGCAAGAGAGCAAAGTGGACAGACGGAAAGTTTACAATAGGGCTAAACTTTAAGCCAAACGGTGAGTACTGCGGTATATACTTTCACCGCAACATTGAGCCATATATCATTGCCATTGCAGTAACCGCAGCACTAATAGTCGGGGCTTTAGTTGGTGCGTATTTCATGCGCAACAGCAGCAAAGCGCCACAAGAGGCTCCAAAAACGGCGTATTACGAGACAGTATCTGCCAATGAAGAGGATGCACTAACAGAGGTGATGGATATTGAATTTTAATAATATAAAATACACAAGACCGGATTATGAAATTGCAATTTCGCAGATAAATGACGCTGCAAAAAGGCTCTCTGTAGCAAAATCATTTGAAGAAGCAGACAGCATTTTTGTAGAAGTCGAAAACATAAAAAGCAGCGTATCAACTATGAGCACTTTAGCGAATATCAGGCATGATATAGACACTAAAGACGAGTTTTATAACGCAGAAGTGGAGTTCTTGGACAACATAGAACCTGAGCTCAGAGAAGCAGAACAAATATGGGCTATGGCTCTTATGGGCAGCCGCTTTAGGGATGACTTTGCAAAAAAATACAACGAGCTCATGTTTGCCAGGCTGGATTTGCTAACAAAAAGCTTTTCACCCGAGATTATGGATGAACTGCGTGAGGAAAATGCGCTGGTTACTGACTATGAAAAACTCTTAGCATCAGCACAAATCGATTTTAATGGTGAAGTGCTCACTATTTCTCAGATTGGTCCTTACCTTCAGTCAGAGGATGACAATATAAGAGACTCAGCTTGGCAGGCTTATGATAATTGGATGCATGAAAACAACCTAAAACTTGATGAGTATTATTCTAAACTGACAAAGCTAAGAGATAGCATCGGCAAAAAGCTTGGGTATGACGACTTTACAAAAGTCGGGTACTATAGACTCTCAAGAAGCGACTATGACCACTTAGAAGTTGAAAAATTCAGGGCAGCAGTAGTTAAATATGTTGTACCTATTGCGACAGAGCTTGTAAAAAAACAGGCAGACAGAATAGGAAAACCGTTTCCGCTCTCGTATTCTGATGTTGCATTAAAATTCAGAAACGGAAACCCTAAACCGGCATCAATTAAACCGGAAGATATTCTTAAAACCGGCAGAGAGTTTTATCACAATCTCTCAAAAGAAACGGCAGAGTTTATTGACCTTATGCTCGATAACGAGCTATTTGATGTAGTTTCTAGAAAGGGAAAATCCGGGGGCGGGTACTGCACATTTTTAGAAAGCTATAAATCTCCCTTTATCTTTGCAAACTTCAACGGTACAGCGGGAGATGTTGAGGTTATTACCCACGAAGCAGGGCATGCGTTTGCCGTGTACACTGCAAGAAACATATTGCCATCCGAAAGCAAGTGGGCAACCTTGGAAGCCTGTGAAGTTCATTCTATGTCTATGGAGTTTTTTGCATGGTCTTGGGCAAATGAGTTTTTCGGAAAAGATGCAGATAAGTTTAAATACAAGCATTTAGCTGATGCCCTCACATTTATTCCATACGGCACTATGGTAGACCACTTCCAGCACATAGTATATGCAAAGCCCGATTTAAGCCCTGAAGAGAGAAACAGTGAGTGGAACAGGCTCACAGGAATATATATGCCATGGATAAAGCATATTGATGAGCTTAAGTTCTACAAAAGCGGAAGAGGCTGGCAGCGGCAGTCACATATATTTTCAGTACCTTTTTATTATATTGATTATTGCCTTGCACAGACAGTAGCTCTGCAATTTTGGGCAGCGATAGAGGAAGATAAGGAGGCAGCCTGGGAAAAATATATGAAGTACACCTCTTATGCAGGAACTAAATCATTCACAGAATTAATAAAGCTGGCAGGTCTTAAAACACCCTTTGGGGAAGATAGCTTAAAGACAGTCTCAGAAGCAGCGCAGCTTTGGCTCTCAACATTTGACTTTAGCAACATATCATAGTTATCATACATAATATAAAACGCTCCGACATGAAAAAAGTGTCGGAGCGTTTTTATAATAATAATTTATTTTTATCCCATTTTCGCAGCAGTATCTAAGGCTATTTCAATCATACCGGTCAAAGATGTTTGTCTCTCCTCGGGAGTAAGTTCTTCGGGGCGATATAGGTGATCTGAAATAGTGCAAATACAAAGAGCTCTTTTACCAGCCCTTGCAGCAGTTAAGTAAAGCCCTGCAGCCTCCATCTCAACTGCCAATACACCCATTTTTTTCCACTGGTCAGCCCCGTCAGCCCCGTCATTATAAAAATTGTCACTGGAAAATACATTCCCAACCTTCATATTAACCCCTCGGGCAGCGGCGCAAGCAACAGAAGTGCTAAGTAGTTCCCAGTCAGCGATGGGTGCAAAGCTTCCGTTTAAATTAAACTGATGTGCAAAATTTGAGTCAGTTGAGGCACCTTGTGCTGCCACAACATCCATGAGCCTTAGCTTGTCGGAAATACCGCCCGCACTTCCTACTCTGATTATGTTTTCAACATTATAAAAATTATAAAGCTCCCAGCTATATATTCCAATTGAAGGAATTCCCATGCCCGATGCCTGAACCGAAACCGGAAGACCCTTCCACGTGCCGGTGTAGCCCTGAACACCGCGAACATTATTCACAAGCCGAGCATCACTTAAAAATTTTTCGGCAATAAATAAAGAGCGCAGGGGATCTCCCGGCATAAGCACTGTTTTTGCAAATTCGCCTACTTCTGCAGTTATATGAGCTGTTGCCATTTTGCACCTCCGTAAATTAAAATCTAAGTAAATTATATGCCCTGCATATATGATTGTCAAATTGCCGATTTAGTTATTTTGTGTTATATTATTTCATATATACTATTAAGCAGATTTAACTTTAAGATAATGAAATTGTTCACTTTTTTGAAACGGGGAGATAGTATTGGCAAAACTATATTTTAAATACGGAGTTATGGGCAGCTCAAAGACAGCACAGGCTTTAATAACTCAGTTTAATTACGAAGAGCGCGGTATGAGTGTGTGGCTGATAAAGCCGGGCACAGATACAAGAGCTGGTGTAGACATAGTAAAAAGCCGCATAGGTCTAAAAAGAAAAGCGGATGTCATTTACGAAACAGATAGTATAATTGAAAAATATAAAGAAGTAGGCAAACATGATGTAATTATTGCAGATGAAGCTAATTTTTTCACTCCTGCCCAAATTGATGAATTTCGTGAACTGGTTGATTTTTATGATGTTCCGGTTTTATGTTTCGGACTTAAAACAGATTTTTTAACCCATGCATTTCCGGGTTCATTAAGGCTTTTAGAGCTTGCTGATTCTTTGACCGAAATAAAAACAATTTGCTCCTGCGGAGCTAAAGCAACAGTTTCGGCTAGGATTGATTCAAACGGCAAAGTAGTAACTCAAGGCGGGCAGATACTAGTTGGGGGAAACGACTCGTATGTTGCAATGTGTCACAAGTGCTGGAAAGAAAAGACTAGAAAACAAGAGAGCAAAAAGTAATAAAATCTGATTAAAGCAAATCCCCGACAACCTAAAAAACAGGAAGTCGGGGATTAATATATTTAATTATTATTTTAATGCTGCCGTAATAATGGACATTTGATATACTTCCTCTGCGTTGCAGCCACGGCTTAAATCGTTTATAGGAGCATTTAATCCCTGCAAAACAGGACCGAAAGCTTCAAAGCCGCCAAGCCTTTGTGCAATTTTATATCCGATATTTCCGGATTGAAGCTCGGGGAAAATAAATGTGTTTGCATAACCTGCAACCTTAGAACCGGGGAATTTAAGCTGCCCGACAACAGGAGAAACAGCAGCATCAAACTGCATTTCACCGTCAATATCAAACTCAGGTGCCAAAGCACGCGCCTTTTCGCAGGCACTGCGGGCAAGATCAACCATAGCGCCTTTGCCGCTACCCTTAGTTGAAAAGCTGAGGAATGCAACCTTGGGATCCATACCGAAAATAGCAGCAGTTTTAGCAGTCTCAACTCCGACCTCTGCAAGCTTATCAGAGGCAGAAAATACTACATTTCCTTCTTTGTCTAAGTTATCCTCATAATTAATATTAATAGCGCAGTCACCCATGCACAGCATCTCTTCGCCGCGCACCATAATAAAGCAGGAGCTCACCAAGTGGGCACCGGGTTTAGTTTTAACCAGCTGCAGGGCAGGTCTGACTGTGTCTGATGTGGAGTAGGTAGCGCCCCCCAAAAGGGCATCAGCTAAACCCACTTTTACAATCATTGTGCCGAAATAGTTGCTCTTTTTAAGTAGCTCAGTGCACTCTTCGCGTGTCATTTTTCCGCGACGAAGCTCCACCATGGTGTCGACAAGCGACTCAAAGCCCTCATACTGCAGAGGGTCAATAATCTCTATGCCTTCAATATTAAAGCCGCCCTTTTTTGCAGCTTCCGTAACTTCATCTTTATTGCCGATTAAAATAGGAGTAAGAAAACCGCCTTCTTTAAGTCGAGCAGCGCTTTCGAGTATTCTGGCATCAGTACCTTCAGGGTAAACAATCTTCCTTGGTTCTTTTTTTAGCTTATCGATTAAAAGCTCAAACATATAAATAACCTCCATATACGGCAACTGCCGTTATTTATGTTAATATTATCACCATGTATTATGTATTGCAAGCACGAGGGGCATATATTTTATCTGATTAGTTTACAAAAATTTATAGTGATAGTATAATACAAATTGTATTAATCATGTGCATTTAGCTACAAGGAGTTAAGACAAATTGGATAAGTCATTTTGTAAAAAACTCAGCGCTCTGCGCAGTATAACCGGAAAGAGCCAGCGTGTAGTCTCTGCAGAGCTGGGGATAAGCCAGGCTTTGCTGTCTCACTATGAAAACGGAGCCAGAGAACCCGGGCTGTCGTTTATTGTAAAAATATGCGATTACTATGATGTCTCTGCAGATTACCTGCTCGGCAGATGTAGCGAAAAAAGCGGTATTAAATACAAAAGATCATTAAAGGAACTGGCAGAGGAGCTTCTTGAAATAGCTTCACAAGAACCGGAAATTTTGGAGGAGAAACAGCATTGAGGCAGGAAAATATCCGCAATTTTTCTATAATTGCTCATATTGATCACGGCAAATCAACACTTTCAGACAGACTTATCGAAGCCTGCGGAGCAGTTGAAGAGCGAGTCATGCAGGAGCAGATTTTAGATAACATGGATTTGGAGAAAGAGCGCGGAATAACAATAAAGGCTCGCGCAATTTGCATGAGCTACACAGCAAAAAACGGCAGTGAATATACCCTAAATTTAATTGATACTCCGGGACACGTAGACTTTAATTATGAGGTCAGCAGGTCCCTATCTTCATGTGAGGGCGCACTTCTTGTTGTGGATGCTTCACAGGGAGTAGAGGCTCAGACACTTGCAAATACATATCTTGCAATGAGCCATGACCTTGAGATATTGCCTATCGTTAATAAAATTGACTTACCGGCAGCAGATACAGCCAGAACCAAGGCAGAAATTGAAGATATTATTGGCGTGCCTGCAATGGATGCACCGGAAATATCCGCTAAAAACGGAATTAACATTGAAGCTGTGCTAGAAGAAATAGTGAGCAAGGTGCCGGCACCAAAGGGAGATGAAAATGCACCGCTTAAAGCACTAATATTTGACAGTCAGTACGATGCTTACAAGGGCATAATAGTCCTTATAAGGGTTTTCGACGGCAAGATAGCAAAAGATATGGATATTAAACTCATGTCAACAGGCGCGGTTTACAAGGTCTTAGAGACAGGCTACCTAAGACCGACAAGCTTTGAACGCTGTGATGCCCTGCTTGCGGGAGCTGTCGGATATTTTACCGCAGGGATTAAGAACGTTTCGGATACTCATGTCGGTGACACAGTTACGCAGGCATCCAATCCGACACAGACTCCGCTTCCCGGGTATGCCCCGGCAAGACCAATGGTTTACTGCGGAATTTACCCCGAAGATGGGTCAAGATATGGAGATCTAAGAGAAGCTATAGAAAAGCTCAAATTAAACGATGCCTCCTTATCGTATGAGGCAGAATCTTCAATTGCACTCGGATTTGGTTTTCGCTGCGGATTTTTAGGTATGCTTCACATGGAAGTTATACAGGAACGCCTCGAAAGAGAGTATGACCTAAATCTAATTACAACCTTGCCTTCTGTTGTCTATAAGGTTGAGCTTGTAAAGGGCGAGACTGTTTTTGTTGATAACCCGCACAACTATCCGGATCCAAGCCAAATTCAAACTGCTTATGAGCCTTTTGTTTCAGCTTCAATCATTACACCGCTGGAATTTGTGGGAAACATCATGCCACTTTGCCAAGAGAGACGCGGTGAATATAAAGACATGCAGTATTTAGATTCGAGGCTGGTTGAGCTAAGATACATATTGCCGCTAAACGAAATAATCTACGACTTTTTCGACACACTAAAGGGCAGAACAAAGGGCTATGCATCGTTAGACTACGAATTTTCAGAATATAAAGCTTCCGAGCTTGTAAAAGTAGATTTGCTCTTGAATGCAGAAAAGGTAGATGCTCTTTCATTTATAGCGCATAAGGAGAAAGCATACGGCAGAGCAAGAAAGCTTTGTGAAAAGCTAAAAGAAAATATCCCGCGCCAGATGTTTGAAATACCGGTGCAGGCTGCAATAGGCGGCAAAATAATTGCAAGAGAAACGGTAAAAGCCCTTAGAAAAGATGTTTTAGCTAAGTGCTACGGCGGAGATATCACACGAAAGAAAAAACTCTTAGAGAAGCAAAAAGAGGGCAAAAAGAAAATGCGGCAGCTGGGAAATGTTCAAATGCCGACAGAAGCATTTTTGGCAGTACTCAGGCTCGGAGATTAGTATTTAAAGAGGTATAATTATGAAAATTACATTCCTGGGTGCTGCGCATGAAGTCACCGGCAGCTTGACATATGTTGAGACCGAGCATTCAAGATTTTTAATTGATTGTGGTATGGAACAGGGCAAAGACATGTTTGTAAACCAAGAGTTGCCTGTGAATGCCGGAGAAATTGATTTTGTATTACTTACACACGCTCACATAGACCATTCCGGAAATCTGCCATTGCTATATAAGAACGGATTTAAAGGTCCCGTGTATGCAACAACAGATACCTGCAATTTAGCAAATATTATGCTTTTAGACTCGGCACATATTCAAATGTTTGAAGCTGAGTATAAAAACAGAAAACAAAAAAGGGCAGGCGGGGCAGAGGTTCTTCCAATATATGATATTGATGATGCGCAAGGGTTGCTTAATAACATGAAGCCCTGTAAATATGCTGAGAAAATTAGAGTTTCTGAAGATGTTGAGGCTCGTTTTACTGATGTCGGGCATTTGCTTGGCTCAGCTTGCATTGAAGTTTGGCTGACAGAAGCCGGAGAAACTAAAAAGATTGTATTTTCAGGGGATGTGGGTAACACAAACCAACCTATTTTGAGAGACCCGGCATTTGTTGAAAGTGCTGATTATGTACTAATAGAGTCAACTTATGGCAACAGACTTCACAGCACAGAGCCTATTGATTCAGTGTCGCTACTGGCAGAAGAAATCCAAAAAACTTTGGATAGGGGAGGAAATTTAGTAATTCCTTCATTTGCTGTCGGAAGAACGCAAGAGCTGCTTTACTTCATGCGTGAAATAAAAGAGCGTGGCTTAGTAAAAGGTCACGATGGTTTCAAAGTGTTTTTAGACAGCCCGCTTGCATCCCAAGCAACCAAAATATTCATGAATGCAGATGCCAAATACTTGGATGATGAGGCAAAAGCCCTACTCGACAGCGGTGTAAATATTCTTGAATTTGACGGATTAGAGCTTGTGCTTTCAAGTGACGATTCAAAGGAGCTCAATTTCAACAAAAGCCCTAAAGTAATAATATCAGCATCAGGAATGTGTAATGCCGGCAGAATCAGACATCACTTGAAGCACAATTTGTGGAGGCGTGAGTGTACGATTTTGTTTTCCGGATACCAGGCTGAAGGAACTTTGGGAAGACTGCTTGTTGAGGGAATCAGCGAAGTTAAGCTTTTTGGCGAAAAAATTGCAGTCAATGCTGAAATTGCAATACTCCCGGGTATTTCCGGTCACGCAGACAAAAAAGGGCTTATAAATTGGCTTTCAGGCTTTAAAGAGAAGCCAAAGCAGATATTTGTAAATCACGGAGACAACGAAGTCTGCGACGAGTTTGCACAGACTGTAAATGAAGAACTGGGAATAAATGCGTTCGCTCCATACAGCGGAACTGAATATGATCTGCTGAAAGGCGAAGTAGTCAAACTGACTGAAGGAATAGCAATAGTAAAGACTCCGATTGAAGGATTTTCCGGACATGAAAATGAATTTTTACATAAGTTTATTAGTGCCTGCGAAGCACTGCTTAAACTTGCCAAGGCTTCAATAGGCAGACCCAACAGAGACTTAAGGCATTGGACAGCTGATGTTGACAGAATAAGACGCGATATAGAGCAGTAGCCGCCGATTAGCCTTGATAAAGATTTAATGCCGGCAATATACATTTGTACTTGAAGACATTTTAGTATTATAGTATAATCATAAACCGCAGGGCAAAGCTTTGCTTTTGCCCTGCGGAAAATATCGGGGTGTAGCGCAGATGGTAGCGCGCCTGCTTTGGGAGCAGGATGCCGCAGGTTCAAGTCCTGTCACTCCGACCAT
>JAAZCZ010000014.1 GCA_012513005.1 Oscillospiraceae bacterium | reverse complement strand
TTCAAAATGAAACGCAGAAAAGGCTATCAGAGAACCCAGGGTCACAGACAGCCCTACACAAAGATTCAAGTTGATTCTATATCATAATTGTTTCGCTTAATGACATTGGAGGTGTAAATAATGGCACATAAAAAAGGTGGCGGCTCAACAAAGAACGGCAGAGACAGTGCTGCTAAGCGCTTGGGCACAAAGAGAGCAGACGGTCAATTTGTCCTTGCCGGCAACATCCTTGTCAGACAGCGCGGGACAAAAATTCATCCCGGCAATAATGTAGGCAAGGGAAAAGACGATACACTCTTTGCGTTAGTTGACGGAAATGTTCGTTTTGAACGCAAGGATAAGACTCGCAAGCAGGTTTCTGTTTACGAAATCGCACAGTAATTAAGTTAAGCAGGCGGTGCATTGTGCGTCGCCTGCTTCTTGCAATTTGGAGGAAAATATGAAAAGAGCAATTGCATTTGCACTTTTACTAACTATACTTTTTACCTTAGCAGCCTGCGGAAAGTCTCAAACAGCAGTAAACATAGAGCCCGGCGACAATGCAGTGTCAGGCAGTCCGGAGGCAGTGTCTTCAGAGGCGCATGCTGAGACTTCAAGCGCGAGCCCAATTCCTATTGTTACCGAGCCACCTGCTCCCACTCCCCCGACTTTTGTAATCGGTTCTGTTTCGCCTGAGAATATTTATTCAAATGCATTTTCCGGCTTAAAGTTTAAGTTGCCGGAAGGATGGAAGTATGCGAGCAACGAAGAACTTAGTGCTAAAATGGGCGAAGGCAGCTCGGTTATTTTTTCCGGTTCCGAGACTGAAAAGAGTGAATATGTTAAATCTCATTCTGTTTATGATTTAATTGCCGGAACTGAATCAGGAACGCCGAGTATGGCAATAATTTTTGAAAATATTAGTGCTGCTAAAGTCTCTGCTGACATTACTGAAGAGATTTATCTTCAGTCTATTATGTCTCTTCTGGCTAAAAATGAGACATTTAAGTATAAGCACTTAGGTTCTGAGCTTGTAAAAATTGCTGGCAAGGACTTTTATGTAATGTATACCTTGATTGAAGACTATAATATTTACCAAGCTTACTATGTTAAGCTTTTTGGTGATTATATGATGAGCATTACTATCACAGACAGCAAAGAAAATCCGGGTAGTGATATTATCGGCAATTTTGAGAATATTGGTTAATTAATTTATGGCAAGAAGTTTTGTAGACAGAGTTACAATTGAAATTAAATCAGGTTCGGGCGGCAGCGGTGCTGTTTCATTCAGACGCGAGAAGTATGTACCCGCCGGCGGTCCGGATGGCGGTGACGGCGGTCGTGGCGGCAATATTATTTTTGTTGCAGACGAGCGCATGTCTACTCTTGTCGATTTTAGGTATAAGAGAAAATTCGTAGCAAGCAACGGGATGCCCGGTCAGGGCAAAAAATGCAGTGGCAAAAGCGGAGAAGATGTTTATATTAAGGTTCCGCTTTCTACCGTGTTAAAGGATGCCGAATCCGGAGAGATTATCCATGATATGTCATCAGGTGAACAGTTTATTGCGGCTTACGGTGGTAATGGCGGTTGGGGCAATCGTCATTTTGCAACTTCAACAAGGCAGTCTCCCCGATTCTCTAAGCCCGGTCTGCCCGGTGAGGAAATGACTATCACTCTTGAATTGCGTTTATTAGCTGATGTCGGGCTTGTCGGCTTTCCTAATGTCGGTAAGTCTACTTTGCTTTCCGTTGTTTCGAATGCAAACCCCAAGATTGCAAATTATAGTTTTACAACCTTGTCTCCTAACCTGGGTGTTGTTGCAGTGAATGAGGATGTTTCTTTTGTTCTTGCCGATATACCCGGCATTATTGAAGGCGCTTCAATGGGCATCGGCTTAGGATATGATTTTTTAAGGCATATTGACAGGTGCAGACTTTTAATTCATGTTGTTGACGCATCGGGTAGTGAAGGCAGAGATCCTATTGAGGACTTTAATACTATTAACAGTGAGCTTTCAAAATACAGCTCTGAGCTTGCCAAAAGACCTCAGATTGTTGCAGCTAATAAAACTGACATTATCGGTGATAATAGAGATAAGCTAAATGAGCTTAAGGAATATGTTACTTCATTAGGCTATGAATTCTTTGAAATTTCGGCTGCTACTCACTTTGGAACTAATGAGCTTATGAAGGCAGCAGCTGCTATGCTTTCTACCCTTCCACCGCCCGCAGCTTATGAGATTACCTATGTTAAACCGGAGGTTCAGATTGGAACTGCAGATGAGGTTTCAATAGTAAACGAGGGCGATTTGTGGATTTTAGAGGGTGACTGGTTATCCCGACTGGTGGGCAGCGTGAATTTTTCTGACCACGAGAGTCGGATGTACTTTAACCGCAAGCTGCGCAGTTCCGGAATTTTTGACCGTTTAGAAAAGCTGGGAATAGCAGATGGCGACACCGTCAGCATATATGATATAGAGTTTGACTACATGAGTTAATAGTAAATTTAAGCGAGAGGCAGAATATTCTGTCTCTCAATTTTTTCCCCCAGATTATTAGTTTTCTGTCTTATTGATTACCTACTGTGTTTATGATATTATTTTTTTAATGATGATTATTATTTTTTCTGACTAAGTTTTTGGAGGTAACATGAATTCTTTTAATTTTCCTTCTGATTTTAAGCTTGGTGTAGCTTCTGCCGCTACTCAAATTGACGGCGACTGCAAAAACAGCAACTGGTATGATTGGTATTTGAAAGGTAATATAAAAGATAATTCTAACCCCGATATCGCCACAGAGCACAGGCATTTTCTCAAGGAAGATACAGAGCTTATGGCACAGATGGGAATATGCCATTATAGATTCGGGTTGGAGTGGGCGCGAATTGAGCCTTTGGAAGGTAAGTTTTCTTATGATGAATTTAAAAAAGTTCGTGAAGAAATACTGCTTCTAAAGTCAAATGGAATCTCTGTGCTTTTGACTATACATCATTTTTCAAACCCGATGTGGTTTGAAAATAAAGGTGCTTTTTTAAGCAGCGACAGTAAGCAAATATTTTTAAGACTTGTACGCAAAGTTACTGAGGAGCTAGGAGACATTGTAAATGAATTTATTACAATTAACGAGCCTAACGTCTACGCTGTAAATTCATTTTTTGGCGGTGGCTTCCCCCCAAATCACAACAGTTTATTTAAAGCATTAAAAGTTATGAAAAATATGCGCAAGTGCCATATTGAGTCCTATTTACTTATTCACAGCATTAGGAAAAAAATGGGATTTACTGATACGCAAGTTGGCTTTGCACATCACATGAGAGCTTTTTCTCCTTGGGACAGTAATAAAACTTCACATAAACTGATTGCAAAAGCATCAAAATGGCTATTTCAGGGGAATATTAATAAAACATATTTGCTCGGAAGCAAGGCTCGTAATGCTGTATATGCTGATTTTCTTGCCGTTAATTATTATACACGCACAGCTTCAAAATCCTTTGCAGATGATACTTATCCAAATTCGCCTGTTAATGATTTGGGCTGGGAAATCTATCCGGAAGGTATTGCTGAGTGTTGCCGTGACCTGCATTTGCTGCTTCCTCACCTTCCCATATATATCACTGAGAACGGAACTGCCGATAATGATGACAGGTTTAGACGCAGGTATATCTATGAGCATTTAAAAGCATTAGTGGACAGCGGTTTGCCGGTAAAAAGATATTATCACTGGTGCTTTGTTGACAATTTTGAATGGCTGGAAGGGTTTTCTGCACGGTTTGGATTAGTGTATTTGGATACGAAAACAATGAAAAGACAGGTTAAAAGAAGCGGAGAATTTTATTCTGAAATGATAAAAAATCATGGCGTGACCGAGGAAATGGCCGCTATGGCACTTGGAGAGGAGTATTCTTATAACTGATAACAGATATTGGTGGAAAAAGGCCGTTATATATCAGGTTTATCCGATGAGCTTTTGCGATTCTAACGGCGACGGTATTGGTGATATTCCGGGAATTATTTCTAAGCTTGACTACATAAAAGAGCTTGGTGTCGACGCTATTTGGCTCTCCCCCGTTTACCTTTCCCCAAATGAAGATAACGGCTATGACATCAGCGACTACTATTCTATTAATCCCGAATATGGGACTATGGAGGATATGGACAGGCTTATAGCCGAGGCAGATAAAAAAAGCCTTAAGATAATAATGGACCTTGTTATTAACCACACCTCCGATAAACACGAATGGTTCCAAAAAAGCAGGCAAAAAGTTGAGCCATATACGGACTTCTATGTTTGGAAAAAAGGAAAAAACGGAAAGAAACCTAATAACTGGGGCAGTTTTTTTGGAGAGGATTGCTGGGAATACGACGCTTTGCGCGAAGAATACTACCTGCACCTATTTGCCAAGAGTCAGCCTGATTTAAACTACAGAAACGAAAATGTAATATCTGCGGTTGAAGATGTTATGAGGTTTTGGCTATCTCGCGGTGTTGCGGGCTTTAGATGTGATGTTATTAATATTATCTACAAAGATTCATATGAAAACGGCAGGATAAGACCCGCTTTAACAGGCTTTGAGCATTATATTTCTACCGAAGGTACGCACAGAATATTAAACAGATTTAACAGGAATGTGTTTTCCAAGTTTAATGCCTTTACGGTAGGTGAAACTGTTTTTGTAACCCCAAAAATGGCAGATGATTTAGTAAACCCTGAAAGATGCGAGCTTGATACTGTTTTTGCCTTTGAGCACATGGAGACAGACTGTTTTAAAATTAAATGGTTTTTGAGAAAATTTTCGCCTGACAGGTTTTTTTCTACTTTGACAAAATGGCAAAACGAGCTTTATTGGAATACTGTATATTTCGAAAACCATGACCAACCGCGCAGTGTTTCTCGATTTGGAAACGATGAAAAGTATCATAAGCGAAGTGCAAAGGCACTTGCAACTTTGCTTCTCACGCTAAGAGGCACTGCTTTTATTTATGAAGGTCAGGAAATCGGTATGACAAATTTTGATTTTACTGATATAACAGAGCTTAGGGATGTAGAGTCGAAAAACATATGGGCACTTTCCGGAAAACTACGATTTCCAAAATTTCTGCGTTGGAAAATGATTAAAGAAAAAAGTCGAGATAACGCCAGAACTCCAATGCAGTGGGATGATTCCGGCGGAGCAGGCTTTACGAACGCTGTAGCTTGGCTTGGCATTAACTCAAACTACAAGACTATAAACGTAAAAATCCAAGAGTCAGACCCGGATTCTGTGCTCTCTTACTACAAAGAACTCTTAATATTGCGTAAACACTCAGGTGCATTAAACTCCGGTTCATTCAAAGAAATATATAGGAAAAATGCTGTTTACGCCTATGAAAGACAGTATAAAAACGAAAGACTAACAATAATAATTAACCTAAGCTCAAAAAAGAAAAAATCTCCCATTATTGGCAAAACAATCATATCCTCAACCGGAAACAAGGAAATTTCTTCACATTTGGCACCATATGAAGCCGCTATATTAATTACCTAAATTAAGGAGCTAAAAATGAACAGACATGACAAAAAGAACATGCTATATTTCGGCTTGGGAACCATAGGTCGTGACATGTTCTATGCCTTTGAAGCAAATGCACTCATCTACTACCTATCTAATGTTCTGTCTTTGCCTATCAGCATTTTCTTAGCGACAAGCCTGGTATTCACCGTTTTGAGGGTTTTTGATGCGATTAATGATCCGTTTATGGGTCTTATTGTCGACAACTGCAATTCCAAATTCGGAAAATTTAAACCGCCTATGCTCTTAGGTGCTTTGGCATGCTCAGTTTGCTATCTGGTCTTGTTTGCGGATTTCGGGCTTAGAGATTATCGCTTTGTTGTAGTTTTCGCCATAGCATACATTCTTTGGGATATCTTCTATGGTCTAAATGACATAGCTTATTGGTCTATGCTGCCTTCCCTTTCACTTGACCAAAAGGTAAGAGAAAAGATTGGTGCTTTCGCCCGTATCTGCGCAAATATCGGCATGTTTGCAATTATGATAGGCTGGCAGCCCATAACAAGCAGCTTGGGAAATACTCCCGCTGCCTGGTTTAAGGTTGCACTCTCTGTCACAATTGCCATGATTTTATTTCAGCTGTTTACTATTTTTGGTGTTAAAGAAAAGCCTCAGATGTTCAAAAGAGAAGATAAAACAAGGCTTAGAGATATGTGGGGAATTCTTGTAAAAAATGATCAGCTTATGTGGGCTACACTCTCAATGTCACTATTTATTGTCGGGTATATGACGACAACTACCATATCAATTTACTATATGCAATATGTATTTGGTGACAAAAACATGTACGCCGTTTTAGCTGCGGTTGTCGGAGTTGCGCAGCTTTTTGCGCTATCTGTTTTCCCTGCAGTTTCAAAAAGGACAACAAGAGAAAAGCTTTACTTTTATTCAACTGTAATTGTAGTTTTTGGTTATGTTGTATTTTTCCTTGCAGGTAGCAGTTTAGCAGTTTTGGTCGCAGGCGCACTGTTTCTGTTTTTCGGTCAAGCTTTCATTCAGCTGCTTATGCTTATGTTTCTCTCTGATACTATTGAATACGGGCAGTGGAAGCTGCATAAAAGAAATGAGAGTATAACACTTTCAGTTCAGCCTCTTATAAATAAAATCGGCGGGGCAATTTCAATGGGTTTAGTCAGCATGTCTCTTGTTTGGTCCGGCATAAAAACCGGTGATGTTGCTGCAGAGAGGATTGATGCCGGAGGGCAGCTTATTATTAAGCTTGTTATGGTGATTATTCCGCTTGTATTGATTATTGCGGGTTACATTATCTACAAGATGAAATTTAAACTCAGCAAAGAGTATTACGACAATATAGTCGCAGAGCTAAAAGAGCGCGGTGACATCGTTTTGTAGATTAATACTGTTACTTAATTAAAGATAAACAAGACCAACTGCTGAAATATGGCAGTTGGTCTTAAGTTTTGTATTTTTCGTGACTACTAAATATGAAATCTCTTTCGAACTTCTTCTCTTAAGCTCGGTCTTGATAGCACTATAATAATCGGTATTGCCATTCCCATGCAAATTGCAAAAATCAGCACCGACCATGCAGGAGCCCACATTTCAATGAAGTACAAATCGGCAAAGTACTCAGCAATAACTGCAAATACAGCAATGGAAGTCAGTATTACAAGTAGTCTCTGTAGAATTGAACAGCGACCGTCACGGACAATAAAGCTTGCAATAAGAATAATCACCACCGCACTTAGCAAAATAGGAAGTGCTAAACTTAAAAACCAGTCAATACCGTTTGTCGCAAAGGCAATGATCAGCACATAGAGCGCTACTGCTGACACATTTACAGCAAGTTTCGTCCACGGTGGTATCACTTTTACAAGGAGAGGTAGCACAAACCATACCCAAAGCATTGCAGAAGCTCCCAAAACATACAGAGACCAAAACACACCTCTGCCGATAAAAATATTAATAAGACCGGATAATAAGGAAATTGAAACCAGCATTGCTGTTATTATCATGGCTAGTTCCAGTTTAGAAACCGGTTTAATCTCTTCGTTTCTAGTCGGAAAATATGGGCTTGCGTCAATATCCGGTGATTTAGGATTAATTACCTCGGTGTTACATAGCGGGCACTCCTTAAGAGATGCTCCAAGCTCTACTCCGCAATTTACACAGTAAGACATTATTCTTCACCTCCAAAATCTATATACTCAATTTTTGATCTGTCTCTGTTACTCTCAATTTTCACAGGTACTCCGTCTCTTACTAAGAATCTAAAAAGCTCTCTTTCAATGTCTGTTTCAACCTGTGTACCTGAAAATGTTATTTCCATAGTGTTTTCATAGCTGAGCATGCTAAGTGTCGTGCGTGGGACAACATTTTGGCCTTGAATTACCTCAAAATGACTTATATGCTCTTTCATTTCGCGAGGCAATATAAAAACACCGGGATTTGTCATGGTTGCCGAAAATGGCTTTACGCCTGTTTTATAGTAGCTTATATGCATTATGGTGTTTTTTATTACTCTTGGTATGAGCATTAATGCTCTGTTGTTTTGAAGCTTAACATTTCTTGTGAACCTGGCTCTAATCTCATGCCTGTTTGTGTGTGTTCTCAGATAATGGTGAGTAAGCTCAGCAATTTCATCAAAACTATAGTCACCTAAAGACGGGTCTATGTGCGGCTGTATTACCAGAATAAAGTTTCTCAATGTCTTAGACGGAAATAGCGCTCTTAAATTAACAGGCACTGCCAAGGCAATAGGTCTTTCTTTTATTGGCTTTTCGCTTTTCTGCTTTTTCATTAGCACATACATTAAAACAGCGCCTACATACTCTGAAACTGAAACCTTTCTCTCTTTTGCTCTTTGCTTTAACTTATCAACAGGAATAAACCCCATAGTAACATTGAATGTGTAGAAAGGCTCTGATGTACCTATATTTTGATAGGCGTGTTTAATTAGTGGCTGAGATTTTGAAACTTTGCCGAGATGCCTTGTGTATGCATCTTCCCACTCCTCAGGGCTTGGCATATCATCCATGTTCAAAATTTCGCTTTCATACGGCACACTTATTCCCAGTTCCCTGAGGTATTGAGCTATAATAGACTTAAAAAACACGTGCGTTCCTGCTCCGTCTGCAAGTGCGTGGAATATCTCCACAGAAAGTCTGCATCCGTAATAAAAAAACCTGACAAGCCAGCCGTTATCCTCATTGAATCTGAGCGGTCTGCACGGCTCTGCCACATCTTTTTTTACAAAAGGACCCGGGGCATTGTTTTTTTCAAAGTAATACCAAAAAAATCCTCTTCTGATTTGGACAAAAAATCCCGGAAATCTGGGTTTTGCCTTGTCTATTGCCCGCTGCAAAGCCTCAGGATCAACAGGTTTTTTAAGCATTACTGAATATCTATATATTGCTGAGTACTCTTCCCTCTGAAGCGAAGAATACATCATGCTTGCATTATCCATTTTTTTCCAATTAAAAACATTTTTTTCCATCAGTTCACCTCAGTCAAAGGATATTTTACCATTATAAGCGGTCCTTATCAAATTAAATATTTGCAGATAAAAAATTGTTAATTTATTATTATTTTTTAGCTCTCTCACTTGAATTCACCCTGTCTATAATATATACTTGATAAGATTTGATTTGTAGGTGTATGTATGGTTTTTTCGAGCCTCTTTTTTTTGTATGCATTTTTGCCTCTTTCGCTGCTTTTTTATTACCTATGTAAGAGCAGGAAGGCAAAAAACAATGTTTTACTTGTATCATCATTAATATTTTATGCATGGGGAGAGCCAAAATATGTTCTCCTCCTTGTGTTTATGTCTTTTTTCAGCTGGTTCTGTGCACTTAAAATCGATATGTCAAAAACAGAAAAGCAGGCAAAGCGCTGGGTAGCTGCAGCTACTGCTATAAACATCGGGCTTATCGCATTTTTCAAGTATGCCTCTATGTTCGTGGGAATTTTCGGGGAAGCTCCTGAATTTATTCGCAATATTGCGCTGCCTATAGGCATTTCTTTCTATACATTTCAGCTGCTTACCTATGTTATAGATGTTTATAGGTTCGATGCCGAGGCACTTGATAATCCTTTTGATGTACTTTTGTATGCTTCACTGTTTCACCAGTGTATAGCGGGTCCTATTGTCAGATATAAAACCATAGCCAGAGAACTTTTTGTTTACAGAGATAATGCAAAGTCTCTGCTGCCCGGTATTTCTCGTTTTACGATTGGTCTTGCAAAAAAAAGTATACTTGCAAACTCATGCGGGCTTTTAGCTGAGACTCTGCTCTTAGCTCCGTCAAAGATAAACGACTCTGCGCTTTTTGCGCAAAATGCAAGCTTTATTTCAGCCGTGCCTGTTTTGGGAATATGGGTAGGATTATTAGCTTTTACGCTGCAGATATACTTGGATTTTTCAGCATATTCAGACATGGCAATCGGCCTTGGCTGGATGCTTGGCTTACATTACAACGAAAACTTTAAGTATCCCTATGGTTCTAAATCTATTGCTGAGTTTTGGAGACGCTGGCACATTTCTTTAGGAACATTTTTCCGTGACTATGTGTTTATACCCTTAGGCGGCAGCCGCTGCTCTCCGCTTAGAAATATGTTTAATCTTTTTGTAGTTTGGGCTCTTACCGGGCTTTGGCACGGTGCTAACTGGAACTATGTTTTGTGGGGAATATATTATTTTATACTGCTTGCTATCGAAAAGCAGTTTTTAGCCAAGACCCTTGATAAGTCAAAAATAATACCTCATTTTTACACACTGTTTGCTGTTTACTTTGGATTTTTACTATTCTATTATTCAGATATTAACTTATACTTTATAGCTTTAAAGAGCATGTTTGGTGTTAACGGAAACGGCTTTTCTAATCTGTTTACTGTTTCACTTTTAAAAAATAATATGTTTTTAATACTTGCAGCGATAATTGCCTGCACTCCCCTTGTTAGAAATGTCGGTAACAGTTTGTACAAAAAAATGCGACCGGGTACAGGTCGCGAGCTAATCCGATATGCTGTTATCCCGATAATACTCCTTTTGCTCAGTACCGCTTTTCTTGTGGGAGACAGCTATAATCCCTTTATTTATTTTAAGTTTTAGTATTATCCCGATTGTTTTGAGGTTTGTTAATGGATAGAGAATTCAGAGAGCGTAGAAGACCTAAGTATCGCCCCGATAACGAAAGAAGAATAAACAAGCGCAGAAGAAGAGTTGCTATACCTTTTTTTGTAGTATTGTTTATGCTTTTTGCTGTGTCTTTAATTATACCGCTTAGGCCAAAGGATTCTCCAAAAGAAAAAAGAGAACTAACTAAATTCCCAAAATTTTCTGTCACAACATTGCTTTCGGGTGAATTTTTCGGGTCTGTAAATCTTTGGTTTTCCGATACTTTCCCCGGCAGGGATGCTTGGATAGCTTCTTCTGATTTTGTCAAACGGTTTTACGGCAATTCTGATGTTGCTGTAAAAGGAGCTGTCGGAAATGCTGATGAAATACCTGAGTTTGTCGGAAAAGATGATGGGTCTGTAGCCCCTAACCCGGATGGATCAGGAAGTGGCTCAGCAGCAAAAACGCCGGAGCCCGGGTCATCCGCCGAGCCTACGCAGACACCCGCTCCAACCAAGGCGCCTGATGAAAATGTTAAGCGCTGGGAGGGCTTTGACGGAAACGCTGAAGCAAAAATAGCCTTTGGCAATGTGATACAAATCGGCGACTCGGCATATGCTTACTTTGGTTTTATTAAAGACGCATGTGACAGACATGCCGACATAGTAAACAGATGTTCAGATATGCTTGCAGGTCACAATGCAAAGCTATTTGATTTTCTGGCCCCCACAGGAATCGGGATTGTGCTGTCTTCTGATTTTATGAAAACGGTTAACTCATCAGACCAAGGAAAGACAATCAGCTATATCTTTTCAAAAGTTAATGATAATGTCGGCAAAGTAAATATGTTCAATACTCTTATTGCCCATAATACGGAGTACCTTTACTTCCGAACTGACCACCATTGGTCTGCACTCGGGGCTTATTACGGCTACACTAAGTTCTGCTCTGTAGCCGGATTTAAGGCTGTACCTTTAGCTGAGTTTACTCCATTAGATCAAGGGGAGTTTTTGGGTTCATTTTACAGTACAAGCCCCAGCAAGCATAAGCTTCGTGCTGATAATGTTATGTCATATAAGCCCCCGGGCAATATAAAAATGACGGTTACAGACCATTATAATAACACCTACGAAGCCGGAATAATACAGAACATGAAAGACAGAGGTGTTCACAATAAATATTTGTCTTTTATTGCCGGAGATCATCCTTTTATTCACATAGAAAATAAGGACCTCACTACTGCCCCAAACTGTGTTGTAATTAAAGACTCATTCGGAAATCCTGTTGTGCCGTATTTAACTCAGCATTACAAGAACATATATGTCATAGACTACAGAAAGTATAAGGAAATGAGCTTGAGTGAGCTTGTTAAAAAGTATGATGTGTCACACGTTATACTTATGGAAAGCCTTGCAATGGCACAGGGAAAAGGTGCAATGGACCTTATTGAATCAATATGCAGATAGGAACTGATTATTAAATGTCTATTGAAAACGGACGCAAGTATTTTCGTGATCTCGGAATGGAAGACCGTGTTATTGAATTTGAATGCTCTACTGCAACTGTCGAATTAGCGGCAGAAGCTCTTGGAGTTGAAGGCGCGCGCATAGCGAAAACTCTGTCTTTTAAGACACCTGAGGGTGCTGCTATTTTAGTTTTGGCGGCGGGAGATTCGCGCGTTGATAATAAGAGCTTTAAAAGTGAGTTTGGTTATAAGGCTAAAATGCTTACTTCCGATGAACTTACTGAGCTTGTAGGGCATCCGCCAGGTGGAGTTTGCCCATTTGGAATTAAGCCCGGTGTTGATGTTTTTTTGGATGACAGCCTTAAACGATTTATGACCGTGTTTCCTGCTGTAGGTAGTGCAAGCAGCGCAATTGAGCTTAACCTTGATGAGCTTTATAAGTTATCTTCCGCTAAAAAGTGGGTCAGCGTCTGCAAATAATAGAAATAATATATATATGGTCTGAGCATTTCTCAGGCCATATTTTTGAATTTGTTGACCTTTTATTGATATATAGCTATAATTGTATCCATCAAAGTATACCATTATAAGGATATATAAAATAAATTGCCGGAGGATTTTCTATGTCACTTGCCGAAATCACAGTATTAGACGGAATACAGAATATTTTTAAATCAGGTTTTCTTGACACTGTTTTTCCCATAATAACTCTGCTTGGAAACGCAGGTATTTTTTGGATATTATTCTCACTAGCTCTTGTTATTATCAAAAAAACGAGACCCTTGGGTATTGCAATGATGCTCGCTTTAATACTTGATGTTATTCTTTGTAACGGTATATTAAAGCCTTTAGTTGCACGAACAAGACCATATGAGCTAAACACAGCAGTGCAGCTATTAATAAAAACTCCTTCGGACTTTTCCTTTCCTTCCGGGCATACAGCAGCATCATTTGCAGCAGCAAGCTCGCTATTGTATTCTAAATCTAAGCTGTGGATTCCTGCTATGATTTTAGCGGCTGTGATTGCATTTTCCAGGCTTTACCTTTATGTACATTTCCCCACAGATATTTTAGGCGGAATAATCGTTGGCTTTATATGCGGTTATCTCGGTGTTCTTATATCAAAGAAGCTTATTGCCCAATATGAAATGAGGCATAATCATGTTGAAGAAGTTTAACCTATTATCTGTCATTCTAGTTTTTACTATCATTGCAATGCTGCTTTCTGCATGTAACAACGGCGAAAAACCCGGTGTTTTAACATCTTCTTCTGAAATTGAGTTTAAAGCAGGAGCGTTTGACAGCAATTTAGAAGAACTAAAATTAGTTATCGAGGCAGACGAAATATCTAAGCTCTCTGAGTTTAAAAATCTTAAAAATCTGGATTTAACGGGCAGTACTTGCTACAAAGAAATCCTTGAATTAATAAAGTCAAACCCGGATATTAATGTTGTTTACAGTGTTAAATTGCCCGACGGCACTGAAGTCTCCTCTGAATTATCAGACTTATCTTTTTCATCTATAAAAGCTGCAGATGCTGATGCGCTAATTGAGGTCTTAGCATATTTACCTAAGCTCAAAACGCTAGACTTAGGCTCGGGTATTGATGTTGAGGGTAGCGCGGGAATAGACGAAATTTCAAAGCTTTGCAAGGCCTATCCCCAAATCACCTTTGACTACTCTCTTAGCATATACGGCAAGGCTTTGAAGCTTTCTGACGAGCAGGTAGACATTAATCATATTGAAGTCACCGATGACGGAGAAGCGGTTAAAAAACTGCTTTCATGTATGCCGAACTGCAAGTTTCTTGACATGGACAGCTGCAAGGTTTCTGATGAAAAAATGGCAGAAATAAGAGATGCTTTTCCCAATGTCAAGGTTGTATGGCGTGTTTGGTTTGGAAACCCTTATAGCGTCAGAACCGATGTTAAGAAGATTTTGGCATCATTTCATCCGAGCGGAGTGCTAAAGACGGAGGATTTAGGCTCGTTAAAATACTGCACTGATTTAGTTTATCTTGACATTGGTCACAATATGATTGATGACATTTCTTTCGTTGAGTATATGCCGAATCTTGAAGTTGTAATTATTGGATTAAATCCCTGGACAGACGCTACTCCCTTGGGCAAATGCACCAAGATTGAATATCTTGAAATTTTCAAATCTAGAACAACCGATATTTCCGCCTTGGCAAATCTAAAGGACCTTAAGCATTTAAACATTTGCTATATGCCCGGGCTTACGGACATTTCCCCGCTTTACGGCTTAAATGGCCTTGAGAGGCTTTGGATTGGCAAAGATACTCCTATCCCGGCAGAGCAGGTTGAAAAGATAAAAGAGCTTTTTCCGGACTGCATTATAAATACAATTACTCCGGGACCTACCGATATGGGCTGGAGAAACCATCCGCGCTATGACCTTCTGCGTGAGCAGTTCCAGTATAGTAAAGAGCAATACAGCTATTATTGGCTCGATGAAAAATACTACCCTGCACCCTCTCCTAAGAATTAATATTTAATTGCTTTAATTAGCAATGTTAATACCCCCCGATTCGGACATTCTCCGTCTCGAGGGGTATTATTGTATAATATAAAATTATTCTGCCTGCGGTCTGACCTTACGCTGTAAGTTTAATGTAATTAAATTTAGTCCGATTAGGCAGGCTGTCATAACAGAATAGGAAAATATTGCTCTGTCGCCGTGTCTTTGAACATAGTATTCCA
>JAAZCZ010000093.1 GCA_012513005.1 Oscillospiraceae bacterium | reverse complement strand
GTATTCCATTTAATGGATAAATACGTAATTAACGGTGGCAAACAGCTGTTTGGAGAAGTTGAGGTCAGCGGAGCTAAAAATGCGGCGGTTGCAATTATTCCCGCCGCCTTAATAGTAGACGGAGTCTGCAGAATTGAAAACATACCTGAAATCAGTGATGTTGACATGCTGCTTTCGATACTTGAGTGCTTAGGAGCAAAGATTCGATATATTTCGAGAGGCTGTGTAGAAATTGATTGCACGGAAGTGTTTTTTAGAGACGCCCCGTTTGACAGAATGCGTAAAATCAGAGCCTCGTACTATTTTATCGGTGCTATGCTCGGCAGATTTGGCTCAGCTAAGACAACAATGCCCGGCGGATGCAACTTCGGGGTAAGACCTATTGACCAACATGTAAAGGGTATGGAGGCTTTAGGGGCTAAAATCAGCATTAATCAGGATTATATAGTAGGCCAAACCGAGGATGGAAAATTGCACGGCACAAAGATATATCTCGACAAGGTTTCCGTCGGTGCAACAATGAACATTGTTATAGCTGCAGCTTTAGCAAGAGGTAGAACAGTAATTGAAAATGCCGCAAAAGAGCCGCACATTGTTGATTTGGCAAACTTTCTAAACTCAATGGGTGCAGATGTCAGAGGCTCCGGAACAGACTCAATCAAGGTCATAGGAGCAGAAAAGCTGACAGGCGGCTCTTATGCTATCATTCCGGATCAAATTGAAGCCGGCACATACATGATGGCGTGTGCCGCCACCGGTGGAGAAATCAAAGTTAAAAACGTTATTCCCCGACATTTGGAAGCGATTTCAGCAAAGCTTCGGGAAATGGGAGTTACTGTTATTGAGGGTGAAGACTCGGTTGTAGTAAAAAGCTCGGGAAGACTGTCTAATGTCAATATAAAAACTATGCCGTATCCGGGATTTCCAACGGATATGCAACCTCAGATTGCAACAGCTCTATGTTTGGCAAAAGGTACAAGCATTATTACAGAGGGTATATATGATAACCGTTTTAAGTATGTGCACGAGCTTAAAAAAATGGGCGCACAGATTCAGGTAGACGGAAGAACTGCAGTCATTGTAGGAGGCAAGCCGCTTGAGGGTGCCTCACTTAAATCTTGTGATTTGCGAGCCGGAGCCGCTATGGTAATTGCAGGGCTTTGCGCTAACGGTCAAAGTGTTGTTGAGGATATTCAGTATATTGAGCGAGGATATGAAAACCTTGTACCTAAACTAAGAGCTTTAGGCGCTGATATTACCTTGGTTTCAGATAATACTCCCGGCGACAGATGTGACTCATGTAGTGCGTTTTGAATTTTTTGAATACAATAATAAATACCAAAGCTGCCGCAATAAGGCAGAAGATTAGCTACAAAACTTACATTTTACAGCATTGCCGCGCAGCAACGCTATGTTTTGTTAAAAAGCGGAGTGCTCTGTGCTGAGCACTCCCTTATTTATAAGAATTACTTTTATAAACAGATGACGATAGGAGTTTACTATGGATGAGCCTAATTTAAGCTGGGGAAAAGAGTTGCCCGGTGATATTCTCGAAAAATGGCCGAAAAATGAAGCGGGGGAGCCTGTGGCACCGGCTTACCTAACCGATTGCCTTCAAGCAGATATGGGGGATACAATAATCATGTCTATGCTTGAGGCAAATGGTATTCCGTGCTTTAGAATATTTCCGCACTATGGAGGTTTCGGAAACCTTATTCTCGGAATGAGTGCCGAAGGGGTTTCGCTGTTTGTTCCTGAAACAATGATAGATGAAGCTAAAGAACTTCTAACGGAGGGAGAATTTGAGTATGATGAATGATTACAGAAGCGAATATGAGAGATGGCTCAATAGCGCAGCAATTAGTGAGAACGAGTGGCAGGAGCTCAAGGCAATCTCTGAAAATAACGAGGAAATAAAAAGCCGATTTATTTCACCGCTGGAGTTCGGTACAGCCGGTTTGCGTGGCGAGATGGCAATGGGACTTCGGCAAATGAACTTATACACAGTCCGCTGGACAACACAGGCTTTTGCAGATCTCATTGTTTCAGAAGGGCCGGTTGCCTGTGGCAAGGGCGTAGTAGTTTGCTTTGATTGCAGACTAAGCTCTGATGTTTTTGCACACGAGGTTGCAAGAGTAATGGCAGCAAACGGGATTAAAGTCAGAATTTTTGATGCAATGAGACCCACACCCGAGCTCAGCTTTGCTGTAAGACATTTTGAGGCAACAGCAGGCATTAACATTACTGCGAGCCACAATCCCAAGGAGTATAACGGATACAAGGTATACTGGTCAGATGGAGCCCAGCTGCCTCCGGAGCATGCAAAAGCTATAGCAGTGGGCATGGAAAAAATAGATATTTTCAAAGATATTAAGCTTATTGACTTTGATTACGGAATAAGTGAAGGCATAATTGAATTTATCGGTGAGGAAGTTGACAACGCATTTTTATCAAATGTTATGCAAATGTCAATAAATAAGGATGTAGTAGCTCAAGTTGCAGATGATTTTAAGATTGTCTACACACCGTTTCACGGCACAGGCTATAAGCATGTTCCGGAAGTGCTGAGAAGGCTGGGAATAAAGCATGTTTATCCTGAGCCCAATCAAATGGTAATTGACGGGTCATTTCCGACTGTAGTGAGCCCCAACCCAGAAAATCCGGAAGGCTTTTACCTTGCTGTGCAGCTTGCTAAAGAAGTCGGCAGTGACTTGATTATAGGCACAGACCCAGATGCTGACAGAGTCGGAATAATGGTCCGCAACAGGGAAGGTGAGTATGAAGTTATATCCGGAAACCAAACAGGCGTACTTCTCTTAGATTATATTATTAACGCAAAAAAAGAAAACGGCACTTTGCCGGAAAACGCTGCGTTTATCAAGACTATTGTAACTACTAAGATGGCAAAAGAAGTAGCTGAGAGAAACGGCATTCATGTGGATGAAACTTTTACCGGATTTAAATTCATGGCAGAGAAGCTGGCAGAGTATGAGAAGGCAAATTCTTATCAATATTTACTGGCCTACGAAGAGAGCTACGGTTACATGATGGGTGATTATGTGAGAGATAAGGATGCTGTTACGGCATCTATGCTTCTTGCAGAAATGGCGGCGTTCTATCATTCAAAGGGAATGACCCTTCTTGATGCAATCTCTTCCCTATTCGAAAAATATGGTTACTTTGGCGAAAAAACAATAAACATAGTTCTTCCGGGCTTAGACGGGATTGAAAAAATAAAGGCTATTATGCACGAGTTTCGCACAAGCCCACCAACTGAAATAGCGGGATATCCGGTGCTTGGCATAAGAGATTACAGCACGGGCGAAATAACTGTTCCTTCATTGGGAGTTGTTGGAGAGACAGAAATTGTCGGTTCAAATGTACTGTATTTTGAGCTTGAAGGCTCAACTTCGTTTATTATCAGACCCTCGGGAACAGAGCCCAAGATTAAAGTTTATGTTCTAACCTCAGGTGCTTCAATAGAAGAATGCGATAATAAGATCAACAAGTTTTCTGATTATGCGGATAAAATAGGATAGCCATGGAGCTTCTTAGTATTTTTTGGACCTTTGTCAAAGTCGGTGCGCTTACTTTCGGCGGCGGATATGCCATGCTTCCGATTTTACAACGTGAAATTGTTGAGAAAAAGAACTGGCTACCATTGGAAGAGATAATGGATTATTATGCAATGGGTCAGTGTCTGCCCGGAATAATAATGTTAAATACCTCTGTGTTTATTGGAAGAAAGCGCAAAGGAGTAGCCGGAGGTATTGCAGCGGGCTTAGGTGCAGTTATGCCTTCCCTAATAATTATTACTGCAATTTCTGCATTTTTAACTTCTTTTTCTCATATTCCTCAGATAAAAAATGCTTTTGCCGGAATACGTGTGTGCGTTGTAGTTTTAATACTAAATGCACTTGTCAAGCTGTGGGAAAAATCAGTAGTAGACTGGAAATGCTTTATTATCTTCATTACTGTCATGGCACTTTCAGTATTAACTGATGTGTCACCCATTATTTTTGTTCTTCTTTCAGCTTTAGCAGGCATTATAATTAGCCGACTCGGAGCAAGAAAAGTATGATTTATTTAGAACTTTTTTTTGAATTTGTAAAAGTCGGTATTTTTTCTGTAGGCGGAGGAATGGCAACGCTTCCTTTTCTCTATGATATTTCAAACAGAAAAGCTTGGTTTACTCATGCTCAAATCGCCGATATGCTTGCTGTTAGCGAGTCTACTCCCGGGCCTATCGGCATTAATATGGCAACATATGTAGGATACACGGTTTTGGGTATCCCCGGAGCAGTGTTAGCAACAGTTGGTATTATTTTGCCCGGCATGATATTAGTGCTCTTAATATGCAGAGCATTGGACAGATTTAGCTGTAACAGAAATGTTGAAGCTGCATTTTACGGGCTCAGACCGGCTTCCACCGGGCTAATAGCCGCTGCCGGGATAACAGTATTTTCGATTGCAATATTAAATATTCCTGCATATAAATTAAGCGGCAATCTTTTAGACGTGTTTTCAATTAAGGCAGTAATACTTGCCGTTTTAATTTGGGTGCTTACAAATCTTGTTAAACCGACAAAAAGCTTGCATCCGGTAGTATATATTGCATTTAGTGCCGTTGTAGGAATACTGTTTTCCTTTGCCGGTGTCTAAAATAGATATTTTGGAGAATTATAGATGATAGAAAGAACAATGCAAATCGACAGGATGGAAAATGTTATAAATGTTTTCGGTACATTTGATCAGAATTTGAGATTAATTGAAAGTGAGCTCGTGGTTAATGTAATAGACAGGGATGAGAGACTGCATATTTCGGGCGAGCCTGAGAATGTTATATTAGCTGAAAAAGCAATTGAAGGTCTTTTGCTCTTAGCATCCAGGGGCGAAAATATTGATGCTCAAAATGTCAAATATATTATTAAGCTTGTAAAAGAAGGAAAACAAAACAAGATTTCAGATATTTCTGGAGATGTAGTCTGCATTACTGCTAAGGGAAAACCAATTAAAGCTAAGACCTTGGGGCAAAAACAGTACACAGATGCAATAAAGAATAACACAGTTACACTTGGCGTGGGTCCTGCGGGCACAGGAAAAACTTATTTAGCTGTTGCTGCGGCTGTTTCAGCTTTTAGGGCAGAAAAAGTAAACAGAATAATTCTGACAAGACCTGCTGTTGAGGCGGGGGAAAGACTGGGTTTTCTTCCGGGAGATTTGCAAAGTAAGGTCGACCCGTATCTGAGACCGCTCTACGATGCGCTTTTTGAAATGCTTGGGGCTGAGACATACAGCAAGTATTTGGAAAGAGGGAATATTGAGGTTGCTCCGCTTGCATATATGCGCGGCAGAACTCTTGATGACAGCTTTATTATTCTGGATGAAGCACAAAATACATCAAAAGAGCAGATGAAGATGTTTCTCACACGAATAGGCTTCGGCTCAAAGGCTGTTGTTACGGGGGATATTACTCAGGTGGATTTACCTGCTGAAAAATCTTCCGGTTTAGTCGAGGCAATGCGTGTCTTAAAGGGCATAAAAGACATTGAAATATGCAGATTAAGCGGTGCTGACGTTGTCAGACACGAACTAGTTCAAAAGATAGTTGAGGCATATGAAAAAGACGGTAAAAAGCAAAAGACAAACTACAAAAAATAGAGTGTATGTAATTTTTTAAGTGGAGTATCAAAAATGAGCGCCAAAGTCTATCTACGCCGCGAAAAAAGAAATCTCGGTCATATAGAAGCAAGACAGCTAATAATAAAAGCAGTTAGAGCTGCGCTGTCTGCAGAGGGTATTAAACAGCCTTGTGAAGTTAGCGTGCTTCTGACCGACAATGAAGGAATAAGAAAGCTAAACCATGATTATAGAAATATAGATAAGCCTACTGATGTACTTAGCTTTCCGTCTACAGAGCTTTCTCCCGGAGAGTTTTCGGAGACGTCATTTGATTTGCACAACTTTGAGGATGCTTTTTATCTGGGCGATATTGCGATTTCCCTGGAAAAATGCGCGCAGCAGGCAAAAGAATACAATAATAGCTTTGATAGAGAGCTTCAGTATCTGACTGTTCACAGCACACTACATTTGCTCGGGTATGACCATGTTGATGAGGCAGAAATGAAAAAAACAATGAGGGCTCGTGAGAAAGCTGCAATGGAGCTTCTATGAGTAACAAAGTGAAAAAAGCAGAGCCGAAAGGATATTAAATTGAAAGAAAAAAATGCAATAATAAGCATAATCGGAAGACCTAATGTCGGAAAATCCACATTGACTAATGCGCTGACAGGCGAGCATGTGTCAATAGTCTCAAACAAGCCTCAAACTACCAGAAATCGAATTACTGCAATATTCAGCCATGGTGACACACAGTTTGTGTTAATGGATAACCCCGGCTTTCATAAGGCTAAAAATAAGCTTGGGGAGTTTATGATAAAGCAGGTTAAATCAGGCATTGCAGATGTTGATGCAATTATTTTGGTGGTCGAGCCCATTAGTGAAGTCGGCACACAGGAAAGGCTATTAATTGAACAGATTCTTGCAAGCAATATCCCCGCGATATTAGTTATTAATAAAATAGACACAGTTATCAAAAACGAACTTTTGCACACGATAGCAGCCTACTCGGAGACAAACTGTTTTAAGGCAATTATTCCTATCTCATCTAAAAGAGGTGACGGCCTTGATGTGCTTATTTCTGAAATGGAAAAGTATGCAGACGAAGGTCCTCATCTTTTTCCGGACGACATGTACACAGATCAGCCTGAGAGACAGATTTGCGCAGAAATATTAAGGGAAAAGCTTCTTTGGTGCTTAGAAAGGGAAGTGCCTCACGGTACTGCAGTTGAAATTACTTTGTTCAAAGAGCGAGATGACGGTATTATTGATATTGATGCAACAATATACTGTGAAAAAAAGAGTCACAAGGGAATAATAATAGGCAAAAACGGTACTATGTTAAACAAAATAGCTTCACTGGCCAGAAAAGACATGGAAAAGCTGTTGGGCACAAAGGTGTTCTTGCAGACTTGGGTTAAGGTTATAGAAAATTGGAGAGATTCAAATATCCACCTTAGGAACTTTGGCTTTTCTGATAAACAGTAATTAAGGAGCAATTTAGTGTTTCTTACAACAAAAGCACTTATATTGAGAGAGACAAAATATAAAGAATCAGATAAAATTCTGACACTGCTTACAGATAGCGAAGGTAAATTGACGGCTAAAGCAAGAGGCGTTTTGCGCACAAAGAGCAAACTAGCTTCTGCTATTCAATTATTCTCATTTTCAGAGCTTACTTTATTCGGAAGCAGGGGGCGCTGGGTAATAAACGAAGCATCAACTATTGAAGAGTTCAGAGGGCTTCGCAATGACCTTGACAGATTGGCGTTAGCCGGATATATTTCCGAGCTTTTGGAAGCTGTTTCTGATGAGGATTTCCCAAGTGTCTCCATAATGACACTCGGTCTTAACACACTCTATGCTATATCACGCGGTTTGCATGACCTCAAGCTGATAAAACCAGTCTTTGAACTCAGACTCGCTCTTTTAGCGGGATACTGCCCTGCTGTATATGAGTGTGAAAATTGTGGAAAAACTGATATTTTGACCGCGATGCTCTATCCGGAGATGGGAATAATTCTATGTGAAGATTGCGTTAGCCCGGGGGGCACAGAGATTTCAAATACCGTTCTTTCGGCAATGAGGTTTGTGCTTGGTGCACCAGATAAAAAGGTCTTTTCTTTTTCTCTTGACTCTGCAAGCTTAGCGCAGTTTTCTGCTGTTTGTGAGAATTATATACTAGGCGTTCTGGGCAGAGGCTTTAAGAGCCTGGACTATTATAGGAGAATAGCTCAAAGTGACTGATTTAAACAAAAATATTAAAACACTTGAATTAAATAAAATTCTTGACCTTGCTGCAAAGAAAGCAGTTTCTGATGAAGCAAAAAAGCGTGCACTGTCGCTTGAGCCGTATACTTCAAAAAGCGGAGCAGTGCATGCTTTAAATCAGGTATCGGCTGCGAGAAACTTAATGCGAAGGCAGGGAAGCCCTTCGCTTTTTGCTGTTGTAAATGTAAAAACAGCTCTTAGCAGGGCTAACTTGGGTGGTCTGCTCAGTATGAGGGAGCTGCTCAATGTTGCACATTTATTAAAGGCTGCCAGATTTCTCAAAGAATACGGTGGTAAAAATGAGGATGGCTTAGATTTTTGCATTAGAAAACTATTTATTTCCCTTGCAGGTAACAAGTATTTAGAAGAGAAAATTTCCACTTCCATACTAAGTGAAGATGAGGTTGCAGACAGCGCAAGTTCTGAGCTTTTATCAATAAGACGGAAAATTAAAGCTACAGAAGAGGGCATTAGAGATAAACTGCAAAAAATAATATCTTCTCCTGCCTATTCAAAGGCTCTGCAAGAGCCGATTATCACTATGCGCTCAGATAGATTTGTTATACCTTTAAAGCTTGAATACAAGGGCACAATAGAAGGTTTAGTGCATGATGTTTCGGCTTCCGGTTCTACTCTTTTTATAGAGCCTATGGCATGTGTAAAGGCAAATAACAGCATTAGAGAGCTAAGAGCTGAAGAGAAAAAGGAAATTGAAAGAATACTATATGAATTGTCCGCTTTTTGTGCAGATAGCGAAGAGAGCATCAATTCAGATTTTGAATTTGTCACTGAGCTTGACTTTATTTTTGCAAAAGCAAAGCTTGGAGATGATATGAATGCAGTCACACCGGAAATTTCCGAAAAGTCTGTGAAGTTAATTGGCGCAAGACATCCACTGATTTCAAAAGACAAAGTTGTTCCGATTGATATAAATATTGGCGGAGAAATAAATACATTGGTTATAACAGGACCTAACACCGGCGGAAAAACAGTTGCACTCAAAACCTTAGGACTGCTCTGCCAAATGGCAGCTTGCGGACTTCAGATTCCTGTCTGCGAGGGTAGCTCGGTTATTCTTTTTGATAGTGTTTTTGCAGATATTGGTGATGAACAAAGCATTGAACAGAGCCTTTCAACTTTTTCTTCGCATATGAAGAACATAGTTTCTATTTTAGAGCTTTGCAACGAAAATTCTCTTGTGCTCTTGGATGAACTCGGAGCGGGAACAGATCCTGTTGAGGGCGCAGCTCTTGCAGTTTCGATTATTGAATATATAAGAAGCAGGGGCGCACTCTTAGCCGCAACAACTCATTATTCCGAGCTTAAAATTTATGCAATAAACACAGCGGGTGTGATAAATGCCGCCTGTGAATTTGATGTGCAGACACTTTTACCGACATACAGGCTTTTATGGGGAGTGCCCGGGAAATCCAATGCCTTTGCAATTTCTAAAAAACTGGGTATACCGGAAGAGATTATTTCTGATGCGCGCAGCAGGATAAGTGAGGAGGGCTCAGAATTTGAAGATACGGTGATGCGTCTTGATGTGCTACGGCAAAAACTGGAATCCGAGCTTAGTTCTGCAGAGATTATTAAGCAAGAAGCAAAACAGAAGCTAAAAGACGCTGACATAGCAAAGACTAAACTTGAGGAAAAATTATTAAATGCGCAGGAACTTGCAAAATACGAGGCTGAGGAAATAATAAAACGGGCAAGAAAAACAGCTGAAGAAGCTTTTGCAGAAATTGATATCTTAAGGAAAAAAGCAGTTTCCGAGAATAGTGATTACCAGACGGAAAACGAAGCACGAACAAAAATCAGACGCAGCTTTAACGAAGCGCAGGAGCAGCTTATATTTGATGACGCCGGCAATGTGTCAGACGAGCATGAAAACACAGAAATAAATGTTGGTGATACTGTCAGCGTTATTAAAATGGGAATAACTGCTGTCGTAGACAGTATCGGAAAAGACGGCAAATTAGTTTTAACTTCAGGGCTTGTACATATGACAGCGGATAGAGCTGATGTCATACTCAGCAAGAAAACATCACTTAGAGAAAAGAAAATTAGTAGTGAGCCTTCAGTGACATTACGAAAAGTTTCGGTTCCTTCTGAAATTGATTTGAGAGGGCAGAATGTAATTGACGCAATTTCGGAGCTTGAAAGATATATAGATACAGCTTCATTAGGAAAACTTAAGTCTGTCAGAATAATCCACGGCAAGGGAACAGGAGCTTTGAGAGATGCGGTCAGAACTGCTTTAAAACACAATAAACTTGTATCTAAGTACAGGCTTGGAGTCTTTGGCGAGGGTGAAACAGGCGTAACAATTGTTGAACTGAAATAAACACTGCAAATAACTTAGCTTGTTGTTGTATAAATAGTACAAATAAATTAAATCAGTTGACGATTTATACAATATTTGATAATCTATAAACACACAGAAGTCTTTGATAGTCTTCGGTTTTGGAAGGAGTGGCTTTAGTGGTATCCAAGTTAGTAGTCATCAACAATCAGGTAGGTCTTCATGCACGGCCTGCAACCTTCTTTATTCAAAAGGCAAATGAATTCAAAAGTAGCATTTGGATTGAAAAAGAAGATAGACGCGTTAACGCCAAGAGCTTACTCGGCGTTCTTTCTTTGGGAATCGTCAAGGGCACGGAAGTCAACATCGTGGCTGATGGTGTGGACGAAAATGAGGCGCTTTCAAAATTAGCTGAATTAATCGACTCTGATTTTTCGGAGTAATCAGGCGTAATCCTACGGGGGCGTGTTTTGCACGCTCCCGTTTTTTAAATATCACTTTTATCCCGAGGTGGTGAAATCCTTGAAAAACAACTTAAATACAAAAGCGCGTAAGTTGCCCAAGCTTCCCGGGGTATATCTTATGAAAGATATAAACGGCACAGTTATTTATGTCGGAAAAGCAAAAAGCTTAAAAAGTAGGGTGTCAAGTTATTTTAGCGGAGAGCAGACACTAAAAGTCAGTGCAATGAGGGAAAAAATTGCTGACATAGAGTACATTGTAGCATCGTCGGAATTTGAAGCACTAATTCTTGAAAACTCGCTTATTAAGCAGCACAAGCCACACTATAACGTTTTGCTAAAAGATGATAAGGGTTATCCCTTCATAAGGATAGAATCGAACAGAGACTATCCGGCTATTACGGTTGCAAACAGGGCGAATGATGACGGAGCCTTATATTATGGACCATTTGGCGGGAGAAGCGCAAGTCGTGACCTTATCAGCACATTGCTTAAGGTTTTTAAGTTACCCAACTGCAGCAAAAAATTCCCAAAAGATTTTGGGAAAAACAGAACCTGCCTTAATTATCATATCGGAAATTGCTCCGGTTGGTGTATGGGTACAAGAGATTTAGCGGAATATAACGCTGCCATGACTAATATTAAAATGATTCTTTCCGGAAAAACTGATGCGCTGATAAAAGAACTCACGGCAAAGATGGAAAGAGAAGCTGATGATCTTAAATTTGAGATGGCAGCTTTGACCCGTGATATGATTTCTGCAGTTTCCGGTCTTGTGAATGAGCAGAGAGTTATTGCAACCTCATTTGCAGATACAGATGTAATAGGCTTTGTCAGATCAGCTAAAGCATGCTTTCTTGTGATGCACTACTACAAGGGTGACTTAAAGGGGCAGGATTATGTGCTTATTGATGATCCAATTGAAAATGATGAGGAAGCATTGTCTTTTCTCCTCAGGGAGCATTATGCGCTATATGACAGATATCCAAAGGAAATACTTATCCCAATAAACCCTGCAGACTCTGCGGAGATTGCAAAACTGTTTTCGGAAAAAGCAGGTCACAGCGTAAAAATAATATCTCCTCAAAGGGGAGAAAAGATGGTGCTGATAAAAAATGCTAATACTAATGCCGCACAGATATGCCAAACCGAAATCAGCAGCACACAGAGACGAAATCGTGCTTTGGAGCTACTGAAAAAAACTCTCAATTTAGATAATTTTCCGGAGAGAATAGAGGCTTTTGATATTTCTAACCTTGGTAATGAGGGAATAGTAGCAGCAATGACTGTTCATATTAAAGCGAGGCCTGCCAAGAAGGAATACAGAAAATTTAGAATTCGAGGCATAACAGAGCAAAACGATGTTGCGTCAGTATTTGAAGCTGTTAGCAGAAGATTTAGTGCATATTCAGATAAAGACGAGAAATTTAGTAAGTTGCCTGATCTTTTGCTTATTGACGGAGGCGTACCCCAGACATTGGCGGCTAAATCGGCAGCCGAGCAGCTTGGCATAACTGTGCCTGTTTTTGGCATGGTAAAAGATTCTAAACACAAAACAAAGCATTTAGTTTCTCCGGAAGGGGAGACAATCGGAATTTCAGGAAATGTTGCAGTTTTTTCTCTTATTGGAAAGATACAGGAAGAAACGCACAGATTTGCAATTGATTACCAAAAGAAAACAAGAAACGAGCGCCTAGCTACTGAGCTTAGCGGAATAAATGGGATAGGCAAAAAGAGAGCAGAATCTTTACTTCGGCATTTCGGCAGTGTTAAAAATATTAAAAATGCTAGCATGCGAGAGCTCCGAGAAGTTTTGCCGGCAAATGTGGCAGCAGAGGTATTTGAGTATTTCACAGAGAGTAAGGAGAAGACATGAGGGTAATTTCCGGAACAGCAAAAGGCAGAAAATTAAAAACTCCAAAGGGATATGAAGTCAGACCAACCTCTGAAATGATAAAAGAATCGATTTTTAGCGCTATTCAGTTTGAAATCAGCGGTAAGAGGGTCTTGGATCTTTTTGCGGGAACAGGTCAAATGGGTATTGAAGCGTTATCAAGAGGGGCAAGCGAAGCAGTTTTCATTGATTCTTCAAAATCTTCTGCTCTGCTTGTAAAAGAAAATATTGAAGCGTGCAAGTTTAATGCCAGAGTTATTAACACTGATGCTATTTCATATTTGAAACAAGCAGAAAAATTTGATATTATTTTTATAGATCCGCCTTATGATACAGATTTAGCGGAAAAATCCTTAGAAATCATTCAAAATATTGACTTATTATGCGATGGTGGTATAATAATTTGCGAAACTTATAAAGAAAAGGACCTGGTTTTAGTCAGAGATGACTATGAATTTATGTCTGTTAAAATTCACGGCAGAATAAAAATAACCAGAATTGTCAGGAATACTAAATGAAAACTGCTATATGTCCGGGTAGCTTTGACCCGATTACTTTAGGACACCTTAACATTATCAGGCGAACAGCAAATATTTTTGATGAAGTTGTTGTCCTTGTTATGTCCAATGCCAGCAAAAAAAACCCTATGTTTACAATAGAAGAGCGGATAGACATGGTGGAGCGAGTGGTCTCACGATTTGATAATGTAAAAGTTAAACATTACGGAGGACTGCTTGCGGACTTTGCAAAGGAATATAATTGGCCAATAATCGTTAAGGGTCTCCGAGCCGGCACAGATTTTGAAAGCGAATTTCAGATGGCACAAGTAAACAAAATTATTAATCCTAATTTTGAAACCATGTTTTTAACATCCAGCGAAAAATATACCTTTATTTCATCTTCGGTTGTCAAGGAAATCGCGGCATATGGCGCCGATTTGAAGGAACTTGTTCCGCGAGAAATCATCAAAGATATCGAAGCGAAAGCACGGTTAGGGAGGAAGTAAAATGTATAACGAGGCAATGGAACTCATTGAGATGCTATACACTATGGTGTCTGAGGCTTGGGGAGTACCGCTTGGAAATGATAAGTGCATTATTGAAAGAGACAAATTTCTTGACATTCTTGAAGAAATAAAGGCACAGTTGCCCACTGAGCTCGCTGAAGCAAAGCGCCTTATGACAGCAAGAGACGAGTTTATCGGAAATGCAAAGAGAGAAGCAGAGTCAATCAGAAGGCAAGCTGAAGAAAAAGCCAGAACTTTAGTTGATGAACAGGAAATTGTTGTAGTAGCTCAAACCAGAAGCCGTGAGCTTGTTGCCAACGCTGAAAGCAAATCTAACGAACTGCGTAGAGTTGCCAATGAGTATGTAGATGATGCTTTAAGGCGCACAGAGGAGGCAGTTACTTCGGCTTTAGATGAAATCACAAAGTCAAGAGCAAGATTCCGTAGCGCAGCCGGTTCTGTTGCTGCACCCAGGAGAACTGCTTCGTATGACAGAGAAACCTCCGAAGAGCAGGAAACTGAGTATTAATAATAAATAATATTTTACTAATAAAATAATAACCAACACTATATGTTGATTAATTGGCGCTTGCAAATGTTTGCGGGCGCCACTTTTTGTTATCACAAGGAAAATTTGCATTTATAATGCGTTTATTTGCCTAAAAAAATTAAAAATTTCTATTAAAATATGCTTGCATTTTCTCCGGTTCATAAATATAATTGTATCAAAGTGGTGAAAAGTGGTGGAATATACCACAAATCATGTCTTTGATGCTTATTAGTTTAAAAAGGGGAGGGAATAGTATTGACGGGTGAATTCAATCATACAATGGATTCAAAGGGTAGACTGTTTATCCCCGCAAGGCTCAGAGAAAAGCTCGGCGCAAGCTTTTATGTAACTGTGTCTGATGAAAAGTGCTTATGGGCCTTTAGTGCAGAGAGCTGGAATGACTTTGTAACAAAAGTAAGAGAGATGACATATATGGAACGCAAAAAAATGCGTCCTTTCTTTTCCAGCGCCACTCGTTGCGATGTAGATGCACAGGGGCGTGCACTTATTCCTCAAAATTTGCGTCAGTATGCAGATTTAAAAAAGAACATAACGGTTTTAGGCTGCGATGACCATGCTGAAATCTGGGATAGTGATATTTGGGAACCGATTAATAAAAAAGAAACATCTCCTCTATATATCGGAGAAGTTCTTAAGGAGATAAATTTCTGATGGAAAGCCATATTCCGGTCTTGTTAAATGAATGTATAGAAGGGCTCAGCATTAAACCGAATGGTATTTATGTTGATGCTACATTAGGAATGGGCGGACATTCAGAAGAAATATTAAAAAGACTAAGTGACGGCAAGCTGGTTTCGATTGACCGTGACCAAACTGCTATAGAAAAGTCAGCGGAAAGACTTTCAAAGTACGGCGAAAAGAGTATACTGGTACACGGGAACTATTCAAGCATAGCGGAAATACTTAATCAGCAGGGAATAGACAAAATTGACGGGATTCTTTTTGATTTTGGTGTATCTTCACCGCAACTTGATGAAGCTCAAAGAGGCTTTTCATACACAAAAGATGCTGCCTTAGACATGAGAATGGATAGAAGCTACAGCATGGATGCTTGGTTTGTAGTAAATAAGTGGCCTGAAGAAAAAATATATCGAATACTCAGAGATTACGGCGAAGAAAAGTATTCATCAAGAATTGCAAAGGCTATAATTAAATACCGAGCAGAAAAAGAAATAAAAACTACCTTGG
>JAAZCZ010000092.1 GCA_012513005.1 Oscillospiraceae bacterium | reverse complement strand
TATGAGATGCTCTCGACATGGCTGCGTGAGGCTATTTCCGGCACAACACCACCATAGACAGCGTGAAGCTCTGCCTGTGAGAATATTTGATTTGAGAGTATTTCTCTGCCGTCTTTAACTAAGGCGACAGCCGTTTCGTCGCAGGAGGTTTCGATAGCTAATATTATCATTTATCTTCTCTCTTTAAATAAAGTGTCATAATTACTGCGTCTTCCCGAGGTTTTTCATAGTAGTCTTTTCTTGTGCCCACGGTTTTATATCCCGCTTTTTCATAGAGTTTTATTGCTCTTTCGTTTGATTTTCTAACTTCAAGTGTGATAAATGAAAGGCCTAATTTTTCTGCTTTATCTGACAGCACTTTTAGCAGAGCAGTAGCTGCTCCCTTTTTTCTGCTTTCTTTATCTGTGCAAATATTGCCCATGTAACCCTCGTCTAAGACATGGGAAATGCCCACATAGGCTATGATTTTATTATCCTCTGCGGCTACCAGCGTGAGCCTGCCCTCGCCCGTTATCTGCTTTAATATTTGCTCGCAGGTCCAAGGCACTGCAAAGGAGTCATTTTCAAGCTTAGTTAGCTCGCTTATATCGCCTGTTTCGGCGTCTCTGATTATCATAAAATTAATAACTATCAGTGAGCATCTGCCCAGTTACTGCCGCTATTTACATCGACCTTTAAGGGCACACTGAGCTTTATTACATTTTGCATTTCTTCACCAAGGAGCTTTTTGACCTCAGCTTCTTCATGCAGTGGGCATTCAAGCAGCAGTTCATCGTGCACCTGCAAAATAATTTTTGCGCTTTTGCCCTCTTTTTCTATTCGATTTCGCACATTTACCATTGCAAGTTTAATTATATCCGCTGCCGTACCCTGTATCGGCATGTTTCTTGCAACTCTCTCACCGAAGCTTCTTGTGTTAAAGTTTGATGCAGAGAGCTCGGGCAGGGGTCTGCGCCTGCCGTAGAGGGTTTTTACATAGCCGTCTTCCTTGGCGTTTTTTATCACACTGCGCATATAATCTGCTACACCACTGTATTTTTCCATGTATGCGTCTATATATTCCTTAGCTTCGCTCGGCCAAACGCCTATATCCTGAGCCAGTGAAAAGGCTGAGATGCCGTAGACTATTCCGAAGTTTACTGCCTTGGCGTTGCTGCGCTGTCTGTCTGTGACTTCATTAAGAGGCACTCCGAAAACTCTTGATGCCGTTACAGAGTGTATGTCGACTCCGTCTCTGAAGGCTTCTATCATGGTTTCGTCACCGGACATATGCGCTAAGATTCTAAGCTCTATCTGGCTGTAGTCAGCGTCTACTAAGACTGAGCCCTCCGGCGCTACAAACATTTTTCTTATGCTGCTGCCAAGCTCTCGTCTTATGGGTATGTTTTGCAGATTAGGTTCAGTGCTCGATAGTCTGCCTGTTGCTGCGACTGTCATCTTGAAGCTTGTGTGTATGCGACCGTTGGGTGAAATAACTGCCAAAAGCCCGTCTGCATAGGTGCTTTTTAGCTTTGTGAGCATCCTATATTCCAAGACATCAGCCACAATCTCATGCTCTTCCAAAAGTTTTTCCAAGACCTCTGCGTTTGTGCTTCTGCCGGTTTTAGTCTTTTTGCCTGCTGTTAACCCGAGCTCATCAAAAAGAACTACTCCGAGCTGTTTCGGAGAGTTTATATTAAACTCATGACCCGCCTGCTCCCAAATCTTGTGGCTTATCTTATCTATGTCTACGCTTAATTTTGAGCCAAAGTCATTTAATGCTTTTTTGTCAACGAGGCAGCCTGTTTTTTCCATCTCAGCTAAAACACGGCAAAGCGGTATCTCAATTTCGTTCATGAGCTTATCCATGCCCATACTTTTAAGCTTTTCAGACATGGGCTTAAATAGCTTAAATAAAAGCTCTGCACGCTGCCCTTCGGCATGACCTAAATACTGCCCTGCTAAACGCTCGGTTTCATAGCCGCTCTCTGTTGAATCCAGCAGATATCCTGCCAAGGCTACATCGAAAACAAAGCCGCCAAAGCTAAAGCCGTTAACTAAAAGCTCTGTCATTGTGTCTTTTATGTTGCTGCCTATTTTTTTAATATCGGGTGAAAAGATTAGCTTGAGTAGCTCTTCGTACTTTTCGCCGAAAATAAGCCTGCTTGTGCTTATTACACTTTTGCCGTCGCAAAAATGAAGCTCGTTAAGACCGTCGGGGCAGTCTACTGCCAAAATATCTGCGTTTTTCACCATATCGAAGGCAATTTGCGGCTCGGGGTTTAAAATATGCGAAAGTGTCTTGACCTCGCTTTTTTCTGCCTGCCCGTTTGAGGGTCTTAGCTTCCATTTTTCCACAAAGCTCTTAAAGCCTAAGCGTTTGAAGATTGCGTATAGCTCATCTGTGTGCTTGTCGCCGAGGCTTGTGTCGGAAAGCGCAAAGTCAATCGGCACTTTTCTGTCTATCTCTGCCAAGGTGTAGGACAAAAGAGCGTCCTCCCTGCCGTTTTTGAGCTTTTCACGAACACCGCTGCTCACATCTAAGCTGTCAATATTTTTATATATGTTCTCTAAGCTGCCGTATTTTTCGATTAATGTGGTGGCTGTTTTCTTGCCTATGCCGGCGATGCCGGGGATATTGTCGCTTGAATCTCCCATCAGCGATTTAAGATCCACAACCAAAGACGGGTTAAATCCGTATTCGTCTTCAAATCTCTTTTTGTCATACAAAATTGTCTCTGTTTTGCCGCCACGGGTACTGATATACACCACGCTCTGCTTGTCGCTGATTAGCTGAAAGCTGTCTCTGTCGCCTGTTGCTATGTGACACTCCCAGCCGTTATTTTCGCAGATATCTCCCACAGTGCCGAGTATATCGTCTGCCTCATAGCCTGCCTTTTCTATGCGCACCACATTCATGGCATCTAAAATCTCTTTTAGTATCGGCATCTGCACAGCTAGGTCATCCGGCATGGGCTTTCTGTTTGCCTTGTAGCCGTCGTACATATCGTGCCTGAATGTTGGCGCCGACATGTCGAAAGCAACAGCCACCGACTCCGGGGTATATTCGTCAATCAGCCTCGACAGAATTGTGAGAAAGCCGTAGATTGCATTTGTCGGCGTGCCGTCCGGTGCCGTTAGCGGGCGCAGTCCGAAATATGCCCTGTTTATTATGCTGTTTCCGTCTACTACCAAAAGCTTCATATTACTTCCCTTTCCTGTCTGTGAGCTGTCCTCGCAGTCTTATTATCTCGTCTCTGAGTGTGGCTGCATATTCAAATTCAAGATAGCGTGACGCCTCTTTCATCTTCTTTTCAAGCTCAGTTATTTCGGCTTTAATTTCTCCCTGCGTCATCGGCACACTATCCTCCCTGCGGGCTGTGCGCTTGCCGACGGGAGAGGAAATTTCCATTATTTCTCTGATGCCCTTTATTATTGTCTGCGGCACGATGCCGTTTTTCTCGTTATATTCCTGCTGGATTTTTCTTCTGCGCTCTGTTTCAAATATCGCCGCTTGCATTGCATCTGTTATCTTGTCTGCATACATGATGACGGTGCCGTCTGCGTTTCGCGCAGCTCTGCCCGTTGTTTGAATTAAGCTGGTTTCAGACCTTAAAAAGCCCTGCTTATCCGCATCTAAGATGATAACAAGAGACACCTCCGGCAAATCCAAGCCCTCACGCAAAAGGTTAATGCCGACTAAAACGGAAAATTCGCCCAAGCGCAGGTCTCTTATGATTTCCATGCGCTCGATTGCCCCGATGTCGTGGTGCATGTATCTGCATTTTATGCCCGAAACTGCCAAAAAGTCCGATAAATCCTCTGTCATTTTTTTGGTGAGCGTTGTTACGAGTGTGCGCTGGTTTTTCTTAATCCGCTCTTTTATCTCATGTATAATATCGTCTATCTGACCCTTTACCGGTCTGACTTCGACCTTGGGGTCAAGTAGCCCCGTGGGTCTTATTATCTGCTCTGCTATGCGCCGAGACATTTCCTTTTCGTAGGGTCCAGGGGTTGCGGAAACATAGATAAGCTGGTTTACCCGCTCTTTAAATTCCGGGAATTTAAGCGGTCTGTTATCAAACGCCGAGGGCAGTCTGAATCCGTAGTCAACTAAGGTCTCTTTTCTTGCCCTGTCGCCGTTATACATGGCACGCAGCTGCGGAATTGTGGCGTGCGACTCGTCTATGAACATGAGAAAATCTTTTGGGAAATAGTCTATTAAGGTCATGGGCGCTGAGCCCGGCTCCCTGCCGGATATTATCCGGCTGTAGTTTTCTATGCCCTGACAAAAGCCGAGCTCTCTGATCATCTCTATGTCAAAATCTGTGCGCTGCTGTATGCGTTGCGCCTCGATAAGCTTGTTTTGGCTCTCGAAATACGCTACACGCTCGTCACATTCGCGGCGGATTTCCGCTATTGCCGCCTCCATCTTTTCCTTTGTTGTCACATAGTGAGAGGCGGGATATATTGCCACATGCCCGAGTATTCTTGTGGGTATGCCGGTAACTACATTGATTTCTGATATCTGTTCGATTTCGTCTCCGAAAAACTCTACTCTTATTGCCTTGTCGTATGAGTAGGTCGGGAAGATTTCTACAGTGTCGCCCCGCACTCTGAACATATTTCGCTCGAAGGCTATGTCGTTTCGTTCGTATCTGATTTCAATGAGCTTTTTAAGTAGCTCGTCTCTGTCTTTTACCTGCCCCGGGCGCAGGGAAATTACCATTTCGGCATAGTCTATCGGGTCTCCCAGACCGTAGATACAGGAGACCGAGGCTACTATTATGACATCACGGCGCTCGCCCAAGCTCGATGTTGCGCTGTGGCGCAG
>JAAZCZ010000091.1 GCA_012513005.1 Oscillospiraceae bacterium | reverse complement strand
TGAGACACACCGCCCACAGGGCAAACTGAAAGCGCTTGCGTTTTGTCGAAATGTTACCCATGCTCGTATGATGGCAGAGGCAATGGGTGAACACTATAATACGGCATATCTGACTGGACGGAACGACATTGGAGAGCGCATCCGTGCATATAACGATTTGCAAAGTGACCGCGCACAGCTTGAGATACTCTTTACCGTAGACATATTAAATGAGGGTGTAGACATACCGGGCGTTAATATGGTTTTGTTTCTGCGCCCGACAGAATCATCAACCGTATTTATCCAACAGCTTGGTAGAGGACTTAGAAAGTATGATAACAAGCACTATGTAACTGTATTAGACTTTATCGGCAACAGCTACAAAAGAAGCGTTCAGATTGCATTTGCTCTGTCAAGCCTTGCTGAAAACTTTGTTCTTGAAAAGCGGCTAATGGCATCTCTTGTGCGAGACAACTTCTCAGCCCTTGGACTTGCTGACAGTGGAGTCGAAATACATATTGATGACCTGAGTAAAGAAGAAATACTCAGATATATTGACCAGGAGAACTTCAACAGCATTGTTTACTTAAAAAAGGATTACTATAATTTCAAAAAATATATAAATTCAGAGTTCTGTCCAAAGCATATGGATTATTTAAACAATGATTGTGCACCAGACATAATCAGATTTATGAGCGTGAAAACCGATGGGAAAAAGAACTATTCATACTACAATTTCCTGCGAGGTATTGATGAAGAGGGACTTCCCACTTTCCTTGAGGAGCAAGTTGAATTTGCAAATTACATGTCTGGATTTCTTCCGCTTGTAAGAACCTACGAATATGAAATCGTCAATTGCCTACTTGAAGGTGCAACAAATAAGGAAACAGTTATTAACTCGCTAAAAGAGCGTATTTTTGATTACAATGATGAAGCATTTTTGCACGCAATTGAGTTTTTTAAGTATATAAGCGAAAATGACAACAAGCTTGAACTAAGAGCAAAATTAGATGACCAATTCAAAGAATATCTCTGCGATCTTATTGAATACGGAATTACACGATACAAAGTTGATAACGGAGAGGAAACCGGATTTAAGCTCTGGCAAAACTATCGAATGGATCAGGTGCAGTTAAGCTTGCTAAAAAACCCTGGATACAACGCATTAGGTACATATTATTATGACGATTATGTCGTAATATTTGCATCGCTAAAAAAGGATTTGCCCGAAGAAGACAAACTGAATTATAAAGATAAGTTTTTGCAGTCAAACCTGTTTCAGTGGGAGTCTATGGCAAATTTACCGATGTCAGACCTATCAAAATTGGAAAGAAGCAGCTTTGCACATTTGTTTATCAGAAAGGTCTCCATTGAAAACGGCATCGTACTTCCGTTTACCTATGTAGGAAAGGGCACTCTATCAAACTGCCGGAAAACAGATGGAGAAAACGGCACATACCTATTCGATATTAAGATGGAAAACGAATTGCCGGCTTACTTACAATATGATTTTGGACTAATTAAACAATGAATAACATACAAATAAAAAGGTCAAAGCGAAGAACCCTCGCCGCGGAGGTAACCCCCGACGAGAGGGTGATAATAAGAGCGCCGCTGCACATGAAAGACAAAGACATAGAGAGGTTTATAGAGAAAACCTCAGAATGGATAAATGAGAAACTGGGAGCAGTAAGAGCGCGAAACGAGCAGAGACTGCCGGCATTAACGCAGGATGAAATAAAAGCCTTAGCAGACGAAGCGAAAAAAGACATACCCGAGAGAGTCGAAAGGTTTATTCCGCAGATTGGTGTGCCTGTAGGCAAGATTACAATAAGAAATCAAAAGACTCGTTGGGGCTCCTGCTCCGCAAAAAATAATCTGAATTTTAACTGCGTTTTGATGCTCTGCCCCGAAGATGTCCGCGACTATGTTGTGGTGCATGAGCTATCTCACCTTATAGAACACAACCATTCTAAGCGTTTTTGGGCTATAGTTTCGCAAATACTCCCGGATTATAAAACACAGCGCAAATGGCTAAAAGAAAAAGGCGGAGCGATAATTAGCAGATTGAGGGCAGAGATGTGAATGATATAAAATTCATGCAGCAGGCAATTGAGCTATCAAAGCTTGCGGTTAAAAACGGCAACGAGCCGTTCGGAGCAGTTCTGGTGAAAGATGACGTTATAGTCTTCACAAACGAAAACCAAATCTATACAAAAAACGACCCGACATTTCACGCAGAAATGGGGCTAATAAGGAGTTTTACTGAGGAAACAGGCATAACAGACCTCTCAGATTACACGCTCTATTCAAGCTGCGAGCCCTGCTTTATGTGCTCCGGGGCTATGGTATGGGCAAAGCTCGGCAGATTAGTCTATGCCGCCGGAAACGAAGACTTAGAGAGCCTTTTCGGTAATGCGGGCGTAAATTGCAGCAAGATAGTGTTTGACAGCGCATCTCATAGACCCGAGGTGACAGCCGGCATACTGAGAGACGAGGCATTTGAGGTACTGCGTGACTATTTTAAAAACCACGCGAAAGGCTAATAATTCTAAACTCGGCTCAGCATAGGAATAAAACATAAAGTGGAGCAGTCTTTTGACTGCTCCACTAAACTTTTACTTCACATCAAGCTGATATAAAGCTATATAATATTTCCGATTTCTGATTTCTGTGATGATTTGTTGTTAGATTATGTTGGGTTAGCCGAGATTACGAAACTGCGGCAACAAGCGCCTCAAAGTCTTCGCCTTCGGAGATGATTCCGAGGTTAGTAGCAATGCGGCAAAGCTCTTTTGCAAGCTCTGTGGGCACTTCAATACCGGTTTTCTTGTTCTCTTCGAGCTTTCTGTACTCAATCTCGCCCGGCATAAAGATTTCTTTTACGCCGACTGCGGGGCGGCTGTGCTTAATCACGCGGATATATGCATCAAGACTCTTCTTGAATACATCAATAGGCATAAAGAATGCAGGATCGATGACAATAACAACAAATCCTGTGTTCTCTTTTTCATCACATTCCCAACGACCGATTTTGCTTCCGACCTCAGCTCCTGCCAAAACAGCACCCAGAGCATCGACCATAACAGCCAGACCATAGCCCTTATGCTCACCAAAGGGAAGAACGGTGTGTGCTTCTCTTGCGTTTGTTGTCAGGTTGCCGTCAATGTCCTTTGCCCAGCCCAGAGGAATTTCTTTGCCTTCTCTTGCATAGGCAATAACTTTTCCGAGAGCAACGCCGCTTGTTGCCATATCCAAAACCAGCGGATACTCTTCAAGGGCTGGTGCGCTCATGACTATCGGGTTTGTGCCGATTAGCTTGTCAGCGCCGCCATAGGGTGCCATTGCGGTTATAGTGTTACTTAATACTAAGCAGATTACATCGTCCTCAGAGGCGCGAACACCATAGTAAGCACCGCAGCCGATGTTAGCACTGTGCATTCCGGTTCCGATAGCAATACCATACTCGCGAGCTCTTTCTAAAACCTGATCATAGACCTGGCAAACAGAAACGATTCCGGAGCCGTTGTCGCAATCAAAGGTTATAGCAGCCTTATTGTCGGCTGTTTTTTTCAAAGTCGGTCTGGGATTTAAAGCGCCCTTCTCAAGCTGCCTTAAATATGTGGTAATTCTGGACATACCGTGGGAGTAAACACCTGTAAAGTCAGAGTGCGTTACTACGGCACCAACAAGATCTGCGTCCTCCTCGGACATGCCTCTTGCTGCAAGTAGCTTTTTGGTGAGATTTCTCTCCTGTTCATAGCTGATAATCATTCGTGTCATCCTTTCATTTTGCTTCTTATGCCAATTAAAAATAAAGCAGCACAAGAAATATTTGCGATAATACACAACAAATCAGAAACATCCTGTGATTTATTATATATCAGTATCAATATCTATGTAAACACTTTATTTTATTTATTTGAGAATTTTTAACGAAAGCCGCAAGTTATATAGCAGGCCCAATGCTTTTGCGAAATAACGCATGTAGTTGCCAATCAAGGAAAGCAGGTTAATGCTTAATATAAAGCGAGATTTAAAATATATGCCGGGCTGATAAAATAAGTATACCCCCGATATTTTCACAAATAACGGGGATAATATAATGGCGCAACAGGTGGGAATTAAGCCAACGGACGGGTTTAGCCGTAAAACGATTTAGGGCTGTTTTCGTTTACCTGCTTCGATAAAACTCCCCACTGTATTTATTCACAGCAGGGAGTTAATTTTTG
>JAAZCZ010000090.1 GCA_012513005.1 Oscillospiraceae bacterium | reverse complement strand
TGCCTTTTTCTCTGCCATAAGCAGCACCCCCCAAATACAACAATAAAAACATCCCAATATGTTTGACATTAATCTATCATACTTTTACAGTATTAACAAGCCAAAAAGTAAATTTTTAACACATTTTTGTTGAATATTACATGTTCATATGGTAGCATTACACATATAAGGAGCTTTGTTTGTTAAAGCTGCTCATTTTAGCTCTTACAAATTTGCGTTTTCACACCATTAAACTTCTGATTTGAGTGCTTTTGAAAAACTAAATTTGCACTCTTTTAAGTCGCATTTTTGATATATTATGGCTCTGGTCTATTAATGACCTATGCTGTTATAGGGCGGTTTTTATCGTTTCATGTGCCGCCCAGCCTGCATTTTGCAGTCAGCTTTACTAGCTCTGCACTACTTTATAATATGTAAAGTTATAATTTTTGTAATAAATAATCTGATAAGGAGATAAAACTATGAAAATGAAATATGTTCTGCATAAGGAAGGGCACGGACCCGGGCATGAGTGCTGCCACCACGGGCACAGCTGCCACAGCCACGCAGCCGGTGACTGCTGCTCTGCCCCCAAATTAAGCCCTGAGCAAACAGCTACACTTTTAAGCTACACGCTGGATCATAACCGCAGTCACTTAGATGAGCTTTCTGACATTTCCAAAGCACTGCATGAACAGGGTAACGAAGCTGCTTCGAATCTTGTTCACGATGCTGCTCACAACTTTAAGCACGGTGTTGATAACTTAGCTGAGGCACTTAAGCTTTTGAAAGGTGAATAATTATGTGTTTATCTGATGCTTTTGAAATTAGAGGCGAGGAAAAGGCACCTCTTATGAAATATGTGAGCGGAATGCATGTTGAGGGTGATGTTATTACTCTTACCGACATGATGGGAGCTAAAAAAATAATAAGCGGTGTTATTAAGAATATTGACCTGCTGAAAAACGAAATATTTATTGAAGCCTCGTAAAACCCTCGGCTGTATGCCGAAATAACGAATATTTTAGGAAGTTGCCTGCTCGGCAGCTTCCTTTTTTTGAGTAAAAAATAAAAAATATAAAAAAATTGAAAAAAGTTAAAAAAAGTTGCAAAAAATTGAAAAAATATCCCCCATGGGGGCTTGTAGAGTATATTTTTGTCTGTTATTCTCTATCCATCAGGTGTTTTTGCATTTTTCCATCCCTCATTTTAGTTATGCATCCCCCATGTATTAACTAAGAAAAAACAGCGGTCGTCTAAGCTCAAGACGACTGCTGTTTTTTATTTGCCTATACGTTTTATTTGTTTTGGGCAGAAAAAAGCTCCGCTAAAAATAGCAGAGTGTTTATTTGGAGCGGGCGATGGGAATCGAACCCACGTATCCAGCTTGGAAGGCTGGTGTTCTACCATTGAACTACGCCCGCGAGCCTAGATATGTTATCACCTGTACAAATTATTGTCAATATTTTTGTTGGGCATATTTTCATAAAGGTAATATCATTCATAAAATCCTGTTATCTATGCTGCTTTATTGTATGTTTGGCCAAATTTTTAAAAACTGCCTCAAATTCATTGAAAAATATTCGGTTTAGCTATAAGATATTCTTGTTCCCGAGGTTTTTTTATTAAAGACTTGGAGGTGCAAAAATGCGGCGCGATATTGTATGCAGTGCTGCTTACGCTGTGCAGTCTGCCTTAAAATATCTGTCAAAAACTTTTAACGCCACCTTAGGTGTCGGGATTTTTGCACCCTCCGCATACTCTAAATAGCTCTACAAGGCCATGGTATATTCTGCCATGGTCATTTTCATTTTATTTTTCGGAGGTAAAAATATGAAAAAAGTTGCCGTTGTTATGGGAAGTGACAGTGATTTAAAGGCTGTTATGCCCGCAATAAAGGAATTAAAGGCTCTTAGCATACCGTTTGAAGCGCATATTATGTCTGCGCACAGAACAGCTGATGCTGCGTCTTCCTTTGCAAAAAACGCCAGAGAAAACGGCTTTGGCGTAATTATCGCCGCTGCCGGAAAGGCAGCACATTTAGCAGGTGCTATGGCGGCTAACACCACACTGCCGGTAATCGGAATTCCACTTAAATCCTCTGCATTAGACGGAATGGATGCCCTGCTCAGCACAGTGCAGATGCCATCCGGGCTGCCTGTTGCAACAGTCGCTATTGACGGGGCTAAAAATGCAGCTTTATTGGCAGCTCAAATATTGGCCGTTTATGAGTCTGACTTGGCAACCATGCTCTATCTGAAAAGAGAAGAGATGAAGGAAGAGGTCTTAAAGAAGGATAAGGCTCTTGCCGAAAAGATTGAAGAAAAGCTTAAGGATTAGTTAATTTTTCTTATATTATTTTATTTCTAAGGAGTTATTGAGATGGAGCCAAGAGAGCAGCTTTATGAAGGCAAGGCAAAGAAGGTTTACAGCACCGATGATGAAAATCTCTGCATAGTTTCTTATAAGGATGACGCAACAGCGTTTAACGGCGAGAAAAAGGGCAGCATACTCGGCAAGGGGGTTATTAATAACCGCCTGTCAAACCGACTTATGCAGCTTTTGGAGGATAATAACATCCCTACTCACTTTGTAAAAGAGCTGTCTGAGCGTGATACGCTGGTTAAAAAGGTTGGTATTGTGCCTTTGGAGGTTATTGTGCGCAACATTTCTGCCGGAAGCTTTGCTAAGCGCTACGGGGTTGCTGAGGGGATTTGTTTTGACTCCCCCACTATCGAGTTTTCTTATAAAGACGATGCTTTGGGTGACCCGCTCATAAATTCATATCATGCTCTTGCTCTAAAGCTTGCTACTGCCGATGAAATTAAAACTATCGAAAACTACGCCTTTAGGATAAACGAAGTATTAAAGACATTTCTTCTTGAGCACGGAATTATTTTAGTTGACTTTAAGCTTGAATTCGGCAAACTGCCCGACGGCAGCATAATTCTTGCCGATGAGATAAGCCCAGACACATGCAGATTTTGGGATGTCAAAACTCATGAAAAGCTGGACAAGGACCGTTTCCGCAGAGATTTAAGCGGAGTTGAAGACGCATACAATGAGGTTATGCGCAGAATAATCGGAGAGTAATGTATATGAGCTACAATGATATTCCCAAGCTGCACGAGGAGTGCGGAGTTTTCGGTATTTTATCTACTGAGCCTCGCGATATTATAGCCGACACCTACTATGCTCTTTTTGCACTTCAGCACAGAGGTCAGGAAAGCTGCGGAATTGCGATTAATGATGCGGGAGTTATTAGCGGATACAAGGGCGCCGGGCTTGTTTCTGATGTCTTTACCGAGGAAGTTTTAAAAAATCTGCCCCGCGGGCAGATGGCGGTTGCACATTGCCGTTACGGAACAAAGCACAACCTGCACAGGGATAACGCACAGCCGCTAATTATCCACCATGTGAAGGGCGGCATGGCAATTGCCCACAACGGCAGTCTCACAAATTCGTTTGAGCTGCGCCGTGAGCTTGAGCTGGAGGGTGCAATCTTTCACACCAGCTCCGATGCCGAGGTTATTGCCTACATAATTACAAAAGAGAGACTCAAAACGGATTCGATTGAAACTGCTGTTGCCCGCGCAATGAAGAAATTAAAGGGCGCTTTTTCGCTCTGCATTATGAGCCCGCAGAAGCTTATTGCAGTTAGGGATCCTCAGGGCTTTAGACCTCTTTGTGTCGGCAAAATTGACGGCGGCTATGTTGTTGCAAGTGAGAGCTGTGCCTTCGACAGCATTGGCGCTACCATGCTGTGCGATGTGCTGCCGGGCGAGATTGTTGTTATTAACAAAGACGGTCTTAAATCTGATTTGTCTAACAAGGGAAAGAAAACATCTGCCTGCATATTTGAGTTTATTTATTTTGCAAGACCGGATTCTGTTATAGACGGCTCTGATGTACATGTTGCAAGGCAGAGAGCAGGGGCTTTTCTTGCCTTAGATCATCCCGTTGATGCTGATGTTGTTATCGGTGTGCCGGATTCGGGGCTTGACGCTGCAATAGGATATTCAAGGCAGAGCGGGCTTCCTTATGGTATAGGTTTTATTAAGAACAGATACATAGGCAGAACATTTATCAGCCCACAGCAAAAGGGCAGAGAAACTGCTGTTCAGATTAAGCTAAACCCCATTGCCTCTGTTGTTTCCGGCGAGAGAGTTGTTCTGGTTGATGACAGTATTGTAAGAGGCACTACCATTGCACATATAGTCGGCATGCTGAGAGCCGCCGGCGCAACAGAGGTGCATGCAAGACTCTCTGCTCCCCCGTTTAAGTATCCCTGCTACTTCGGCACTGATATTGACTCATCCGAGAGCCTTATTGCATACAAGCACAGCATTGAGGAAATACGAAAAATAATAGATGTTGACTCTATTGGCTATCTCGGAGTCGAGCATCTGCCGAAGCTTGCCTACCGCAGCGGCTGCGATTTTTGCAATGCCTGCTTTACCGGCGAATATCCCTGCGAGATACCTACAAAGGCGCAGCAGTGCAGGTTTGATAATAAGCTCCGATATAGGGAGGGTGAGTACTAAAATGAAAAGTCAGAGTGAAAGCTACAAGGCGGCAGGGGTTGACATAACATCAGGTTATCGGGCTGTTGAGCTTATGAAATCGCATATTGAAAAGACCAAGACTTCCGGTGTTTTGAGCGATGTCGGAAGCTTTGGCGGGCTTTTTATGCCGAATCTCTCGGGAATAAGCGAGCCTGTTTTGGTCTCCGGCACAGACGGGGTCGGCACTAAGCTAAAGCTTGCCTTTCTTATGGATAAGCACGACACGGTGGGCATTGACCTTGTTGCGATGTGCGTTAACGATGTTATCTGCTGCGGGGCAAGCCCTCTCTTCTTTTTAGACTACATTGCCTGCGGAAAAAATGTGCCGGAAAAAATTGCTTCTATCGTTTCCGGGGTGGCAAAGGGCTGCATAAGTGCAGGCTGCGCGCTAATAGGCGGTGAGACTGCCGAGATGCCCGGGTTTTACAGTGCTGACGACTATGACCTTGCGGGCTTCTGCGTGGGGCTTGTTGACAAAAGCAAAATTCTTGACGGAAAAGCTGTAAAAAGTGGCGATGTAATTATTGCTCTGCCTTCAACAGGTGTACATTCAAACGGCTTTTCACTTGTGAGGTCTGTTTTTGAAATGAGTGAAAAGGCTATTGCCGCTTATGTTCCGGAGCTTTCTTGCAGCTTGGGAGAGGCTTTGTTGGAGCCTACTGCTATATATGTTAAGCCTGTTTTAAATGCTATTAATACAGGAGGTGTTAATGCGATTTCGCACATTACAGGCGGCGGATTTTATGAGAACATTCCGAGGGCTTTGCCTGCCGGGCTTTCTGCTAAAATTGAAAAGGCAGCTATAAAAACTCCCTTTTTATTTTCGCTTATAGAAAAAACGGGCAAGATACCCGAAAAAGACATGTTTAACACATTTAATATGGGTGTCGGTATGTGCCTTGTGGCTGATAAGGCATTGGCTTCGGGAGTTTTAGCTGCTCTTTCGGAGCAGGGGCAAAGTCCTTATGTTATGGGCGAGGTGGTGCCCGGCGATGAGGGTGTTCTGATATGCTGATAAAAGACAGGGCGAGTGTTGCAGTTTTAGTTTCGGGCGGCGGCACAAATCTCGGGGCATTAATTAAGGCTGAACGGCAAGGCTCTATGCCATCAGTTAATATTGTCCTTGTTGTTTCTTCAAATAGTGATGCCTATGCGCTGAGAAGGGCAGAGAGCGCCGGTATAAAAACTGCTTTTATAGCCGGCAGTGGCGCCTCTTTTGAAAACGAGCTTAAAAAAATACTTAGGGAAAATGAGATTGATTTAGTTGTGCTTGCTGGCTTTTTGAAAATACTCTCTCGAGACTTTGTTTTTGCATATAAAGGCAGGATTATTAATATCCATCCGTCAATAATCCCCGCTTTTTGCGGCAGGGGTTTTTACGGCATAAAGGTCCATGAGGCGGCACTAAAACAGGGTGTTAAGTGGACAGGTGCCACAGCGCACTATGTTAACGAAATCCCCGACGGCGGCGAAATCATTCTTCAGAAGCCTGTTGCTGTTTTGCCGAATGATACGGCAGAGACTCTGCAAAAAAGGGTCATGGAGGAAGCTGAACACTTAATACTGCCGGAAGCCTGCGAAATTGCAGCTAAAAAAATAATGAAGGAGAAATTAAAGTGACTGATATATTTAGCTACCTAAAAGAAAGACCGTACCCGGGTCGCAGTATCATGCTGGGTAAAACCGTTTGCGGCGATCTTTTCTGTGCTTATTTTATTATGGGCAGGAGCGAAAACAGCCGAAACAGGATTTTTGAGGCTACTCCCGACGGTCTGCGCACAAGTGCCTTTGATTTTTCTTTGATGTCTGACCCGAGCTTAATAATCTATCACCCTGTTAGGGACCTAAATGAGGGCTTTATTGTTTCAAACGGTGACCAGACGGACACAATCAGAGCTTCTTTAAAATCCGGAGGCAGTATTTACGATGCTCTTTCTCTGCGCTGCTTTGAGCCTGATAAGCCAAATTACACGCCCCGTATTTCCGGTGTTTGCATGCCTTCGGGTGAAAACATTTTGTCTATTCTAAAAACCGATGACGGGGAAAACTGCGACCGCTATTACTATTCATACTATCCTGCTCCCGGAGAGGCAAGGTTTATTAGCACATATGAGGGCATGGGCTCTCCCCTGCCTTCTTTTTCCGGTGAGCCTATTCGCTTTAATATTCCGCAGGGCGATACGGAGACTGTTTCCAATCTTGTTTGGGATGCCTTAAACGAAGATAACCGTATCTCGCTTTATGTTCTCATCGGTGATAAGTATAAGATTATTAATAAGAATATAAGGAGGCAGTAAGATGAACGAGCTAATGCTGAAATACGGCTGCAATCCTAACCAAAAGCCCGCCCGAGTATTTATGCATGAAGGGGATTTGCCTTTTGAGGTCTTAAACGGCAGACCCGGATATATTAATTTTTTAGATGCACTAAACGGCTACCAGCTTGTCAGGGAGCTTAAAATCGCAACAGCTCTGCCCTCTGCTACCTCTTTTAAGCATGTGAGCCCCGCCGGTGCTGCTGTCGGCTTGCCTTTGGATGATGCTCTTAAAAAGGCATATTTTGTGCCCGATATTGAGCTTTCGCCCTTAGCATGTGCTTATGCAAGAGCCAGAGGTGCTGACAGAATGTCTTCATTCGGGGATTTTATTTCGCTTTCCGATGTCTGCGACGAGTGTACTGCAAGGCTAATTTTGCCTGAGGTATCAGACGGCATTATTGCCCCCGGCTACACTGGGAAGGCGCTTGAGCTTTTAAAAACTAAAAGACGCGGCAATTACAATATAATAAAAATTGACCCTGATTATCTGCCTGAGGCTACTGAGACAAGACAGGTCTACGGTGTTACTTTTGAGCAGGGCAGAAATGACATAACTATTGACAGAAAATGCCTTTCTAATATTGTAAGTGCTAACAAAAATCTGAGTGACAGTGCTGCAAGAGATCTTATTATCTCCCTTATTACGCTTAAATACACACAGTCAAACTCTGTCTGCTATGTCAAAAACGGGCAGGTAATAGGCGTTGGCGCAGGGCAGCAGAGCAGAATACACTGCACTCGTTTAGCCGGAGATAAGGCTGATATTTGGCATTATAGAATGCATCCTCGTGTTTTGGATTTGCCGTTTTTACCCGATATTGGAAGAGCAGAAAGAGATAACGCAATTGACCGTTTTATTTCTGATAGGAGCTTTGAAATATTAGCTGGCGGCGTTTGGGAAAAGTATTTTATAAGCCTTCCGACTGCACTTACTGCCGAGGAAAAAGAGGCTTGGATTTTAGAAAACCGCGGGGTCAGCTTGGGCAGCGATGCCTTTTTCCCCTTTGGTGATAACTTAGAAAGAGCTTACAGAAGCGGTGTTTCATATGTTGCTCAGGCAGGCGGCTCTGTTCGTGATGATGAGGTAATTTCTGTCTGCGACAGGCTGTCTATGCTTATGGCATTTACCGGCATTAGGCTGTTTCACCACTGATTGCGGAGGTAGATATGAAGATACTTGTTGTTGGCGGCGGTGGCAGAGAGCATGCCATTGTAAAAAAGCTAAAAGAAAGCCCCCGTGTTAGCGAGGTTCATTCCCTACCCGGAAACGGCGGCATTTCGGATGATGCTGTGTGTGTAGCGATTGAGGCTTGTGATTTTGGCTCAATATTATCTTACGCCAAAAATAAGCTTATTGATTTTGCTGTTGTGGCTCCTGACAATCCTTTGGTTTTAGGCCTTACAGACGAGCTGGAAAAAGCGGGTATCCCCTGCTTTGGTCCATCAAAGAGGGCAGCTGCCATTGAGGGCAGCAAGGTTTTTTCCAAGGAGCTTATGAAAAAGTACGGCATACCGACAGCTGCGCACGAGGTGTTTAATGACCCCGATAAGGCTCTTTTATATGCCCAAAAATCTGAATTTCCGCTTGTTATTAAAGCTGACGGCTTAGCTCTCGGCAAGGGTGTTATTATTGCTGAAAATTATGACGAGGCAAAGGCTGCAATCCGCTCTATTATGGAGGATAAAATCTTCGGTGAGAGCGGCAATAGCATTGTGATTGAAAAGTTTTTAGAAGGTCCTGAGGTCTCTGTGCTCTGCTTTACAGACGGTACGCACATTGCTCCCATGGTGTCTTCAATGGACCACAAGCGGGCAGGAGACGGCGACACAGGTGCCAATACAGGCGGCATGGGAGCTATTGCCCCTAACCCTTATTACACGGCTGATATAGAAAAACGCTGTATGAGTGAAATTTTCCTGCCCACAATAAATGCGATGAAGGCAGAGGGCAGGTTGTTTAAGGGCTGCCTTTACTTTGGGCTTATGCTCTGCGATGACGGACCTTATGTTATTGAGTATAATTGCAGGTTCGGAGACCCCGAGACTCAGGCTGTTTTGCCGCTGCTCGAAACTGATTTACTCTCTGTAATGGAAGCTTGCAGGAACGAAAATCTAAGTGAAATTTCGGTTTCTTGGAAGCCCGGTTTCACCTGCTGTCTTATGCTGACATCAAAGGGATATCCCGGAAAATACGAAAAGGGCTTTTCTGTTTCCGGCTTAGATGACCCTGTGTTTATATCCGATGATATTTGTGTGTACCATTCCGGCACTGCCAAAAATGCTGACGGCGAGACTGTTACGGCAGGCGGCAGAGTTTTGGGTATTTCGGCGGTTTCGGATTCGCTTTCAGGCGCTGTTTTAGCCGCTTATGAAGCTGCTTTAAAAATCAGCTTTGAGGGCATGAGCTATCGCCGTGATATCGGCAAAAAAGCAATTTCCTTTCTTGATTAGGAGGTATTATGTCTGTATTTAGAGTATATGCGGAAAAGAAAGCTCCCTTTGATATTGAGGCTACGGGGCTTTTAAATGAGATAAAATCGTTTTTAGGCATCTTTGGCATTACTAAGCTTCGCATCTTAAACAGGTATGATGTTGAGGGCATGGAGGCAGATATGCTTATGCACTGCCTGCCCATTGTTTTTTCCGAGCCGCAAGTCGACAATGTTTATTTTGATTTGCCCGAGGCTGATTATATAATTGCAAGTGAATATCTCCCCGGTCAGTTTGATCAGAGAGCTTCTTCCTGTGCTGACTGCTTGCAGCTTGTTTCCTGCATGGAAAGACCCACTGTCAAAACAGCTAAAATTTATCTTATTGACGGAGATATCAAAGAAAAGGATATATTAGCTTTAAAGGCATATCTCATAAATCCCGTGGAGAGTCGCGAGGCTGCATTGGATAAGCCCTGCGTTTTAGCCCCCTCATTTTTGCCACCGCAGCCTGTTGCTGTGCTTAATGGATTTAGAGAGCTTAAAGAAAATGAGCTGTCTGAGTATATATCTGCTATGGGTCTTGCAATGGATGAAGCAGACTTAGAGCTTTGTATCGCTTATTTTATTTCCGAGGGCAGAGACCCCAGCATTACGGAAATACGAGTGCTGGACACTTATTGGTCTGACCATTGCAGGCATACTACATTTAATACCGAGCTTAGCAGCATTGATATTAAAGACGAGGAAGTTTTTTCAGCTTTTAACCGCTATCTTGCTGTGAGAAAAAAGCTTGGCAGAGAGGATAGAGCTATCTGCCTTATGGATCTAGCTACAATCGCTGCAAAAGAGCTAAAAGCTCAGGGCAAGCTTTTTAATCTCGATGAGTCTGAGGAAATTAACGCCTGCTCTGTCAGAATTAAGGCTGATAATAACGGCGTAAAAGAAGACTGGCTTTTAATGTTCAAAAACGAAACTCACAATCACCCCACTGAGATTGAGCCGTTTGGAGGAGCTGCAACCTGCATAGGCGGGGCTATACGCGACCCGCTCTCCGGGCGCAGCTATGTGTATCAGGCGATGCGCGTTACAGGCGCTGCAAATCCGCTTGCACCCATTTCTGAAACTCTAGTAGGCAAGCTTCCTCAGCGCAAAATCGTGACTGAGGCAGCAGCAGGCTACAGCTCATACGGCAATCAGATAGGCGTTGCTACCGGTCTTGTTGATGAAATTTATCACCCGGGTTATCTTGCAAAACGCATGGAGGTAGGTGCTGTTATAGCTGCTGCTCCTGCTTCGAATGTAATAAGAAGTGAGCCTGTGCCGGGAGACCTTGTTGTTCTGATTGGCGGAAAAACAGGCAGAGACGGCTGCGGAGGTGCTACCGGCTCTTCTAAATCCCACGATTTATCGAGCTTAGAGTCTTGCGGCGCTGAGGTACAAAAGGGAAACGCCCCTGAGGAGAGGAAAATTCAACGGCTGTTTAGAAATCCCGATGCTTCCAGGCTTATTAAAAGATGTAATGACTTTGGAGCAGGCGGTGTTTCAGTTGCCATTGGTGAACTTGCTGCAGGTCTGGACATTTATTTAGATAATATACCTAAAAAATACGAGGGTTTAGACGGAACAGAGCTTGCCATATCAGAGAGTCAGGAGCGAATGGCGGCTGTTATCTCCCCTTCTGACCTTGATGCTTTTCTTAAGCTTGCCGCATATGAGAATCTTGAAGCTACTGTTGTTGCCGAGGTTACTGACTTACGCAGACTTAAAATGACATTCATGGGTCAGACTGTTGTTAACCTTTCCAGAGAGTTTTTAGATACTAACGGAGCATCTAAGACTGCAAAAGCTTTTGTGCCGGAAATGACAAGAGAGCTGTCTGCAAGCGGAATAAAAAGCAACAAAGACAGCTTTAGAGAGCTTGTACTTTCTGTTGTGAGTGACCTCAATGTCTGTTCTAAAAAGGGTTTGGCTGAGCGTTTTGACAGCAGCATAGGCTCCGGCACCGTTTTGGCACCTTATGGCGGCAAGTATCAGCTAACCCCCTGTCAAGCTATGGTTTCTAAAATACCGGTTTTGGGCGAGACTGAATGCTGCTCGGGCATGGCTTGGGGCTTTGACCCGTATCTCTCGGAAGCAAATCCCTACAGAGGAGCATATTTAGCAGTTTTGGAGAGTGTTTCTAAGCTTGTTGCTGCCGGGTTTTCGAGAAAATCTGTTTATCTCAGCTTTCAGGAGTATTTTGAGAGGCTGAGAAACGAAGATATCAGATGGGGTAAGCCATTAGCTGCCCTCTTGGGTGCTTTTTCTGCTCAGCTTGACCTCGAAGTTGCCGCAATCGGCGGCAAAGACAGCATGTCAGGCAGCTTTGAGGATATTGATGTGCCGCCTACGCTTATTTCATTTGCTGTGGGCACGGGCATCACTTCTGATATTATTTCTCCCGAGTTTAAAAAGCCGGGCTCTGCTGTCTGCCTTATTACTGCTGACCCCTTTGACACTGAGGCTTTAATATCTGCCTTAGACCGCTGCGAAGAGTATATTAAAAACGGCAGTGTTATTTCTGCATATGTATGCGGCAGTGGCGGGATTTTGGAAGCTATAGTCAAAATGGCTGTGGGTAACCGCATAGGATTTAGTTTTTCTGAAGGTCTTAGCCTAAATTCCCTTGCTGAGCCCTGCAGCTTTGCCGTTGTTCTTGAGCTAAAAGAGGATGCTTTGTTGCCTGATGCTTTGCTGCTCGGGCATACTCAAAATGAGTTTGAAATTTCTCTTGGCTCGGATGTAGTATCTTTGCACGATGTTCAAAATGCCTGGGAGTCTGTTTTGGAGCCTATTTTCCCGTATCTCAAAAATGACAAGAAGAAAAACATTTGCGGCAAGGCAGTGTCAAAAGAATGTGGTGCAGCCCCCCTTGTTAAAATATCTAAGCCAAGGGCAATAATACCGGTTTTCCCGGGCACTAACTGCGAGTATGACACGATAGCTGCCTTGGAGCGTGCCGGGGCTGAGGCTGAAATTTTAATTATTAAAAATCTTAAGCCCTCTGATATCAGCGAGACAGTTTTGCATATGCAAAAGGCTATTTCACGCAGTCAGATGATAGTGTTCCCCGGCGGTTTTTCGGGCGGAGATGAGCCCGACGGCTCAGGCAAGCTGATTAATGCTTTTTTCAGAAACCCCGCCGTTACTGACGCTGTGCATGAGCTGCTATATAATAGAGACGGGCTTATTCTGGGTATATGCAACGGCTTTCAGGCTTTAATTAAGCTCGGGCTTGTGCCGTATGGCAGGATAGTAAAGCTCGATGAAAAAAGCCCGACTCTTACTTTTAACACAGTCGGAAGACACAAAAGCCTGCTATGCAATACTCGCATTTCATCTAAATTAAGTCCGTGGCTCTCCCGCTGCGAATTAGGCGAAATATATACAATGCCGATATCGCACGGTGAAGGCAGGTTTGTCTGCCCCCCCGAGGTGCTGGCGGAATTAAACCGAAACGGGCAGATAGCCACGCAGTATGCTGATTTTGACGGCAATCCGACTATTGATCCCCGCTTTAATCCCAACGGCTCACTAATGGCAGTTGAGAGCATAAGCTCACCCGACGGCAGGGTGCTGGGCAAAATGTGTCACAGCGAGAGAAGCGGAGACAGGCTGTATATTAATGTTCCCGGCAACAAGATGCAGCCGATTTTTGAAAGTGGCGTCGACTATTTTCGTTTATAGGAGGAAATATGGACAGAGAAAACTATGTAAGCCCCTTTTCGAGGCGATATGCAAGCGCTGAGATGCAGTATATCTTTTCGGAGGAAAAGAAGTTTCGTACCTGGCGCAAGCTTTGGATTGCCTTGGCACGGGCTGAAAAAAACTGCGGTCTGCCTATTTCTGATGAGCAGATTGCCGAGCTTGAGGCAAATCGTGATAATATAAATTATGACGATGCCGAAATGCGTGAAGCTGCGTGTAGGCATGATGTTATGAGCCATATCTATGCATACGGGCTTTTGTGCCCCAATGCCGCGGGCATTATTCACCTAGGTGCAACCTCCTGCTATGTTGCTGATAACACCGATATTATGCTGATGAAAGAGGGTTTGGAGCTAATCTGCTCTAAGCTTGCTGCCGTTATCTCGCAGCTTAGCGAATTTGCCCTTGAGTATAAATCTATTCCGACACTTGCCTACACCCATTTGCAGCCTGCGCAGCTTACAACAGTGGGCAAGAGAGCTGCACTTTGGATAAACGAATTTGTTTTAGACTTAAACGAGCTTAAAAGTCGCAAGGATACGCTTTTACTTTTGGGCTGCAAGGGCACAACAGGAACTCAGGCAAGCTTTTTGGAGCTTTTTGCCGGTGACTTAGCTAAGATTGACGAAATGGAAAGGCAGATTGCAAAAGAGGTAGGCTTTTCAGGCTGCGTTCCTGTTTCCGGTCAGACCTATTCCAGAAAAACAGATTATTATGTGCTGTCTGCGCTCTCCGGTTTTGCTCAAAGTGCTTCTAAGTTTGCGTCCGATATTAGGCTACTCTCTAGCTTTAAGGAAATTGAAGAGCCCTTTGAAAGCTCGCAAATAGGCTCGTCTGCTATGCCGTATAAGAGAAATCCTATGCGCTGCGAGAGAATATCTTCACTTTCAAGATACTTAATTTGTGACACTCTAAACCCCGCGTTGACGGCTGCCTCACAGTGGTTTGAGCGCACGCTTGATGACTCTGCAAACAAGAGAATCTCTGTAGCTGAGGCTTTTTTGGCTGCCGATTCGATTCTAAACATTCTGCTTGATGTGAGCTTAAATCTTGCGGTTTATCCCGAGGTAATAAAACGCAGAGTAATGGCTGAGCTTCCTTTTATGGCTACTGAGAATATACTCATGCACGCTGTGAGTCTCGGTGGCAGTCGGCAGGAGCTACATGAGAAGCTTCGTGTGCACTCTCAGGCGGCAGCAAGGCTTATTAAAGAAGAGGGCAAGGAAAACGACCTTATTGACCGCATTTGTGCGGATTCTGATTTTGGAATTAGCAAAGATGAGGCATTAAAGCTTCTTGACCCAAAATTATATACGGGAAGGTCTGCTGAGCAGACGGAGCGTTTTATTAATGATACTGTAATGCCGATTTTATCTGATTTTGAAAAATCAGACACCGCAAAGTGGGCACGGCGCAGGCTCGAGGTATAGTCTTTATGCCTTAAATATTAGTGATAAAGGGACGGCAAAAGCCGTCCCTTTATCATTAAATTTCAGTTGCTTTTCAGGAAAGATCGCAGGCGGCTTTATAGTTATCTAAATGCCTTCTTGCTGTTTTCTCGGCTGCTGCTACCTTGTCTGCTATTTCAAATACGCATTTTTCAAGCTCACTGCCCTCTCTGTAGTCTGCCGGAAGTGCAAAGTCCACTCTGCCGTGCAGGAGCATCGAATGAGCCTCTTCGCTACTGCTTTTATACACTGCAATTGAGTGCCCTCCGTTCGACTTTGTGAGCTTCATACAGGGCACATCTGTCATGCCGTCTCCTATGTATATCATATTCCTAAACGGCACTCTCCGAAGCTCCTCGGGCATGTATTCGTTTAGCTCTTTGTTTTCTACCGGGTCTAATACACCCTTATTTATTCTAAACAAAAACTGCGTTTTACTTGTATAGTTAACTGCCATAGACGGCCAAATCGGCACCCCGTTTTGATCGTAGCAAAAGGCTGCGGCATATATTTTCTTAAACTCGTGGGCAACTTTAGTTCCCTCGATTATCTCTTTAAGACCTGATGAAATTATATAGTGCTCTGCACAAAGCCCCTTTTTCATGGCATAGGAGTTTATTCTCTCAAACCATGTGTGCACACCGGGAAAAAGCTCCACATCTGCACCCAGTGCTTTTAGTGTGCTTTTGGTTACAAGCTGCTTGCCCCTGGATTTTTCCAGCATGATTAGCATATATGCCAAAATCGAATCCATGCCGTGCTCCTCAATTGCATCGTCGCAGGCAGCCCAAAATTCAGCGCAAGTCATGTCAAGCCCGGGAATAAAGCCGTACTCCTGCATATCCTTGGGAGAGAGCGTTCTGTCGAAGTCGTACATCAGTGCCAGTATTGGCGTATTTTGCATTTTCACACCTCTTTGCTTGCATTTTGTGTAATAATATCACATAAGCGGGGCAAAATGAAATATTCTGTTTGCATTATCTCGAAAAATAAACGATAATGTGGTTAATCAGTTTTAATTTGACCAGAAAATCATTTGCTGTCAGAAATATATAGAAATTAAAATAAATTAGTATTATCTTGCTGCGAAAAGGCAGATTATCCCCCCATGGGGCTTGTAAAATCCCTGTTTGGGAATTATAGTATTGCCGAATAATCAGTATTATAAAAATATATTTATATAAAGGAGCTAACACATGAACGCCAATTCACCCTTGGACAGAAAAGCCGAGCAAGCTCAAATCATCTACGAAGATTTGATAAGTAGGCTGGAAATTGAATCTATCCCGACCACATTTATCGCAGACAGCAAAAGAGCAGCTCAGTTTGCCTGTGCCTGCTTTACCGACATTCCCTTCCCCGCACCCTTGGCACCTTTAATGATAGCAAAGCGTGTGCCGGGAGTAAAAAAGCTTTTTGCAGATGAGATTATTCCGCAGACAGCTGCAATCGCCGCTGTTTTGTCTGCCTGCTCATCAGTTGCTACCGAGATTGGTGCGCTTCGCGGTGATGATGTATCTAATGCTAAGACAGAGTGCGATGTCGCCTTCTCGGGGCTTCAGGCTATTCGTCTTTTTATGGCTTATCACAACGGCAAGCCCTTTAAAAAGCCGAGGATACTCTCTGCAATGCGCGTAAACAACGCTTTTAACGGTTCTTTCTTCAAATATCGCGCCGCTGACGGGCGTGATGTGTCCTTCCATGTTTATTACATGTCTCAGCAGAAGAAGCTTGCAGAGGCTCTTTACACCTCCAAGCCCTATGACAAGTACAATATGATTTCCCTTCCCAAGGACAAAAAAGAGCTGGCTGAGATTGTTTCCCGTTACTCAGCTCAGGCACTTGAGGACCTCTCTTTTGACTGCGGTGCCAGTGGCTGCATGATTCGCAGTCGTGAGGAATGGGAGGCATCCGAGGTCGGTGCGGCTGTTTGTGAAATGCCGCTTATCCGCGAGACTAAGGAAAATAATATCAGAGTTAAAAAGCCCGGCAAGCCCAATTCCAGAGGACCTTTGTCCGGTATTAAAGTACTTGACCTAACTCACATTATTGCAGGGCCTGCATGCTCCCGCGTCCTTGCCGAGTACGGCGCTGATGTGCTGCTTGTCCGCCGCGGTGACTTTGTCTCCCAGGAACAGGCAATGCTTGAGTTTGACGGCTGGGCAGGCAAAAACTCTATTCAGCTTGACTTTAATATTCCTGAGCAGCTTGAAAAGGCCAAGGAGCTGATTAAAGAGGCCGATGTTATTACATACTCATATCAAAACGGAACACTTGATAAGTTTGGGCTATCTGAAGAGGAAATAAGAAAACTAAATCCCAAGGTTATCTATGCAAACCTCATGTGCTTCTCCGACAGCGTTTGGAAGGACCGTCCGGGCTGGGCGCCCTTGGCTGAGGACATTACCGGGCTTTCCGTGCGTAACGGCAGCTTAGAGGCACCTGTTAACCTAAACGGCGTTCCTCTTGACTACTTCCCCGGCTTTATTCTTGCACTGGGCACATTAAGGGCAATTGCGAAGAGAATACGCGAGGGCGGCGGCTATACGGTCACAACCTCCCTTACACGCGGAGCTCAGTATCTGCATGAGTGTGCAGACTTAGTTGAGAGAGGCAATCCTGCAAGGCTTTCAAGTGCAGTCGCCTACGGCACAGACGAGCCTGTTTGGGACGAGATGCTGCAAAGAGTTTCTGGCTGTGCAACGGGCGGTGTCTGCGGTTTCCCGAGCCCCGGCACAGTTAACACCGCATATCCTTCCAATGTCCGTAATCTGAAATTCACAGACGGCAACACAGGCTGGTCTCAGGAGTAATAGACCTGATATCTTAGCTTTATACAATCTGTCATAATAAACATCCACCGGCTTAGCCGGTGGTTTTTCATATGCGGGCAAAGCCCTCTGTTCCTCGCAACACGTCAAACGTGTAATACGATCTGCCAGTTGCGGTAAGACTGTTACTTGCTGCCCGTAAACGGGCCAGCTT
>JAAZCZ010000089.1 GCA_012513005.1 Oscillospiraceae bacterium | reverse complement strand
AGGCATAAAAACAGGCCGCTTTAGCGGCGGCCTGAAAAAGCAATGCGCTTGGCGAACTATTCGATACCTCTTGAGAGGTGTGCCAGTAATATGCCCTTCTAGGGCTGGTGCATACCACCAGTTTCACTGGTGGTTTTGATTCTGGTGCCGCCGGCCGGACTCGAACCGGCACGAGAGTAAATCTCAACAGATTTTAAGTCTGCAATGTCTACCTGTTTCATCACGGCGGCAAATTTAGCGGTTTTTTCAAATAAGCCCGAATGTCTGCATAGGAGCTAAACAGAAAAACCTAAGTAATGTTACCACCAGCGGGCCTTCATGTCAAGATACATTAACTCTTGATATAGGTCATTTTAGTGGTATAATATCAGTCAGAAGGAAATAGAAAACGGAGAGAAAATGAAGTACAGTTCGTGGTCAATACCAAAAGGGCCTGCAATCATCCCGAAAGAGCTACTGGCAGCAGGCTACAGTCCACTTATGTCTGCACTGCTGGCATTGCGGGACATTAATACGAAGAGTGAGGCAGAAAGCTACCTATGCGGCAGCTTAGATTGCCTCGGTGACCCATTTGTGCTAAAAGACATGGAAAAAGCGGTTTTTAGAATAAACCGCGCAATCTCTCAAAACGAAAAGGTTGCAGTATACGGAGACTACGACGTAGACGGCATAAGCGCTACCGCGCTACTCGTTAAGTATCTGCGCTCAAAGGGCTTATCCTGTGAGGGCTATATACCCGACAGACTGGACGAGGGCTACGGTCTTAACACGGCAGCCCTGCAAAGCATTTATGAGGGCGGAGCGAGCCTAGTTATAACAGTAGACTGCGGTGTGACAGCTTCAGAGGAAGCAGAGTTTGCAAAAAGCCTCGGGCTTGATCTCATCATAACAGATCACCACGAGCACGACGGCAACACACTCCCCGATTGCTGCGCAGTAGTCGACCCCAAAATCGAGGGCAACCCCAAAAACCTTGAAATCCTAGCCGGAGTCGGAGTCGCTTTTAAGCTTGTATGTGCATTGGAAAAAGATGCGGACATAATCTTAAACAAATATGCAGACTTAGTCGCGCTCGGCACAGTAGCCGATGTGATGCCGATGCACGGAGAAAACAGATACATAGTAAGAAGAGGCTTAGACCTTTTGTCCGAATCTAAAAGCCCGGGGCTTAAAATGCTGGTGGAAGAGAGCTGCGGTAACAGAAAGCTCAACGCAAACGCAATAAGCTATCTCATAGCCCCAAGACTAAATGCAGCAGGAAGACTCGGCTGCGCCGATATTTCGCTTAAGCTGCTTTTAACTGAAGATATAGACGAAGCAGCCCGCTTAACAGCGGAGCTTGAAGAGCTAAACAGCTCAAGAAGAGATATAGAACAGCGAATCTGGGACGAGGCAAAAAACGACATAGGCAGCAAAAAAATAATTGACCCAATTGTGCTTGCAAGCGAGACATGGCACCGGGGCGTAATCGGTATAGCTGCATCAAAGCTTGCAGAAAAATACTCAGTTCCGGCAGTCATGATTTGCCTTGAGGAAGAAACAGGCAAAGGCTCCTGCAGAAGCTACGGCGGCTTTAATATCTACGAAGCCCTATCAGCCTGCTCTGTGCATTTAGAGAGCTTCGGAGGTCACGCATTTGCTGCCGGGCTCACCATTAAAAAAAGCCGAATTTCGGGTTTTAGAGCGGCACTTGCAGATTACTATAAAACAGCGGAAATAACATGTGAAAATTCGCTAAACTGCGATTTAATAATAAACGACCCTAAGCTTTTATCTTTTGCATCGGTAGACTCTCTAGAGCAATTAGAGCCTTGGGGTAGCGGCAACGAAAGCCCCGAGCTTTATCTGCCGGGGGCAACCTTGGAAAGAGCAATTTCAATAGGCGGAGGAAAACACATTAAACTCCAAGTCTCCAAGGGCGACATCCTGTATGACTGCGTCATGTTTTCACGCAAAATAGATGACTTGGGAGCAGCTGCCGGTGACATAGTAGACATTGTTTTTAATCCGCAGATAAACGAATACAGAGGCAACCGCAGCGTTCAGCTTGTACTTACAGATTTGCGGCTGAGCGATGAAAATAGCGACATGCTGCGAATTTTGCAAAACGGCAAAATAGAGCCGTGGGAGCTTATGGACATTTGCCCGGAGCGTGCCGATTTCATAAAAGTCTGGCGAAATATAGAATCAGCAGGCGGAGAATTATCAGGCACGGCAGATGCCTTGGCAATGCTTTTCGGCGAGGAAATAAGAGTTCCTAAAGCCGCAATTTGCCTGCTTGTATTTGGCGATTTGGGGCTACTTGAGATTGAATGTAATTCCGACTGGATTTCAATAAATAAGACAGAGCCGAGCGGTAAGGTTGACATAATGTCTCATCCGCTTATTTCCGAGGCTCTAGAGTTAAGAGAATCATTTTATTATGGGAGGTGAACATATGGAGACCCCTATCTGCATAAATTGGGATGCCGATAAGCTCTTTTCAGAGCTTGTAAAACACATTTTAGCCGGCAATATTGCCATGGACTTAGGGCGTGTACGCGCGGCATATGAGTTTGCAGCCGAGAGACATGAAGGCCAAAAAAGAAAAGACGGCTCTGCATATGTCACCCACTGCATAGCAACGGCAGACATAATTGTTGAGCAGGGTTTAGAGGAAGACTCTGTAGTCGCGGCGCTGTTGCACGATGTGCTCGAGGACACAGAAGCAACATACGACGACATCAAAAAGCTCTTCGGCTCATCAGTTGCCGACATAGTAGACGGTGTCACAAAGCTGACTCGTGTGCAGTATACAAGTCACGAGGAGGAGCAGGCAGAAAACCTGCGAAAGATGCTGCTTGCAATGGCGAAAGACATTAGGGTAATTCTAATAAAAATCGCAGACCGCCTGCACAACATGCGCACAATGGACTACCAAACCGAAGAAAAGCAGCTTATAAAAAGTGCCGAGACCATGGAAATATACGCGCCCATTGCGCACAGGCTCGGTATGCAAAAGATAAAATGGGAGCTTGAGGACAGGTCTCTCTACTATCTGGACAGAATGGGCTACAACGAAATAATGGACACTCTGGCAGACAAGATGGATGTGCTCAGCTCTTTTATGACAAATATAGAAGAGCAAATCCAAACCAGAATGACAAGCGAAAACATAAGCTCAACTGTGTACAGGCGCATAAAACACATATACAGCATATACAGAAAGATGTACTCACAGCAGCTTAACATAAGCGGAATATTCGACCTCTGCGCATTTAGAGTAATAGTAGAAAATATTTCCGACTGCTACAACGCACTCGGTCTCATACACGACATGTATAAGCCTGTGCCCGGCAGATTTAAGGACTATATTTCAACTCCGAAGCCAAACGGCTACCAGAGCGTACACACAACCGTTATAGGCACAGAGGGCATACCATTTGAAGTCCAAATAAGAACTTGGGATATGCACCAGACAGCCGAATACGGAGTCGCCGCCCACTGGAAATATAAATCCGGAGGAGACGGGCTACGCTACGGTGACGAGGAGAAATTTGCATGGGTCAGAAGACTGCTCGAAGCCCAGCAGGAAACAGAAGCACAGGACTTTGTTAAAGAGCTCAAAATAGATATGTTCTCAGACGAGGTTTTCGTTTTCACTCCGAGCGGAGATGTAATTAACCTCCCTGCAGGTGCAACGCCTATAGACTTTGCCTACGCAATTCACTCGGGTGTGGGCAACAAAATGGTGGGTGCCAAGGTAAACGGCAAAATCTCAACCTACGACCATGTGCTGAAAAACGGGGACATAATAGAAATAAGGACCTCAAAATCAGCCGCCGGTCCAAGCCGAGACTGGCTGCAACTGGCAAAGAGCAGCAGCACAAGAACAAAGATAAAGCAGTGGTTTAAAAAGGAAAAACGAGACGAAAACATAATCCGTGGCAAGGATATGTTTGAAGATGAGCTAAAGAAAAACGGGCTAAGTCTTTCCGAAATAACCTCAGAAGCAATGCTTCCCATTGTACTTAAAAAGCTTGCAGTCTCATCTTTAGACGATTTATTTGCAGCGATAGGCTACGGCGGTCAGACAAGCGTCAGGTCCGTAAACAAGATAAAAGACGAAATTGCAAGACTTGTAAAGCCCGAAAAAAAGACAATTTTAGATAAAATCTCAGAGCAGGCAGAGCGAAGATCGGGCAAGCCCGAAAAAGCAGTTCAGGGCATTTTAGTCGAGGGCTTAGACAACTGCTTAGTCAAGTTTTCAAAGTGCTGCACACCCGTTCCGGGAGATGAGGTAATAGGCTTTATTACAAGAGGCAACGGAGTCTCAATACACAGAACAGACTGCATGAACTATGTAAAGCAGAGAATTGCAGACGCAGACGGCGGCAGGTGGCTCAGCGTCAGTTGGGCAAAAGTCACAAACGATTATTACTCAACAACCTTGAGGATACTTGCAAAAGAACGCTCGGGCTTCATCATGGATGTGGCAACGCTCTTAAACGCACAGAACGCTAAGGTGCGCAGCCTAAGCGCAAGAGACATAGGCAACAACCAGTCCACTGCAAATGTAGTTTTAGAGGTCAAAAACCGCGAGGAGCTACTTGCGATAATCAGAAAATTAGAAGCAATACGCGGAGTAATAGAGGTCAGGAGGGCGGGCGTATCAGAGCGGTAATAACAAGAGTATTAAATGCCTCGGTTGGGGTAGACGGCAGGCAAGAATGCCAAATAGAAAAGGGCTTCTTAGTCCTGCTCGGGGTACATAAAGACGATACGCAGGAAAACGCTGTAAAAATAGCGGATAAAATATGCGGACTGCGGGTTTTTGAGGATGAGAACGGAAAAATGAACATAGACCCAATGTCAGCCGGAGCTGAGCTTCTTATCGTCAGCCAGTTCACACTCTATGCAGACACAAAAAGCCGCAGACCGGGCTTTACTCAGGCAGCAGGTCCCGCTATTGCGATACCTCTTTATGAGCTGGTAATAAAAGAATGCGAAAACCGCGGATTTAATGTGAAAACAGGCATTTTCGGAGCCGAAATGAAGGTTTCATCGGTGAACGACGGCCCTGTCACAATAATATTAGAAACAGATTAATCTTTGGAGGAAAACATGCTAATAAAAACACTTGAAGTCGGCCACATCGGAACAAACTGCTACATAGTAACAGATGAAAACACATTAGACTGCGTTGTAATCGACCCGGGCGCAGAGTCAAACACAATCCTAAACTACTTAGAAAGCAATAAGCTAAGTTGCAAGGCAATATTTTTGACCCACGGTCACTTCGACCATGTAGGCGCTTTAAAAAAGGTAAGAGAGGCAACAAAGGCACCTGTCTATGTCTGCCCCCGCGAAGAAAATGCAGATAAAGTAGGAAAACCGCTGGGCTTTTCAATTCCGGAAGGCGCACTTTTCTATGATGACGGCGACGAAATAGACATTTCAGGTCTTCATTTTAAGATAATAAGCACACCGGGGCACACAGAAGGCGGAGTCACAATAATCTGCGAGGATTCCCTGTTTGTCGGCGACACACTGTTTCGCGGCTCAATGGGCAGAACAGATTTCCCCGGCGGAGACTTTATGCAGATACTAAAATCTCTCAAAAAGATATCACAGCTCGGAGAAAATTTTGATGTCTACTCAGGCCACGGAGACGCAACAACACTCGCCTTTGAAAGAGCACACAACCCGTATATGAAGAGGGCTCTGCAGCTCTGAAAGGAATTTTTCAGACGCAAGTCAGATAAGTGCTGAAAACCTAAAACAGAATACTGCCGCAACTAAAATAAAGGAGTGTAAATATGCCAAACATTCTAGATTACTTAGACTGGCGAGGGGATTTAGATTTTAATGCAGACCCCTTCAATGAGGTAGATAACCTCATACTCAGCAAATTAGTTACACTTGATTATTCAGACATCATTCCCGAAAACGGAGAAAAGAAAATCTCAGAGGTCGCGGCGGAGTATTTCGCAAAATACGGTGAAGAGGACAAAAAGCAGGGAGTTATTTCCTCTGCCGGTTTAGTTCCGCTTCTAAAAAAGGCAGTAGAGAGCAAACGCTTCGGAGACATGACGGCAATTGATTATGTAAACCGAGTTGAGGTCGAGATTGAAAAGCAGTTTGCAGCGGTTACATTCGGATTAAATGACGGCACAAGGTTTGTGTCATATAGGGGCACGGACGATAATCTGATTGCATGGAAGGAAGACTTTAATCTAATCTCGCAGGATATTGTCCCGGCTCAGATTGACGCAGCAGAATACTTGCAGCGTCAGGGCGATTCATTTGACGGCAAGTTTCGTGTAGGAGGGCACTCAAAGGGTGGAAACCTGGCAGTATTTGCGGCAATGAGCTGCAAGCCCGAGCTTCAAGACAGGCTACTTGAAATTTTCAATAACGACGGTCCGGGATTTAAGCACTCTGTAAAAGATGTGCCGGAATACATGCGTGTACAGCCCAGAATACGCACAATAGTACCGCAGTATTCAATAGTCGGGATGCTTCTGCATCAGGACGATGACTTTGAAATAGTATACAGCAACATAAAGGGAGCAGGAGCCCATGACGGCTTTTCATGGGAGCTTGTAGGACCTGCCTTTTTAAGGGCAGAGGGATTTTCGTTAAGGTCCCAGATATTCGACAAGGCAATGCACGCAATGGGCGGCGAACTGGATGAAGGGGAGAGACGGGCGTTTACCGATGCATTTTTTAACGCACTCGGAGCAACAGGAGCACAAACTCTAACCGAGCTTTCCGAAAGCGGGCTCACAGGAGCTTTTGAAATTGCCAAAAGAGTTTTCAAAGACCCGGAGCAGAGAGAAAAAGTCGTAGGTCCGATTGAGGCTTTTGCCCGCGAGTACTTCAGTGTAGCCAGACAGTCTATACCTGTGCCTGAAATAGCTAAAAGCCCTATTAAAACAGTCAAAAAGGCTCTAAACCAGATGATAGATAACCAGGGTATAGGCAAACCTGAAACAGAGCCGGTGACTACAGTAGAAAAAGCAAACGAGATACCGGAACCAGGATTATAACAGTTAGGGGAGTAAAATGTCCTTTGTCCACCTGCATTTACATACAGAGTTTAGCCTGCTGGACGGCGCCTGCCGAATCGACAGGCTTGCAAAGCATGTAAAAAGCTTGGGCATGAATGCCGTTGCCATTACAGACCACGGAGTTATGTACGGCGCTGTCAACTTTTACAGAGAGTGCGAAAAAGCAGGAATAAAGCCTATTATCGGCTGCGAGGTATATATTGCACCGAGGCGGATGAGCGACAAGGAGCATAAGACAGATGCGGATTACACGCATCTGATTTTGCTGTGTGAGAACGAAACAGGCTACAAAAACCTAAGCTACTTAGTCTCCCAAAGCTATATAAACGGCTTTTACATAAAACCGAGAATAGACTGGGATCTGCTGTATAAGCACAGCGAGGGGCTAATTTGCCTATCGGGCTGCCTTGCAGGCTATATTCCGCAGAGCATAATAAACGGCAATTATGAAGATGCCAAGAAAAAGGCGCTGGAGCTGTATTCTCATTTCGGCGAGGATAGGTTCTATTTGGAGCTGCAAAGGCACGGCATAGCCGAAGAAGAGACAGCCGCAAAGGGAATAATAAGAATTCACGAGGAAACTAACATTCCCATTGCCATAACAAACGATGCCCACTATATAGAAAAATCCGATGCCTACTATCAGGATGTTCTAATGTGCATTCAGACCGGTAAAACGGTGGACGAGCCGGAGAGAATGAAGCTCTCACCCGATGAGTTTTATATAAAAACAGAAGAAGAAATGCGCGCACTTTTTCCCTCACATCAGAGCGGCATAGAAAATACACAGAAAATTGCAGACATGTGCTCCTTTGAATTTGAGTTCGGAGTCTATCACCTTCCGCTTTTTACCCTGCCCGAAGGCGAGGGCAGCAGTGTTTCATATCTTAGAAAACTCTGCAAGGAAGGCTATGAAAAGCGATACGGCGAGGGCACGCCCGAGCTATTAGCTCAGCTGGATTATGAGCTTTCAATGATAGAGCGGATGAACTTTGTTGACTATTTTCTCATAGTCTCAGATTTTATCGCCTTTGCCAAAAAATCAGGCATACCGGTAGGACCCGGCAGAGGCAGCGCAGCGGGCAGCATAGTCAGCTACTGCCTAAATATAACCGATGTAGACCCAATTAAATATCAGCTCTATTTTGAGCGATTTCTAAACCCGGAGCGAGTCTCAATGCCGGATATAGACATAGACTTCTGCGTAAGAAGGCGCGGAGAAGTAATTGATTATGTAAACCGAAAATACGGCAGTGAGCATGTGGCGCAGATAGTCACCTTCGGAACCTTGGCGGCCCGCGCCGCCATAAGAGACACGGGCAGGGCACTTAGCATAAGCTACGCCGAGTGTGACGCTGTGGCAAAGCAGGTTCCCGCTGAACTTGGAATAACCTTGGAGGATGCGCTAAAAACATCCTCAACCTTCCGTGATATGTACAGCTCTGACGAGAAAATAAAAAACCTCATAGACACAGCAAAGGCTTTAGAGGGCTCACCCAGACATGCCTCAACGCATGCAGCGGGTGTTGTGATAACAGAAAAGCCTGTCTGTGAATATGTGCCGCTGGCTATAAACGACGAGGCGATAGTAACTCAGTTTCCGATGACCACACTCGAAGAGCTGGGTCTGCTCAAAATGGACTTTTTGGGTCTTAGGAACTTAACCGTAATTGATGACGCTGTTACTCTCATAAAAAAACGGCAGAGCGATTTTGACATAGAGAAAATACCCGAAGACGACGAAATGACCTTCCAAATGCTGGCGCAGGGCAAGACATCGGGAGTGTTTCAGTTAGAATCAACAGGCATAACAAATGTATGCACTGGTCTAAAACCAAAGAGCATAGAGGATATAACAGCTTTAATAGCTCTGTACAGACCGGGACCTATGGAGAGCATACCCAGATTCTTAGACTGCTCAGCCAGACCCGATCGCATCAGATATAAACACCCGCTGCTCAAATCCCTACTTGCAGTAACCTACGGCTGCATAGTATATCAGGAGCAGGTTATAGAAATATTCAGAAAATTAGCGGGATATTCACTAGGTCAGGCGGATATAATCCGCCGTGCTATGTCTAAGAAAAAGCACGATGTAATAGACTCCGAAAGACAGGCGTTTATACACGGAGATGAGAGTCGGGGCATATCGGGCGCTGTCAGTAAGGGCGTACCGGCTGAAATAGCAAACAGCATTTATGACGAGATAATAGACTTTGCAAGCTACGCATTTAATAAATCCCACGCAGTTGCCTACGCCATGATAAGCTACAGAACGGCATATCTCAAATGCCACTATCCGCAGGAGTATATGGCAGCTTTGTTATCATCAGTGCTGGACAGCTCAGGTAAGGTAGCTGAATATATAGCCGAGTGCAAAGACATGGGCATAGCTCTCTTGCCGCCTGATATAAACTTGTCTCAGCAGGACTTTTCTGTGCAGGACGGTAACCTGAGATTCGGGCTGCTTGCAATAAAGGGTATGGGCGCAAAGGCAGCTAATATGATAGTTGCAGAGCGTGAGCAGTCAGGCAATTTTATCGGCATTGAAGACTTTGCAAAACGAATCAGCGGCAAGGAAGTCGGGCGCCGTGCGATAGAAAATCTGATAAAATCAGGTGCTCTTGACACATTTGCACACACAAGGCGCTCTATGCTGATGTCACTTAACCTTGTTTTAGACAGCATAGCAAACGAAACTAGGCAAAATCTTTCGGGTCAGCTCGACTTTTTCGGCATGGGAGATGAAGCCGAGGCAATAGCAGAGGTCAAAATTCCGCACTATGCAGAGTTTAGCAGAGCGGAGCTTATGGCGATGGAAAAGGAGACAACAGGTCTTTATCTCTGCGGTCATCCGATGGACTCATACAGACTCTCGGCAAAAAAGGCAGGTGCAGTAAAAATCGGCGAAATCATGAGTGATTTTGCGGAGGAAAACGGCCCGCATATATATTCGGACAATCAAAAAGTGAGCATTGCAGGTGTGGTTGCTTCAAGCCGCACAAGGCAGACAAGAAACGGAAGCCTGATGACATATGTCAGATTAGAGGATGACACGGGCAGCATAGAGGTATTAGTATTCCAAAACCTGCAAGGCAAGGGAGCAGAGCTCATTGCAGAAAATGCAGCCCTGCTGATAGGCGGCAGACTGTCTGCACGAGACGAAAAAGAAGTGCAGCTCGTGGCAGATGGCGTAAGAAAACTAAAAGAACACGAAGAGGATTCATTTTCTGCAAATATAGAACAAAAAGAAAACACAGCAGAAATAATAATCGAAAACAGTTGCCCTGACAAAGCCGAAGCAGAAAAAAAGAAGCCGGAATACAGCACAGAAAAACGCACACTTTGGCTCAGAGTAGACAGCACAGAAACACCCGAATTTAGAAAAATAGAGCTGCTGCTCGAGATGTTCCCGGGCAGGGAGCAGATGATAGTCTATCTAAGTAGCAGCAAAAAGAAGCTGAAGGCAAATTGTCTAATTGCAGATGATCTAATAAACGAGCTTACGGAGATTCTGGGAGAATCTAATGTGGTGCTTAAAAAGCAGCAATAAGCAAACAGTTGACACCCACAATACTACATGATATTATCAACTATTATTGAATAAGGAGTGTGATAGTCCTAAATGGACGGAGATGGTCGATTGCAAATCGGGGCGATAATAATTCTTGCCTGCTTTTCAATCTATTTCGCTTTGGTCGAAACTGCATTTTCATCAGCATCACGAACAAAGCTTAAAGCGAAGCAGGAGCGCGGCGATTTAAGAGCAAAAAAAGCTATTCAAATTTTAGATAATTTTGAGAAAGCTATTACAACGATACTGATAGGTACCAACATTACACAAATATCAATAGGTGCAATAGTAACAGTAATGGTTAACAGGGTTTGGGGACTTTCGTTTGTCACGATAGCAACCATACTCACTGCTTTTGCGACCTTTTTTCTGGCAGATATGCTGCCTAAGAGCATAGCAAAGAGATACAGCGAGCAGTTTTGTTTACAAACTGCGTCTTCGCTGTCTTTTTTCATGTTTATCTTCACACCGGCAAGCTACATTGTCACAAAGATAGGCGCTATGGCTGCCAAGATAAGAGGCAAAGAGCAGGAAATATCAGTCACGGAAGACGAGCTCTACGATATAATAGAAGACATGACAGACGGCGGAGCACTCGACTCAGTAAGAGGCGAGCTGGTTAGCTCAGCTCTCCAGTTTGCAGATTTAACGGCAGAAACAGTTTTAACTGCAAGGGTAGACACAGTCGCAATAGATGCCGACTGGGATAGCGCGAGGATATTAGAGCAGATAAAAACGCACAAGCACAGCAGATTTCCCGTTTATGAGGGCAGTATAGACAATGTGATTGGCGTACTTCAAATCCGAAAATACATAAAAGAATATCTCAGGATACAAAAAGCCCCCGAGGTAAGGGCTCTGCTTGATGCCGCATACTTTGTGCACGGCAGCATCAAGATTAATGAGCTTCTGTCCGTGATGAGCGGAAAAAAGCTCAACATGGCAATAGTCACCGACAACTACGGCGGAACCTTGGGAATTGTAACTGTCGAAGATATAATCGAAGAGCTTGTCGGCGAAATTTGGGATGAAGACGACATAGTAGAAGAAAGCTTCATGCCTATAGGCGGCGGAAGATACGAGGTTGACGCAGAGCTAACAGTAGGCGAGGTTTTCGACAGGCTGGAATTCTGCTCTGCTGATGATATTGAGGACTTTGAACACAAGCTTATGGGCGAGTGGGTCTATGAGCAGTTCGGGCAGATTCCCGAGGAGCGCTCAGCTTTCGTGTTCGGCGATGTAGAAATCAGCATTTCCTCAATGAGAAACAACAGAATACTAAAACTGACACTCCGAAAGCTTCCCGAGGCAGACAAAAGGGGAGGTGAGGAGCAGTGACAAAATACTACCTAATGCTTGCGCTGTTTTTCGGACTCTCGGCATTCTTTTCCGCGTCTGAAATGGTGTTTTTGTCTGCAAACAGGATAAGACTGGAAAACTCAGCCGAGTCAGGCTCAAAGCTTGCAGCCCTTGCATTAAAAGTAATAACAAACTTCGACAATACTCTCTCAGCGTTGCTGATAGGCAATAACCTCTCAAACTTTGCCCTATCCTCAATAACCTCCGTGGTGGCGATAACTCTGTCGGGAGGCAGCAGCAGGCTGACAGCGGCATTTGCAGCTGTGCTCACAGTATTTGTTATTATATTCTGCGAGGCAATACCCAAAATATTGGCAAAGCAAAACGCAAATTCTCTGGTTATTTTTCTTGCAATACCGGTCAGAATAGTCACATTAGTCTTGCTTCCCTTTGTTTTGATTGTTGTGGGAATAGTGAAAATAATTACATTCCCCTTAAAGGGCAACGAGGAAATAACAGATGAGGAATCAGCAGCGCTGGAGCTTCAAACAATAATAGAAATAGCAGAGGACGAAAATGTTCTCGATGAGGACAGGTCCGAGCTTTTGCAGTCTGCACTTGAATTTTTTGATGTGAGTGCAAGCGAGGCAATGACAGCTAGAGTTGACATGGCAGCTGTAGACATTGAAGACAGCTTAGATGAAATACTAAAAGAGATAGAAGACTCCCCATTTTCACGCCTGCCTGTATATAAAGACAGCATAGACAATATAATAGGCGTGCTTTATCAAAACCACCTGCTCCGTGCCATGCTGGATAACCCCAACCCCGACATTAAAAAGCTCTTAGTCGAGCCTTTATATGTCTATAAAACAGTCAAGATGCCCCAGCTGCTTTCCTCGCTGCGTGCGGCACAGAAGCACATAGCAATAGTTACAGACGAATACGGCGGCACCTTAGGCATAATAACCATGGAAGATGTCTTAGAGCAGATAGTCGGAGAAATCTGGGATGAAACAGACGAAGTTGAGGATGAGGTTGTAGAGCGCGCAGAGGGTGTTTTTGAGCTTGACGGCGACATGGTAATCTCAGACTTCTTAGACCTAATAGACAGAGACGAATCAGAATTCCCCTGCGAATCAGAGACAATCGGAGGCTGGACAATAGAGCGTTTCGGCCACTTCCCAAAGGTAGGCGACAGTTTCAAATTCGATAATCTGCTGGTTACTGTTCTGGAAATGGACGGGCACAGGGTAGAGAGGCTTCTGGTTTTAGAGTCACCCACAGAAGAATAATAAGCTGCATAATTATTTATAAGACAGCGGCTGGTTTTGCCGCTGTCTTTACTAATATAGAAATAATAAACAAAGAACAGGAAATACTGCCGAAATGAAAAAGAAAGCACTAAAAGCTGCCTTTCCGCACACGCTTCCGCTGTTTGTCGGCTTTTTTGTAATAGGTATAAGCTTTGGACTTTTAATGCGCAGCCAAGGCTTTTCAATAATTCTGCCTATTTTTATGTCTGTTGTTATTTTCGCAGGCTCAATGCAGTTTGTAACAGTGGGTCTGCTGACTGCGGGCTTTGATCCCCTGTCGGCATTTGTGCTCACAATAATGGTAAATGCAAGGCACATTTTCTACGGCATATCAATGCTCGAAAAATTCAGAGGCACGGGAATAAAAAAAGCCTTTCTCATATACGGAATGTGTGATGAAACATTTTCAATGAACTGTGCGCTAAATGCTCCCAATGATATAGACAAGGGCTGGTTTATGTTCTTTATCACCCTGCTAAATAATTTCTATTGGGTGTTGGGCACAGCAGCGGGAGCTGTACTCGGCGAAGTGCTGATTTTCAATACAAAGGGCATAGATTTTATTATGACCTCGCTTTTTCTGACAATATTTATAGACCAATGGCAGGAGACAAAGGATCACACGCCGGCTCTAATCGGGCTTATTTCTGCAATAATCTCGCTTCTTATTTTCGGCAGCCGAAACTTTATGCTCCCTGCAATGGCGGCTATAGTCGTTTTAATATCCGTATATGCGAGCTATAATGATACTGCCGAAGCAGAAACAGCAGAAGAAACGGCAGGTGCAAAATGAGCAGCACACAGTTATTAATTACCGTTATGGTGGTTTCATTGGGAACAATGCTTACAAGGTTTTTGCCCTTTGCCCTTTTTCCGGAGGGTAAAACCCCGCCCAAGATAATAATAAAGCTCGGCAAGCTGCTACCGTATTCTGTTATGGGATTGCTAATAGTGTACTGTCTCAGAGATGCCTACCCGGGCACCTTCTATGCCGTGCCCGAGCTAATAGCAATTGCAGTAGTGACGGCACTTCAGCTTTGGCGAAAAAACATGCTGCTCAGCGTTTCGGTCGGCACCGTGTTTTATATGATATTAGTCCAGTTTGTATTTTAATAAAATGTTTATGGGGCAAGCTTTAAGCTTGCCCCATAAATTTATATAATTTCTATTTCGGCAGACTATTCTCTGCACCATGTAGTGCCGTCTTTGCTGTCGATAAGTGTAATTCCCTGAGCTTTCAAATCATCGCGGATTTTATCAGCCAAGGCCCAATTTTTTTCCTTTTTAGCTTCGGCACGCTGCAAAATCAGCTTTTCAATTTCAGGATCGCTTTCGCAGGATTTATCTGTTTCAGCGTTAGCTTCGTTTAGTGCTTTTGCAGCATTGAGAAGATTTAAGCCGAGAACCCTGTCAAAGTCACCCAGCAGATAGAGCTTTGTGCTGTCATCGGTTTTATATTTGAGCACATCATATAAAGCGGTAACTGCAAGCGAGGTGTTAAGGTCATTATCAAGTGCGTCTGTAAACCTTCCCTTAAGCTCTGCAAAGGCAGCCTCGTCTACTATTTTAGGCTCACCCTTAAGACCTGCTATGCGTGCTATGAGCTTGTCATAGGCAAGCGTTGCGTTGTCTAAATTCTCCCAAGAAAACACAAGGTTTTTTCTGTAATGACTCTGCAAGCAGAAAAATCTGTAAGCAATGGGATTATAGCCCTTTTCCTCAAGCAGGGAAACGGTCAAAAACTCACCGGAAGACTTAGACATTTTTCCTGAATTAATGTTGAGGTGGTGAACGTGCATCCAAAAATTGCACCATTTATGCCCTAAATATGCCTCAGACTGTGCAATTTCATTGGTGTGGTGGGGGAAAGCGTTATCAACGCCGCCACAGTGGATGTCTAAATACTCACCGCAGTGCTTCATAGAAATGCCGGAGCATTCAATGTGCCAGCCGGGATAGCCCTCGCCCCATGGAGAATCCCATTTTAGAGCTTGGTCCTCAAATTTGGATTTTGTAAACCACAGAACAAAGTCATTGCGGTTTCTCTTATTCTCGTCCTCTAAAACACCCTCACGGACACCGACATCCAAATCCTCAACATCAAAGTCATTGAAAATATAATACTTATCGAGCTTGGAAGCGTCAAAATAGACATTCCCGCCGGCAACATAGGCAAAGCCCTTTTCTATAAGAGTTTCAATAATCTGTATATATTCAGGAATGCATTCGGTTGCAGGCTCAACAACATCGGGTGTTCTGATATTCAGCTTTCCGCAGTCGTCAAAAAAAGCGTCAGTGTAGTATTTTGCAATCTCTAAAACGGATTTTTTCTCTCTTTTTGCGCCCTTTAACATCTTATCCTCGCCTGTATCGGCATCGGAGGCAAGGTGCCCGACATCGGTAATGTTCATTACTCTGTTCACATTGTATCCGGCGTAACGGAGGTATTTATCAAGTATATCCTCCATAATATAAGAACGCAGGTTGCCTATGTGAGCATAGTGATAAACAGTCGGACCACAGGTGTACATATGCACCATTTCAGGGTCATTTGGCACAAACTCATCTTTACTTCTCGTAGCACTGTTATATAGCTTCATCTAAGTTCTCCTCATCATGTTTATTTTTTTAAGTCCGCCGGCTCAACTAATGCAGATAGCCTGTCAAGCTCGGTTTTAAGTGCAAGTATTTCAAAAAGCACAGGGTCAGAAACATTTATCTGGTCTACCTCGGTAGCATAGTCAACTCGTTTTCCGTTTTCCTTGACTAGCCTTGCAGGCGCTCCAATAGCCGTGCTGTTTTGCGGTATAGCAGATAAAACAACGGAGTTAGCAGCAATTCTGCTGTTATCACCCACGCTAAAAGGTCCTAAAACCTTAGCTCCCGAGCCAATCAGCACATTATTCCCGATAGTCGGATGCCGCTTGCCGACATCCTTTCCGGTGCCGCCCAATGTAACCCCTTGGTATAATATGCAGTCATCACCAATTTCGGTGGTCTCACCGATGACTATGCCCATGCCATGGTCAATAACAAGTCGCTTACCGATAGTGGCACCGGGATGAATCTCAATTCCCGTTGTTCTGCGGCTGCGCTGCGAAATCATCCGCGCTATGTATTTCAGATTCTTTCTGTGAAACCAGTTAGCACACCTGTGCGATATTATAGCTCTCACGCCTGGGTAGAGCATAAGTATCTCAAACGATGTCCGCGCAGCAGGGTCGCGCGCCTTATAAGATGCAATTGTCTCGCGTAGATTAGTAAACATTATACCTCCGATAATGTGGCGAGAGACGCAAAAAGCCTCCCATGCACTATGGCATGAGAGGCGTAATTATACGCGGTTCCACTCTCGCTTATCACTCTCCGGCAATAACCGGGCTTAGCCTTAACGCGGCTTTTACGGCAGCGCATTTCCTCACTGCATGGCTCCCGGGCGCATTTCACATTCATACCGCAATTTCGCTCACAGCCAAGGCGAAAATTCTCTGCTACGGACCATTAAACGCTACTTCTCCCGATCAACGCCGATAGAGCTTCATATTAGCATGCAAAGCGCATACTGTCAATAGCGCAAGATTCAAAAAAAGAAGCCAATTTCTT
>JAAZCZ010000013.1 GCA_012513005.1 Oscillospiraceae bacterium | reverse complement strand
TCTTTTTTCTTCCGGGAAGATCTTGGAAACAGCGGTGTTTATCAGCACGCGCGAAGGGTCAAGACGCTTGTGCAGCACATCGATAAAAGCACCTGCTCCGTCCCTGGGATAAAGAAAATCTGCATTGTATGAACTTAGCTCGGAGTTTTTCATATTCTTTATTATTGCCGTTAAATCAGCATACGGAAAGAATCTTCCCATAGCATCTCTGTCCAAAGAGGAAAGCTCACAGGCATAGAGCTTTTCGTTATATGGTCTTAAGAACTTTTCAGTAATTGAGGTGCCGAATTTTCCGTAGAGCATATCCAGAAAGCTGTCGTAGTTTTCCTTCTCCTCTTTGAAATATAGGTCGTACAGACAGTCAATAAAATCATCCTGTGGCAACATATGTATATTAGCCTGGAACGGATAGTCTACAAAACAGTCCTTATAGAGTATCTTGGTGCATTTTTTGCTATAGACTATTCGGTCATTGTCCATATTATCTAAGAAGGATTTTTTTAAGCTTTCGTCTTTAAAGTGGAAAAAATGGCCTGCGTAATCCCAGACATAGTCCCCGCGCTTTATTGTTCGGCAGTAGCCACCCACCTCATTTTCTTTTTCTATGAGTAAATAGTCTCCATCGCAAGCAGCTGCAAAGGAAAGACCGGATATTCCGCCGCCAATAATCAAGTATTCAGTATGCATTTTTGTCCTCCAAATAAAAGCAACTAAGAATTGTCAGCTGACCGTTTAGCAGCTTTCGCCTTTAATCTTTTTAAAAGAGAGAATAATCTAAAGGCAAAATGGCCACCGACTCTGGAAAAGAAAAAGTTAGTCTTTCTCTGCAAAAATATTAGCTTGTTAAAGTTGCTCTCTTCGTATAAACGATGAGATTCAAGCAGCAAAAAGTTGTCAAATGCTTTGATCCTAGAATATGTATTAAAGCTGCTCTTTGAAAGCAAAGAAAAAACTATATAATGTGTTTTCAAAAAAAAGTTCATCACGAGCAGTAGATATGATAAAACAGATTCAGTTGCGGTTTTCTCAAGGTTAGAATAAGCAGAAACTGCCCAACGAATGACTTTTTCATGGTCATCTCTGTGCAAAACAAGCGATTTGTAAGCTACGCTTTGGTTCTCCCTGCCAAGCATATATCTGTATATATCGAGCTTGTAATAAACAAGAGTTTTAACATATGCAATAGGCTGAATGTTAAACTGCATATCCACATAATATGTCTTTTCAAAAAGTAAAAGATTACTTTTGCGCAGGATTTCAGTTTTGTAGGTAGAGCCTGCCATTACAAAAAACTCTCCGTTAAGATCCGATAAACGAAGGCTCTCAAAGCTATATTGCCTGCTGTCCTCAAGTCCGGAATAAGAAACAAGCACAGACTTATCATCCTGCGTATATATCCGCCTGTAATCTGTGATAACCAAATCCGAATCCTCAAATTCTAATCGCTCAACAAAAGCCGAAAATGCATCTCTGCAAACAAAATCGTCACTGTCAACAACACGAAAATACTTTCCGCAAGCCTCAGCTAATCCGACGTTAACCCCGGAGCCGTGCCCGCCGTTTTCTTTGTCAATAACACGGACAACATCCGGAAACCTTTTTTCGTATTCTTTTAGCAAAGCCAAAGAACCGTCAGTACTTCCGTCATTTACTGCAATGATTTCAAGATTACCTAGTATTTTGTCTTGCAAGAGACTGTCAAGACAACGACTGAGATAAGATTCCATATTATAAACAGGAACAACGACAGTAAGTAGTTTTGTTTTACTCAAGAAAAGCTCCTAAAAAATGGTCATTAAATGTACTGAAAACTGAAATAATAATACTAATAATAGTTAATAGAATTATGAACAATTGTTCTCTGTCAGTGCGTTAGAAATGCGCTCATCTATTTTTTTTGAACAAAGGCTTGCCTTATATTGGCTTATATAGTTTTCATCTAACTTCTTTGTAAATCCCTTGAAAATAATCATATATAAGTAGTTTCTTATGTCTTGAACAGAATGAGAAGAACAAACTGCATTTGCTTCTCTCAATATATCTGCACCAATACCGTTTAGCATCGTTATACCGAAAATCTGTGCTCCTGAGCCCATATAATCTGTGAGCTTGGATGCAAAGAAGATATTCTCAGGGACAACATCATAAAGGTTCGCATCAAGGTGGATTAACCAATCAGAACTTTGCATAGTTTTTAGACTTTCTTTGTATTCAAGCCCACCATGAATAAAAATCATATCCCGGAGATTTTGCTCTGATATGTAATTAACATCGCACATATCAATATTACCGTAAAAATTGAAGCATACACGACTTGCCAAATCGGGGTAATCATCACGCAATTCCTTTATTGCACAAAATAGCTGAAATGGAGTTCTGATTTGATCAGCATGTCCGAAATACGTAAATATAATTTTTTCGTTTTCTCGTTTTTGCTCTGCGGAATAATAGAAATCCGGGTCATAGGAGTGAGGTACAATCAGTGTTTTTTCAGACAGCCCTTTGCCGTTGAAACTCTCTTCAAACCTCCTCAATTGGTACTCATTGTTGCAAACCAGGTAATCACATTTTTCCAGAATGTTACGCTGTAACTTTACCTCTTTTGCTAAAAGGAGACGGAGCTTTATCCTTTTGAGCTGAAAAATAGCACTCTCAAAAAATCTCTTAACCGAGATTACTCGTTTTAAGCTAAAACATCCACCGGCTTTTGTTGAAAGAGAATACTTGTTTGGATATTTTATTTTCCTTAGTGTGTAAGGGTTATTTGCAATAGGGTCATTTAGTGAAGCTATCCAAAAGATTGACGGTTTTAGTCGCTTTATCTCAAGCCCGATTTCATGAGACTCAGGCGGCATGGAACGAGTAATAACAACATCATAGTTATCGATATTTTCTTTGAAATATTTTATAGCAGGAGAAATAAAATCCCTGCAACTACCTGCCTCAATGCTTATTACATTTACATTTTCGAGTTCAGGTAATGAGGTAAAATTCCCGTATGACCAGCTAAAATTTTGCGTTTGGGTAATAATATCATACTCAAAACTTGAGTTTTTTAGCTGCTTATAGGCACAAATTGCTTCTGCAGTATTTACAGGTGGATAAAACCAACTAACTACTAATATTCGGTCTTTCAAAACTCACGCTCCTAAACAGCTCTTTATCAGGCGTTTAACTCGTCTGGTGAAAGAATTAAGACTGAAAATAAGCCTTGTAACTATTCTGTTGCCAAAAAACAAATAGTAAAACCCCGTTCTTCTTTGTATTCTGATAAATAAGTTCTTGTTGCTTTCATTGTAAAGAAACGGAGAAGATTCTTTTAAAAAACTATCAAAGGCTTTTATCATTGAATAAGATTCATATCTGTTTTTTCTTAAAAGACAAAAAATACGATAATGAGTGTATAGAAAATAATTCATAATAATAGAAAGATAAGTAACTACAGTTTCTGATGCGTTTTCTTTTAACTCTGAGAAAAAAGAAACGCAGAATTTTATTACTCTCTCATGGTCGAGGCTGTTTTTAACATAAGAAGCCAATGAAACGCTTTGCTCGGCTCTTCCTATCATATACCTATATATATCAAGTCTATAATATGAAAAAGTCTTTATTTCGGAAATAGGAACAATGTTATATTGCATGTCCACATAATAGGTTTTTTCAAACAGAGATAGACCGCATTTTCTAAGAACCTCTGTTTTGTAAGTAGACCCTGCCATCACGAAATACTCGCCGCTTAGCAAAGCAATATCAAAATCTTCAAATTTATATGTCTTGCCATCTTCAAGATTCGAAAATTCGAATAATTCTGTTCTTGAATCGAGGGAGTACTCTCTGCGATAGTCACTTACGACAAGATCGGCATCCTCTTTTGAAAGCCTGTGAACAAAATCAGAAAAGCTCTCTGCAGACACCCAATCATCACTGTCGATAACTCTGAAATACTTTCCGCTTGCATTAGCAATTCCCGAGTTTACAGCAGAGCCGTGACCACCGTTTTCCTTATCAACAATGCGAACAGTGTTGGGAAACTTGCTTTTATAATACTTGAGAATCTCCAAAGAGCTGTCCTTGCTACCGTCATTTACTGCAATAATCTCAAGTTCATCCAGTATGTCGTTTTGCAAAAGGCTATCGAGACAGCGCCTCAGATAATTTTTTGTGTTGTAAACCGGAACGGCAACTGTTAGAAGCTTTTCCAAGTCAGATAGCCCCCTAGAAGTTATGATTAGTATAAACTAATAGATTGAAATACAAAGTTTATACAGAAAAAGAAGCAACGTACTCGTCGCAGACAGAGGTATCTCCGTCTTTTATAACATGCCCGTGATCCAGCCAAATAACGCGATTGCAAATCTTTTTGACTGAGGCTGCAGAATGCGAAACAAATAAGACAGTGGTACCTCCCTTAATCATGCTCAGCATCTTCTCCTCGCTTTTCTGCTGAAAAGAGTAGTCTCCTACGGAGAGGATTTCGTCTACAATAAGAATTTCAGGGTCAACAATAGTAGCAATAGAAAAAGCAAGTCTTGCAATCATACCGGAAGAAAAGTTCTTTACGGGTACGGACATAAAATCAGAAAGCTCTGAAAATTCAACAATTTCATCTCGCTTGCTGCTGATGAAATCTTTTGAATAGCCCATTATTGCACCGTTAAGAAAAATGTTTTCATCGGCTGTTAAGTCCATGTCGAAACCGGCGCCCAGCTCTATCATGGGACAGATGTTGCCGCAAACAGAAACGCTGCCCTTGGTGGGGTTCATTACACCGGCAATCACCTTTAACAGGGTTGACTTCCCGGCGCCGTTATTTCCAATAAAGCCTATTACCTCGCCGGGGGCAACCTCAAAGCTTACGTCTGTTAGTGCCCAAAAATCATTGTCTATTTTGTCTCTGCGTTTTCCCGTTATTAGGTCGACAAAGGCCTGCTTTAATGAATAGCCCTTTTCAATTCCAAGATTAAAACGCATGGAAACATTTTTCGCTGAAATAATACTCTGCATGAATTGCTCCTAAATATAATAAATAAACTTATCTTGATTGCGCCTGAAAACAAAGACACCAAAAAGCAGGACGAGAAGTGCTGAGCCTAGGCTGGCAACAAAGTTCAACCATGACGGACAGGAGCGATAAATAATTATCATTCTGGCAAAATTAATATACTGATAAAGAGGGTTAAACTTTAGAATTGCTGCAAACTTTGGATTCATCATATTGATGTCATACATAATTGGGGTCAAATATGTCCACAAGGTTAGGACTATCCCGTAAATATAAAACATGTCACGCAAGAAAACAGAAACCGCCGACAGAACAAACCCCATTCCGACCGTAAAAAGAAAAAGGCAGAAAAATGAAAACGGTAAAAGGAGATGATACCAGTTAAGACCGGTGCCGGTTAAGATAATTACCGCATAAAGGGGTATTAGAGTTAGCAGAAAGTTTATGCCGACAAATATACATTTTGACAGTGGAAAGATGTACTTTGGAAGGTAAACCTTGTTAATAAGGCTGAAGTTTACAACTACACTGCCCATGGCAAGGCTTGATGCTTCCGAAAAATAGTTGAAGTAGACAAGACCGGTCATAAGATAGACTAAATAGGACACTCCCGGCACATTGATTTTGAATATTCTTGAAAAAACGATAGCCATTACACCCATCAAAAGAACAGGATAAAGAAGGCTCCAAGCAATACCCAAAACATTTCTCTTATATTTCACTTTAAAATCTCGCCCGACAAGTTGCTGCATAAGGAAGCCGTATGTTTTTAACGCAAAAGCAATATTCTTAACGGATTTCATATATCCCTCCGTGGATTAATTATTTAATGCAGGTCACATTTGACAAATTATTATAGCACCAAACGGCAGCGTTTTCAAGCTATGAACACTGCCCTGCTAAGTCACCTAAGCAGGGCAGTGGAAATATAATTAATATCTTATTATCAAAATGTGTTAAATAACTAAAAAACCATCACTCAAACTGGCTGTTATATAGCCCTGCGTATGCTCCGCCAAGAGCCAAAAGCTCCTTGTGGTTTCCGGTCTCGATAATATTGCCGCTTTCCATCATCAGAATAAAGTCAGCGTCAACTATCGTGGATAGCCTGTGCGCTATTACAAAGCTCGTGCGGTCTGCCATGAGCTTTTTTATTGCCTTGCCGATTGCCGCCTCGGCGTGGGTATCGACAGATGAGGTAGCCTCGTCCAAAATCAGTATAGCCGGGTCACAAAGTACAACCCTTGCAATCGTGAGCAGCTGTTTTTGCCCTGCTGAGATACTGTCGGTGTCGCCCTGCAGCATGTGGTCATATCCGCCCGGCAGAGTTCTGATAAAATAGTCTGCCCTAGCTGCCTTAGCTGCTGCGATTATTTCTTCGCGGCTTGCTTCTTTCTTGCCGTAGGCAATATTCTCGGCTATTGTACCCTCGAAAAACCAGGTGTCCTGCAAAACCATGCCGAAGCAGCTTCTCAAATCCGCTCTCGGCACATTTTTTATATCGGTGCCGTCAAGCAGTATTTTCCCGCCGTTTAGCTCATAAAAGCGCATGAGCAGGTTAATGAGCGTGGTTTTTCCGGCGCCGGTAGAGCCGACAATAGCGATTTTTTTACCCGCCTTGGCAGTGAAATCTATATTTTTCATTAAGATATTATCAGGCGTATAGCCGAATTTTACACCGCAGAACTTAACTTCACCGCGAACATCGGGGGGCAGACTCTCAGAATTGCTGTCAGGCTCCTCCTCGGGGGCATCGAGTATAACATATATTCTCTGCAAGGCAGAAATAGCCATCTGAAAGCCGTTTATTGTCCAGAGCATCTCACCCAAGGGAGATGAAACTGCATTGGCATAGTGGAAAAATACCCCGAAAATGCCGGGAGTAATTACGCCCTTGATTAGAGCAAAGCCGCCTGCCACAGCCAGCACAACAATACCTGTTCTGTTCGCTAAATTGAGAAGTGGCCAAATTGAGTGACCGATGAAATTAATCTTCCTTGTGGCAGAAGAAAAGCTCGCAGAGCGCCTGCTTACACCGTCAATACTCTCGCTCTCACGACAAAAAGCAGAAATAATAGTGCGCCCGCTATACTCACCCTCGATGTGTGAATTAAACTCTCCGGAGGTATCTCTCATGGCCTTTGAATATTTTAAAGTCTTGCCTGCAGCAGCCTTTGCGATAAAAAACGAAGGCAACATAAACACTAAAAACAGCAGAGTAATGCGATATTCAAAGTAAAGCATAACGCCGAGAGCGCCACAGAACTTACTTGAAGACATTATTATGTGCAAAAAGCTTGTCTGAACAATTTCGGACATGCTGTCTAAGTCCGATGTCACTCGGGACATGAATTCACCGGGTCTGTTGCCGTCAAAAAATCTTAGCGGGAGGCGCATTTCCTTATCGGCAAGCTTCTTTCTGAAATCCAAGCTTAACATTTCGGAAAGACTTGTCATGAGGAAATTATAGCAGGCATACAAAATAGAGCTTGTGAGATAAAGCCCGAATATTAAAAGCAGATAATTTCCGCCGTTTTCTAAACTCAGCCTGAAAACGCTGCCTTCCTGTGAGGCCTTTTTAAAGCCTGCCCAAATAAAATCAACAAATTGCGCGCCCTTATACGGGGCATAAATCTGAATAAAGGTGTGTGAAAATACGCATAGCAAAACGACAAAAAGCCTCAGCCGATGTGGTTTTAGAGCAAGAGCAAAGCGGCGCAGAGTCTCTTTTTTGCTGCCCACGGGGCCTGCGTGTTTGATAGCAGCCAGTTCATTATCCAACTACAGCACCCCCCTTTGACTGGGATACGGCGATTTCACGATACAGCATGCAGTCTTGCATAAGCTCATCGTGCTTGCCGATGCCGCAAATTTTGCCGTTATCTAAAACGACAATTTTATCGCTGCCTGAAATTGTGTTTACGCGCTGTGCAATAATCAGCACCGCGCTGTCTTTAAGTCTAGACTCCAAAGCTCGCCTTAGAGCTAAGTCAGTTTTGAAATCGAGTGCGGAAAAAGAGTCGTCAAAAATATATAAATCAGCCTTTTTAACTAAGGCTCTCGCTATTGCAAGCCTCTGCCTCTGCCCGCCCGAGAAATTAGTTCCGCCCTGTGACACCTCGGTATCAAGGCCAAGAGGCAAATCAAAAACAAATTCTGCCTGTGCGGTAATAAGTGCTTCCCTCAGACATTCATCGCTTGCCTCGGGGTCACCGAAGCGGAGATTATCGGCAATAGTGCCGGCAAAGAGCCAAGCCTTTTGAGGTATGTAAGAAATCCTTCCTCGCAAGTCGGAAAGTCGCATGTCGCGAATATCGACATCCCCAAATAAAACCGAGCCCTCACTCACATCGTTAAAGCGCAAAAGAAGCTTAGCAACCGAGGACTTGCCGCTGCCCGTGCCGCCGATTAATGCAGTTGTCTCACCTCTGCGGCAGGAAAAGCTAAGAGACGAAAGGGCATCCTCTAAAGCTCCCTCATAACGCAGCGAGGCAGAATTAAACAGCACGACCTCAGATGTACCTGAGTCGGGCGTTTTGGGATTTGGGCTGTCTGTTATAGAAGGGGAGACATCCAAAACCTCGTTAATGCGCTTTAGAGAGACTATTGCCTTGGGCAGCATTAGCAGCACCATCTGGGCAAATACTATATTATATAACGCAAGTGCTATATACTCGGTGACAGCCGTAATGTGCCCGATTTCCATTTTGCCGGCAAGGACATTTTTGCCGCCCAAATAGAATATAGCAGCAATGCAGATGTTAATAGCCGCAAGTGCCAGTGAATCCAGCCCGGCATAAAGTCTGTTAACACGGATGGCGGAAGTGGCATATTCCTCAAATGACTGCTTAAGCCGAGATTTTTCGTGCCCCTCCTTGTTAAATGCGCGAATAACACGCACGCCGACATAGGTTTCTCGTAAAATGACATTCATCTTATCGAGCAGGGTTTGAAGTTTTTCAAAGATAGCAGAGGCGTTTTTTATAATAAAAGCTCCGATTATAATAACAAAGGACATTGTGCCGAGCAGCAAAAAGCCCATGTTGCTGCTTATTCGGAATGTAAAAACAGTGCCGAGTATGAACATTATAGGCACGGGCAGAATATCCCCAATTAGCATCAAAAGCCCTGCGCGCAGGTAGAAAACATCGTTTAAGCTGCGGGTCAGCATTGAGCCTGTTCCAAAGCGCTCAAACTCCGAAGCCGAGAGAGAAAGCGAGTGCTTATATAAAGCTGTCTGAACATCATAGGTCAGCCCCGCCCCGATTTTGGCAATCAAATACCCGGCTAAAATGCCCGAAGCGGAGGATATAACTGTAGCTCCCAGCATGACAAGCCCCTGCTTTAATACAGAAGAGACAGCAGCACCGCGAACCCCGAGATTTATCATCTCCGCGCTTATTGTCGGTATTAACATAGACCCGAACACATTGAGCACGACCGCAAAAACAGCTATGGCGATCAGCTTATAGTAGGGTTTGATCATTCGCAGGATATGCTGCATAAAATACTCTCCGATGGGTAAAATAACACGATCTTTGCCGTAACAAGTTTGACAGCGCGGGGCAGGTTTGTCAAGGCATATGTAAAATTCTGATGCTGCTGATTGTTTGGGGTTAGAGATATTTAAACAATAAGAAAAAATCTACGCAGCATAGCGGTTTTGCTTGCATAACAAAGCGTGGCATAATATAATAAATATGCAAAATATAATTAAGTATATATAACTAACAAGGAGGTTTAATAATGACATGCAAAAATTGCGGGGCTAATGTCCCCGAAGACAGCAAGTTCTGCCCGTCTTGCGGTGCTGCCATGGACTTGCCTGTTCCGGAAGTAGTAGATTCTCCTCCGGTAGAGCAGGTATACACCCCGCCTGTAGAGGAAGTAATCACTCCTCCTGTTGTAGAGCAGGAATATGTGCCCCCGGTAGAGGCGGAGTACACACCGCCCGTAGTGGAATATACACCCCCTGTGCAAGAGGAGTATAAACCTCCCGTGCAGGCAGAGTACACGCCACCCGTGCAAAATGAGTATAAAGCACCTGTCTCAGACAGCTTTTCAAACGCAGCACAGAATGCAGGTGAAACTGCAAAGGAATATGCCCAAAAGGCATCCGGTGTGGCAGCAGGAATAGGTGCCGGAATTTCAGACGCTGTTAAAAACGCAGAGGACAAAACAGGCGACTTTACGAAGCACGATATTGATAACGGTAAAGGTCTCGGAATTTTAGCATATCTCGGCATTTTGCTCATCATTCCGCTTATTGCCGGCAAGGATAACCGCTTTGTGATGTTCCACACAAACCAGGGGCTCATTTTACTTCTCTGCGCCATCGCTTTTGCGATTGTACACAGAATTCTTGTCGCAATACTAATGTTTATTTCTTGGAGACTGCTCTTTATTTCGAGCATACTGAGTCTGGTATACATAGCATTCCTTGTGTTTGCGATATTAGGAATAATAAATGTATTAAATGGAAAAGCCAAGGAGCTTCCGCTCATCGGCAACTTCAAGATTTTAAACTATTAATAAGTATAGCCGAAACTAAATAACGGAAAAAGGCGTCTTCGAAAAGAATGCGCCTTTTTTGATAAAATAATTGAGCGATAATCTAAGAAATAGTTCTGCTAGTCAATATCCTCCGTAACATGCTCGGGCGGATAAATAAGCTCATCGGGATTTTTAAGATAATACTTCATGTACTTAAAGCCCGCGGCATAATACGAGCCGTCACATATACGCTCGTCGCAGACTACCTTGTAGTCGATGTATTTTTTACTTACGAAATTGCCCTGTCTGTCAAGCTCATATGAGTTGCGCTTAGCTCCGAAGGCGAGGAAAACAGGGAGGTTACCGAAGTTATAAAGGTGATGGAACACGGGAGGAATTCCCAGTGAACCCAAGTCGGTCAGGATAATCGAGCCATGGAAGGGGCTCACATCCAAAATAGACTCGGGCAGCCAGCCGAAGTAATCGAGGAAGGAAAGAAAACTGACCGCAAAGCGGAGTATTAGCCTCGGCAGCTTTGCCATAGCACCTGCAATTTTTTCGGTGCCGCTGTCACCGGGGGATGCTTTAATATCCTCAACAGCATCACTAATGCGGTCATAGACATCATAAATAGTGTCTGTGGGCTTAAAGCGAACCTTAACAAGCGTCTCCTCGGCATCTATTGTGAGACCGCGCTTAACCATAAAGTTAACTTCGATTGTGTTTCTCGCAAAAACTCTCTGACCGGAGACAAATCTGTTTAAGCCGGGCACATGAGATAACATGCGTATATAAGCTGCAATAAAAACATGCAACATTCCGAGACCCTTATAGCCCTCGCGGCGAATAGAGCGAATCCATCTGTCAACCTCACTTATTTCAACAGACTCAGAAAAATAGTTACAGGCGTCGTTTCGCTTTGCCATAATAAAAGACATAACCTGATTTAACGCGGGGAATGTACGCAACCTGCGCCCGTCTGCGCGGTCGCCGTAGCGTTTTTTATACTTTGCCTTGCTCATATGCAATCCTCCGTATGCCCGCAAAATGATATAAACCTGCGAGCCGTGCAAATTCAACACCTATTATATTGTTATGGCAGAGATTTTTCAAGGATTAAATAGAAGTTCTCATAAAGAAGAGGGGAAAGCTGAGAAATACTTTTTGCAGAAGCAGGCGGTGCTGTCAAAACAATATCGGTCTTTGTCAAAATACTGACACGATTGTGTTGTATTTATCAGGAAAAACTGATGTTTTACTTGCCTAAATATGTCTATTTTGTTATCATAGATTGGTAACATTTAGAAAAAGAAAACAATAACAAGGCAACATAGTTCATAGGTGGGAGGTGTATTTATGTCTTTTGAGGCGATTTTGACCATCAGCGAGGCTGAAGAAAGTGCCAAACGACGTATAGCAGCAGCACAGGCAGCAGCGAAGGCGGCACAGGCAGATGCAGTAGCTGAGGGCGAATCGGCTATGCTCGCTGCGGCGCAAAGAGCTGCGGAAGAGCTTTTACAATTGCGAACAAAGTCTGATGAGAAAGCGAAGGCGGATGTTGAACAGCTTGCCTCCGGCACAGAAAACAAGAAAGCCGCCATGCGCGCTCATTCAGAAGCGCGGATGGAAAGAGCCGCAGATCTTATCGTGGAAAGGATAGTGAACGGCTGAAATGGCAATCCTAAAGATGAAAAAGCTAAGTCTCATCGCTATTGAATCGCAAAGAGACGCTCTTCTACGCGACCTGCTGCTTAAGGGATTTGTCGAGATTAGTGAGCCTTCGGAGCAAAGCTTCGAGCAGTTTCCGAGCCTCGTTCGCCGCAGTGCAGACGGACTTGCAAGCATGCGTCAGGAGCAAAACGAAATAAACAATGCTCTTACGCTCCTAAACCGATACTCCCAAAAGAAAACGAGCTTTTTAGCTCCGCTTCCAAACACATCATCCGATGTGCTGCTCGATGAGAGCAGGATAGCAGGGGATTTAGACCGAGCAAGATACATACTCGGACTTGAAGAGAAGATTCACGCAGGAGAGGCCGACAAGGTAAGAGAAGAAGCCGTAATAGAGCAGCTCGCACCTTGGACAACAATGGACATACCTCTCGACTTTAAGGGCACGGAGAAGACAAATTTGCTTTTTGCCTCCCTGCCTGCAAACCAGGCTCCGGCGGATGTCGGCGCTGCTTTGGCAGCCGAGGTTCCGGAAGCACAGATATTCGAAATATCAAAGGACAAGCTTCTTTATTACGTCGTATTTTTGTGCCTTGAAGAAAAGCTGCCTGATGCACTGGCTGTGCTTCGCCCCATGGGCTTTAATATCATGCAGTTGCCCGAAATAGACAAAACGGCAGCGGCAGAGACAAGAGCGGCTAAGGGCAGAATAGAGCTTTTAGAAGAAGAAAAGAAAAAGCTTCAGGAAAAAATCACAAACGAGACAGTTCACATTGAAGAGCTGCGTTTTAGTTTTGATACCCTAAGCACCAAGATAGCCAGGGCTGAAGCGGACGAAAAGCTCATGAGCACAGAAAAAACAGTAGTCCTGCAGGGCTGGGTGCCCGAGGAGAACGAAGAGGGGCTAATTAAGCTGCTCTCCGGCTACGACTGTGCATACAGTACCGAGGTACCCTCTGAAGAGGACTATCCCGCAGTGCCGGTAAAACTCAAAAACAACAGGCTGACTCGTGCACTTAACATGGTCACAGAGATGTACAGCCTACCTGCATACGGCAGCACAGACCCCAACCCCTTAATGGCTCCGTTTTTTATTCTGTTCTACGGAATAATGATGGCAGACATGGGTTACGGTCTGCTCATGATGCTAATCGGCATTATTGTACTTGCCAAAAAGAAGCCCAAAGCCGGCACAAGGACATTCTTTGAGCTGCTTTCATGGTGCGGACTTTCAACCTTCATAGTCGGCGCACTAACGGGCGGATTTTTCGGAGATGCCCCCTTAAAGGTTGCCCAGATAATAAACCCGCAGACAACATGGAAGGGTCTGCCCGCACTCTTCACACCGCTCAACGACACCGTTATGATATTAATCGGGGCAATGTGCCTCGGCGCTATACATATTATAACAGGTATGGCAGTGAGCTTTGTTATGAAGGCAAAGGCCGGCAATCTCATGGGCGCAATATTCGAAGAGGGCAGCTGGTGGGTTATATTTGCCGGACTTGCACTCATGGTTCTGAAAATAGGCACGGTCTCCGGTGTTCCCGTACCGCTCGCAATCGGCGGACTCATGCTCGTATACGGAGCATGCCGCGGAGTCAAGGGAATATTCGGCAAAATCGGCTCGGTGTTCAACGCCGTATACAGTGGCGTGACCGGATTTTTCGGAGACATACTGAGCTATTCGCGTCTGATGGCACTCATGCTCGCAGGCAGCGTTATAGCATCGGTATTCAATATAATAGGCGCAATACCCCAAAGCATAGTAATTTTCCTTGTTATTTCAATAGTCGGAAACGCACTGAACTTTGCGCTCAACCTTTTGGGCTGCTATGTACACGACCTTAGACTTCAGTGCCTGGAATTCTTCGGGAAATTCTATCAGGATGGCGGAAAGCCATTTAAGCCCCTCGCGATAAACACAAAATATGTAAACGTCACAACAGACAATTAAGAGGAGGAAAAATCATGTTCGAAGCATTTGGTGGAATGGCATTAGGTCTATTGGGAGCCGGTTTAGCAGCTGCCCTGGCCGGAATCGGCTCAGCAAAGGGTACAGGTATTGCCGGTGAGGCAGGAGCAGGACTGCTCAGCGAGGACCCGTCAAAGTTCGGTAAATCACTCATACTGCAGGTTATCCCGGGCACACAGGGACTCTACGGCCTTGTCGTTTGGTTCTTCGCAGCATTCCGTATGGGACTGCTCGACGGCAGCATTGTAAACCTCACCGTAACAGACGGACTTCGTTATTTCGTGGCATGCCTACCCATGGCACTCGGCGGACTGGTTTCAGCAATTGCACAGGGTCGCGTTGCCGCAGCATCCATCAACATTCTCGCAAAGAAGCCTGATGACTGGTCAAAGGGAATGGTGCTCTGCATCACAGTCGAGTTCTACGCAATACTCGCACTCCTTGCCTCCATGCTTATGATACTCAACATTAGATAATTGCGCTATCATCCGAAAGGGTTGGAACTGCTATGAACGGAATTGAAAAAATTACGGGACGAATAAACGCCGATGTCGATGCGGAGCTTTTGAACATTAAAAAAGCCTCCGATAAGAAGGTTGCGGAAATTCGTGCCGAGAACGAACGCCTTGCACAAGAGCATTATTGGACTTTGGTGCGCGAGGGCGTAAAGGATACGGAACAGCGTGTTTCACGCATAGGCAGGACCGCCAGGCTCGAGGCAAAGAAAAATGTGCTCTCAATGAAACAGCATCTTGTTTCGGAGGCATTTGAACTGGCTAAGAAAAAAATTGCAGGCATGCCGGACGAGGATTACATTAATCTGTTCGCTAAATTCGCAGCAGAAGCTTCGGTGAGCGGCGATGAGCAGGTGGTCTTAAACAGAGATGACAGAAGCCGTGTAGGCAAGAGCTTAGTCGAGGCTGCAAATGCACGCCTTGCAGAGCTTGGCAAAAAAAGCGGACTATCTCTCTCCGACAAAACTGCGGAGATGAGCGGCGGTCTAATATTAAGACAGGGCGACATTGAAACAAACTGTTCGGTTGACACATTGCTCGAGCTTTCACGCGGCGAGCTGGCTGCGTGCGTGGCGGAGGTGCTCTTTGGTGCGTGATTCGCACAGGGGCGAAATTTCTCCGACGAGGAGGTATACGCTTGGCTGAAAAGAAGATAAACGACACTAAATATCTTGCACTGTCAACCATGCTCAGAGCAAAGGAATCAGGAATGCTAAGTCGGGATCTCATGGACAGAATGCTCAGTGTCCAGACCTTTGACGAGGCTGCAAGGCTGATTGTTGACAGCGGATATGAGAACTTGGCGGGGGCAGATGCCACAGCCATAGAGTCAGAGCTCGGCAGAAGAAGAAAAGTGGCATTTGAGGAGATTTTGAAAATCATACCTCAAACAGAGCCTGTGGATATCTTCCGCCTGCGCTACGACTACCACAACATTAAAACCCTTGTAAAGGGAGAGGGCGGTGAGGAAAACCTCAAGCTGCTCTCGCAGTCCGGTCGTGTTGCACCTGAGGAGCTAAAAGAGGCATTCACAGTCGGTGACTACCGCTTTTTACCAAAGAGCATGACCGAGGCAATCACAAAATCAAGAGCATTGCTAGCCCGCACGGCAAATCCTCAGTTTGCGGACTTTGAAACAGACCGCATATACTTTGAGGAGCTAACTTCACTTGCCGAAAGTAGCGGAAACGAGTTTCTACAGGGCTATGTCAGGCTGCTTGCAGACAATGCAAACCTGCGCACAGCCGTCAGAACCGTTCGCATGGGCAAGGATAAGGACTTTATGATGTTAGCCCTTTGCCCCGGCGGCAATGTAATGGGCGAGAGACTGGCAGATGCGGCATTCTCCGGAGGAGACGCTGTGCCCGCACTCTTCACCGCAACCCCGCTATACAAAGCAGCGGCGCTCGGTGCTGAGGCAATGAAGGGCGGAGAGCTCACAAAGTTCGAGCTTGCCTGCGACAACGGCATATCGGACTATGTATCCGGAGCAAAGCTGAAACCCTTTGGGGTTGAGGCAGTGGTGGAGTATTTAACTCTGCTTGAAACCGAGATAACCTCGGTCCGCATGATACTGACAGGCCGCCTAGCGGGAGTAAATCCTGCCAAGATTAAAGAAAGGCTGCGTGATTTAAATGCTTAAAATTGCAGTGCTTGGCGGAAGAGACACCGTTATGGGCTTCAAGGCTCTCGGTCTTGATGTGTTCCCCGCAACGAATGCGGAAGAAGCAAAGAAAATATTTGCTAGCCTCACGCATGAGGCGGAAAACGAATATGCGATTATTTATGTAGAGGAGAACTTAGCGGTTTTCTTGGAGCATGAGATATCAAAATATAAGAATGTCCCGAGTCCGGCAGTCATACTGATACCGGGCAGAGAAGGTTCCTTGGGCCTCGCCAGTGCGGCTTTAAAAGCGGCTGTTGAGAAGGCTGTCGGAACAGACATTTTGTAAAGAGGGTTTGCAGATGAGCGGAATAATTACAAAGGTATCCGGCCCACTGGTTGTTGCGCAGGGCTTGGCAGACGCCAACGTCTCAGACGTTGTCCGCGTAGGCAAGCAGAGGCTGATAGGCGAAATTCTAAACATGACAGGTGACTCGGCATCGATTCAGGTCTATGAGGAAACAAGCGGACTCGGACCCGGAGCTGAGGTTTACACCACAGGCATGCCCCTCTCGGTTGAGCTGGGACCGGGAATGCTTGAAAACATATACGACGGTATTCAAAGACCGCTTCCCGAAATAAGAGCTTTAACGGGCGAGACCATCACAAGAGGTATCGAGATCCCGGCTCTAAACAGGGAAAAGAAGTGGCTCTTTGTACCCGCCGTAACAGTCGGCGATCATGTAATTGCCGGCGATGTGCTCGGAACTGTGCAGGAAACCACAGCAATAGAGCACAAGATAATGGTACCTCCCGGAGTTACCGGCAGCGTAACATTTATTGCCGAAGAGGCAGAGTACACAGTTGAGCAGACAATTGCAAAAATAGAGGAGCGCGGCGGCAGCGAAAAAGAACTCAATATGATACAGCGCTGGCCTGTTCGTATTGCCCGCCCCTACTCGGCAAAATACACACCGAAACGCCCGATGAACAGCGGACAGCGTATAATCGACACACTGTTCCCGATAGCAAAGGGCGGCACAGCTGCTGTTCCCGGACCCTTCGGCTCGGGCAAGACAGTCGTTCAGCATCAGCTGGCAAAGTGGTCGGATGTCGACATAGTCGTATACATCGGCTGCGGCGAGCGCGGAAACGAAATGACAGACGTTCTAATGGAGTTTCCTGAGCTAACTGACCCGCGTAACGGCGAGCCGCTGATGAAGCGTACAGTCTTAATAGCCAACACATCAGACATGCCGGTTGCTGCCCGTGAGGCATCAATATACACCGGTATCACAATAGCCGAGTACTTCAGAGACATGGGCTATGACGTGGCAGTTCTGGCAGACTCCACATCCCGTTGGGCAGAGGCTCTGCGTGAGATGTCCGGTCGTCTGGAAGAGATGCCCGGTGAAGAGGGCTACCCCGCATACCTTGCTAGCCGTATCGCTCAGTTCTATGAGAGATCCGGCGTCATTGAGTGCTTAGGTCAGGGCGAGCGCACAGGCTCGGTCACTGCAATCGGCGCAGTTTCACCTCCGGGCGGCGACACATCAGAGCCCGTTTCCCAGGCGACAATGCGTATAGTCAAGGTTTTCTGGGCACTGGATGCGTCACTTGCATACGCAAGACACTTCCCGGCAATCAACTGGCTCACATCATACTCACTCTATGTAGACACACTAAAACCCTGGTATGAGGAAGAGTTCGGACCTCGCTATATGGAAAACAGAACAAGAACAATGAAGCTGCTTCAGAAGGAAGCCGAGCTGCAGGAGATAGTCAGACTGGTAGGTCAGGACGCTCTGTCACCCGAGGATAGGCTCACGCTTGAAACCTCCAAGATGATAAGAGAAGACTTTTTGCAGCAGAACGCATTCATAGACGAAGACGCGTACTCATCCTACGGCAAGCAGTTTGAGCTTCTAAACCTCATTTTAGAATACGACCTGCTTTGCCAGTCGGCACTAAAAACAGGCGCCGACATAAACAAACTCTTTGCTATAGAATCCCGTGAAAAAATCGGCCGTGCCAAGATGGTACCGCCCGAGGAATACGAGAGTGTCTACAGGGATATCCTGGCGGAAATGAGAAGCGAGATAAAAGCAATAAGCGAGGGAGGTGAGGAAGCATGATTAAGGAATACAAAACAATCCGAGAGGTAGCAAACCCGCTGATGATAGTAAACCGTGTTGACGGTGTAACCTACGACGAGCTGGGCGAGCTTGAGCTTCCCAACGGTGATAAGCGCCGCTGCAAGGTTCTGGAAGTTGAAAACGACGTTGCCGTCGTGCAGCTTTTTGAGTCGGCACAGGGCATTAACCTAGCCGAAACAAAGGTACGCTTTTTAGGCCATCCTCTGGAACTCGGAGTATCCGAGGACATGCTCGGCCGAGTATTCAACGGAATGGGCGAGCCGATTGACGGCGGTCCTTCAATTCTTGCCGAAGCTCACAGAGACATAAACGGTCTGCCCATGAACCCGGCATCCCGTGCATATCCCGCCGAGTTTATACAGACAGGTGTTTCAACAATAGACGGACTAAACACACTAGTTCGTGGTCAGAAGCTTCCGATATTCTCCTGCTCCGGTCTGCCGCATGCTCCCTTGGCAGCGCAGATAGCCCGTCAGGCAAAGGTCTTAGGCGGCAGCGAGAACTTCGCGGTTGTGTTTGCTGCCATAGGCATCACATTCGAGGAGTCTGAGTACTTCATTCAGGACTTCCGCCGCACAGGAGCTATCGACAGAACAGTCGTATTTTCAAACTTGGCAAACGACCCTGCCGTCGAGCGTATAGCAACACCCCGTATGGCATTAACGGCTGCTGAGTACCTTGCATTTGAAAAAGACATGCACGTTCGCGTCATTCTAACAGACATAACAAACTACGCAGAGGCACTGCGTGAGGTCTCGGCTGCTAAGAAGGAAGTTCCCGGCCGCCGCGGATACCCCGGCTACCTCTACACAGACCTTGCAACAATGTACGAAAGAGCCGGTCGCCGCTTGGGTAAAAAGGGTTCAATCACAATGATTCCGATACTCACAATGCCTGAAGACGACAAGACCCACCCGATTCCCGACCTCACAGGCTATATCACAGAGGGTCAGATAATCCTCTCCCGTGAGCTGCACAGAAAGGGACTTGAGCCCCCTGTCGACGTTCTGCCGAGCCTCTCCCGTCTTAAAGACAAGGGAATAGGCGAGGGCAAGACCCGCGGTGACCACGCAGGTACCATGAACCAGCTTTTCGCAGCCTATGCCCGAGGCAAGGATGCAAAGGAGCTCATGACAATTCTCGGTGAGGCAGCACTGTCCGATGACGACAAGCTGTTTGCCAAATTCTCCGAAGAATTTGAGAGCAGATATGTAAGCCAAGGGTTTGAGGCAAACAGAACTATCGAAGAGACCCTCACATTGGGCTGGGAGCTGCTCTCGATACTGCCGAAGAGAGAATTAAAGCGTATTAAGCAAGAGTTTATCGAGAAGTACCTGCCCGAAGAAGGCTAAGGTGATCTGATGGCAAACAAAGCAGTAACACCAACCAGGATGGTGCTAAATCAGCTCAAAGTCAGGCAGAAAAC
>JAAZCZ010000088.1 GCA_012513005.1 Oscillospiraceae bacterium | reverse complement strand
CGAGATTTCAAACGTTTTAGAAATAGAATTCTTCATTGCTTCGCTGCTTAACCCCATAAAAAATGGAGCTGACCATTCAGCCAACTCCACTTCGCTTTTATTCTTCTTTTTTGCTCTACCCCAACATTTGACATAGAGCCATTAAAAAACACCCGTCAAAATTGACGGGTGTTTTTTTGCAAATTTAATATCCCAAAGGAGCGAGCATGCTTTTTAGGGCAACACCGCCCTGACCCTGACTGATTCTAACTCTAAAAAGTGAAAACTGTCCCTGAGATAAACTTGCAAAGCCATATTTTGTCGTAACAGCGCTTACATAACCGGCTTCCTTAACCATGGCAATTGTATTTTCATTATATCTGCCGGAGGGATAGCATATACTCAATATAGGCTTGCCGGTGTATTCCTCAAGCTGTTTTTTAGACTCAATTATTTGCTCCTTTGAAACAGCAGCAGGGCTTTTTTCCAAATCAACGTGTGACACAGAGTGTGAGCCTATTTCCATGCCCGCAGCTGCCATTTCAGCTAACATTTCTTTTGTGAGTACGCTATCGCCGTCAGTCCAGCCCGATACGGCATAAAAAGTGGCGGGCCAGCCTTTTTCTTTGAGTAGCGGGAAAACAGTGGTGTACATCGATCTATAACCGTCGTCAAAGGTCAAAACTATGGGCTTTTCGGGCAAGGGATAATTTTCTGTCCAGTGCATAATAAGCTGCCGCATGGTTATTGGGGTTATCCCTGCATTAGAAAAATACTCAAGATGAGATTTAAAGTCAGAAACCGACAGATAAAGGCTGTTAGTGCCACCGTCCATCACCTGATGATACATCAGAATAGGCACCTTTTCACGCAGAACATAGGGCAGAGAGCTATAGTCATGACTAGCAGGTGCTAAAGCAGTCGGCTCAGGAGAAGGGCTATTTGGCTCAGGTGTTTCGGGAGCGGGAGTATCAGTAGGAGCGGGCGCAGCAGTTTCGGGCGCAGAAGGCAAAACTGCAGCAGAAGCTGAGGGAGAAGGAGAAGCTGAGTTTATTAATTTCTCGGAAGAAATACTTTTTCTGGCAAAAAGTAAAAACCCCAGCGCCGCAACGAGCGTGAGAATAAGTATGTAAGCTAAGCCTTTTTTCATGTATTATCTCCTGTATCTATAAAAGCTGTAAAATCGGTATTAGTAAAAAAGTCTTCAATGCTATGTCTGTCTGCAGTGCAGCTGCCTCGCAGCATTTCAGATGTGCCGCCGCCTCTTCCTAATATGTTGGTGTTTATTATCTCTTTGAGCGGTATTAGGTCAACACTTTGGCTGCTAATAATATATTTGTAGCTTCCGTCAGCACCGCAAAAAACAGCGCAGACACCGCTGCACAAAAGCCGAGCGCGGTTTGCAATCTCCCTTAACATGCGGTCTTCCAAGCCTTCAACGAAAAGAAAAATATTCCCATCGGTGTAAGAAAGCTTTGAAATATGAGCATCAGCAGCTTTAAATTTAAGCTCGGTAATTTGTGCCTTTGCAGCATCAAAGTCAGACAGCAGCTTTTTTGTAGCCTCGGCTATTTTGCCTTGCGGTGCAGATAGCAAATTTGAAACTAAAACCGTACTTTCAAATCTGTTTTTAGTATCAACATAAGCATCATATCCGCAGAGAGCTAGAACCCTGGTTCCGCCCCTGTGCCTCATAAAATCGATAATCTTAACTAATCCGATTTCACCTGTGTTTTTAACATGCGGTGCGCAGCAGGCACAGACATCAACATTGTTAATGCTTATTATTCGAACATCGCTGTCGATTTCTTTTTTACTCCGATAATTAAGCAATTTTAAATCCGCATCTGAGGGAAAGTAGGATACGACAGGAATGTTTTTCCAAACAGCCCGATTAGCCTCAAGCTCAATTTGCAGTATGTCAGAGGCACTAAGTTCACCCGAAAAGTCCAAGGTCATATAATCTTCGCCTATGTGAAAGCCTACATTAGAAAAGCCAAAAAGCTTATTTACTGTGCCCGAAATCAGATGCTCACCGGAATGGTTTTGCATTCTGCGAAAACGCAAATCAAAATCAATTTTTCCAATAACTGTTTTGCCTACTTCAATCGGTTTTCTAACAAGATGTATAATTTCACTTCCGCGGTCAATAAGATCGAGCAGTGGCATACCGTCTAAAAATCCCTCGTCAGAAGGCTGACCCCCGCCTTCGGGGAAAAAAGCAGTTTGGTCAAGTATTATCTCATAAGCGCTATCTCCCTTATTACAAGAGACAACAGTAGCATTAAACTCGGACAAATATCCGTCAGAATAGTATAACCTATTAGTCAAAATAACACCTCAATTTCTAAAATATGATAGCACAGCGTGGCGTTTAGCACAACAACTTATGCCTTATGACAGTTGACTTTATACAATAACGAGGTTTATAATCCCAAAGTAACAGAGAATTAACTAAAGAAAGGTATAAAATGAACAGTACTAAAACAAAAAAGCTGATTTTTGCTTCTCTTTTTGCCGCTTTAACATGTGCCGCAACACTTATCGTCAAAATACCGACTCCTATTGGAGGATATGTGCACGCAGGAGACACTGTAGTCTTGCTTTCTGCACTGTTCTTGGGCGGGATTTACGGAGCACCGGCTGCCGGCATAGGCTCTGCCATGGCGGATATAATCTCAGGTTATTTTATCTATGCTCCCGGTACCTTGGTGATAAAGGCAGTAGTGGCAATTGTAGCTGCTGTTCTTATTAACAGAAAACTTGGGAAAAACCTTTTTGTTAAATCGGTTATTGCAGGGTGCATAGCTGAAATTCTCATGGTAGCAGGCTACCTCTTCTACGATGCCGTTGTGCTCGGTTTCGGGGCAGGAGCTGTAGCTGATGTGCCTGCAAACCTCATACAGGGAGCTTTCGGGGCAATAGCGGCGGCTGCGCTTTATTCGGCGCTAAACTCTTCTGAATATGTACGCCGGGTTATGCGGGACATAAAAGAATAAATTAAACAAAAAAGCTGTGTCTAAATAAAAGTCAGATGCAGCTATATTTTTTTATTTTTATTTATAATTTTCAAAAGCCATACTATTTGACTATTTTGGCAAATAAAGGTAAAATAACAAAATGGAAAATGTGCAGAATATTAGGAGCAATAAGCTCCGACATGCTTATTTAATAGTCTCAGATTCCGAGTCAAAACGAAACGACTTGGCGGGCAAACTGGCAGCTGCGCTACTCTGCGAAGTAGGCGGGGAAGAGCCCTGCATGCAGTGTCGCCATTGTAAAAAAGCTACAGCTAAAATTCATCCGGATATTACTTATATCGGCAGAGAAAATGAAAACGACACGGAAAGTCGCCGCGATATTTTAGTAGACCAAATAAGAGACATCGTCAGAGATGCCTATATAATGCCTAACGAGGCTCGCAGAAAGGTGTACATAATATATAACGCAGATGCTATGAACATAGGCGCAAGCAACGCAATACTAAAAATATTAGAAGAGCCGCCCGGTGAATGTGCCTTTATTCTTACCACTGCGATGCCGTCTGCAATATTAGAAACAGTTATTTCCAGATGCTCCGTAATCTATGAAAATGCGAGAGCAGATGAAAAAGCAGACTATGCAGCATATGAGGAAGCTATCAAAGCGGCAGCTGAATTAATAAAGGCAATCGGCACAGCTTCACGCAAAAATCTTTTAAATTGGTCAAAAGATTATGAGAGCTTTGATATTAAAAAAGCTGCAGACACAGTCAGATTTGCACAAAAAATGCTGGCAGACATCCTAAGCGGCAGAGAAAGCCATGAAATAGAAGAGCGACGCTGCTTGCATGTATACAAGGTTTTATCCGAGAGTGCCACTTATCTTTCGCAAAATACAGGTGTAAAGCATGTATTCGGATATATAGCTGTAAAGGCGTTAGAAGAATAATAAAGTTAAAAAAGTGAGGAAACTAAGTTGACTGAGGTAGTCAGTGTAAGATTTAATAATGCGGGCAAAAGCTACTATTTTGCTCCTAACGGAACATCTATAAAAGCGGGAGAGCCGGTTATTGTTGAGACTGCAAAGGGTATAGAGTTTGCTTTTTGCAGTGTCGGCAATCACTATGTAGGTGATGAAAAGGTGGTAGCACCTCTCCGTGCTGTGCTGCGCAAGGCGAGCAACTATGACATAAAAGTTTATGAGCTGTGCAAGGCTAACGAGCCGGAGGCTATGGAAATCTGCAAGGCAAAGGCAAAGGAACACGGTCTTGACATGAAGGTTATCGGCTGTGAATACGGTTTCGACGGTAACAAGGTAACATTTTTCTTCACGTCAGACGGCAGGGTAGACTTTAGAGAGCTTGTAAAAGACTTAGCTTCGGTTTTCAGAATGCGAATCGAACTAAGACAGGTCGGAGTCAGAGATGAGGCGAAGATGCTCGGCGGCATAGGTATGTGCGGCAGGCAATATTGCTGTAATTTGTTCTTAGATGAATTTTCAACCGTCTCAACCAAGATGGCAAAGCACCAGTCGCTTTCATTAAACCCGACTAAAATATCCGGTGCTTGCGGCAGACTAATGTGCTGTCTCCGATATGAAGAAGAGGCATATGAAGAGCTGATCAGCAAGTCTCCCAAGGTAGGCAGCTCCGTTATTACTGCCTATGGCACAGGCACGGTGGTTTCAAATAATCTGCTGAGACAGACTGTCAAAATAAAAATGGATGACGACAGAGACGAGGCGTTTAGAACACTCAAGATTACAGAACTTGGTGAAGAAGCTGTAAAAGCTGCTCAGTTTGCCAAAAAAATCCAGGAGGAAAAAGCTCAAAGGACATTTGAGCAATATACTTTCGAAAACACTGAAACTAATGAAATTGACACGCCGCTAAACTTCAACGAAGATGATAACGGCGATGCCGGTAGCAAGGAACGGCGCGATAAGGAGCATGGAACAAGAAGCAGGCAGGCAAGCCCAAACAGGGGCAAAAAGTCTGATTTTACTAAGAAAAAGAACTACCCAAGAAAGAAAAATACCTTCAAAAACAAATCCGGACAAGGCAGTGTTCCGGATAAGATTGAAGGCAATACAGTAAGAGAAAAAAGCGGAGATAAGCAGTCTGCCGGGGGCAGAAAAAAGAAAAATTTCAAAGGCTCATATCATAAAAACAGAAAAAATGACAAGGCAAAACCCTCGTTTTAGATAAAGATGAAAGCTTGAAGCTTTGATTAAACTATCAAAGCACCATCAACACCAAATATCGAGCCTGTAATAAAAGACGCTGAGTCAGAAGCAAGAAATGCAATGAGCTCTGCAACTTCGCAGGCTTTTCCGAATCTTCCCAAAGCTGTGCTGCTACAAATTTCAGCTACATCAGCTTCGCTGAGACCTGAAAGCATGTCGGTGTCTATTGCTCCCGGAGCTACGCTGTTTACTCTTATGCCGGAGGGACCAAGTTCCTTTGCAAGAGCTTTTGTAAAAGATATTATCGCTCCCTTAGTTGCTGAGTATGCAACTTCAAATGCTCCGCCATGCACACCTAAAATTGAGGAAACTGTGATTATAGAGCCTGATTTATTGTTTAGCATTCTTGCTGCAGCTTCCCTACAGCAGTAGAAAACACCGTCTACATTAACAGAGAAAAGCCGCCGCCACTCATCAGAACTAATGTCCTGAATAAGCCCGGAGCTTGCAACACCGGCGTTACAAACAAGCACATCAAGCTCTCCTACTTGGTCAAACATTCTTTTCACCTGAAAAGGGTCTGATACATCAGCTCTAATTGCTGTGCAGGAAAGTTCTTCTGCTAAAAGCTCAGCCTTCTGCTTAGATTTTAGGTAATTTAGAAAAACGCTGTACCCCAAGTCTGAAAATGCCTTTGCGGTTGCAGCTCCGATGCCCCTTGATGAGCCTGTTATCAGTACCTTTTTCAAATCATTATCCTCGCATAATTAGTTTTAATATAGTTTATCACAGCATCGCATATTGTAAAGAAAATAGTATCTTATTTTTGGAGTAGATTAATGGATAAAGGAAATAGCAGTTACGCAAGTAGAAGAAGAAAGTCATGGGCTCTTGTTTCCGGAGTATCATTTTTAGCTGCAGCCCTGACAATTATTATGTGTGCCTTGGGCGGCGTATTTAAGTTTGAAAAACGAGAGAATCTGGGAAATCTAAACGGCAACAATATGAAATTAGAGTTTATTACAAGTGCACCCAATGTTCATGTAACCCCGGATTATAATCCTCCGAATATAGCCGTAATAGAACCACCGGAAGTGCAACAGTACCATTATATCAGCATTGTGGCAAGCGCTGGCGGCAAGGTTGCACCCTACGGGCTTGCAAAGGTAAAAGAGGGGGAGAACCTAGAAATCACAATCACGCCCGACCCTTTGTATGTTATAGCAGAACTCAAAATAGACGGCAAGAAGATTGAGCCGACAAATCACTACGTATTCACAAATGTTGTGAACGGACATTCTCTATACTGCGTATTTAAGCTTGAATCCGAAATATCCCCGTCGCCGACTGCAACGCCTACACCGACCCCGCATGCAACAAGTAAACCCACACCGACACCGACGCCGGTTCCTTCTGCACCTGCTGAAACTGAGAATCCCGGTGAGGAAGAAAAGCCATAATACGCGTAAGTTTTAAAGGAGGTAGCTAATGAGCTTTGCAATTATAGTCTCCTATCTTCGTGAACTTAACATAGTTTCGCTTACCCTGCGCCTTCTCATAGCAATGATTTGCGGCGGTCTTATAGGAGCGTCAAGAGGAAAGCGGCAACATGCAGCCGGCATGCGAACGCATTTGCTAGTCTGCTTGGGCGCAGCTTCCTGTGTAATGGTAGGGCAGTTTATTTCAGAAACATTCACAGCAGCCAGCGACCCTGTCAGAATGGCGGCACAAGTAGTTTCTGGAATAGGCTTTTTAGGCGCAGGCAGCATCATAGTTACAGGTAAAAATCATATTACCGGGCTCACGACAGCGGCCGGGCTTTGGGCTTCTGCTTGTATGGGAATTGCTTCGGGAGCTGGATTTTATGAGGGCGCTGTTATCATGACAATACTCATTTATATTTCTTTGGTAACTCTTAACAAGCTCGATGAAAAACACATAAAATCCTCTAATGTCATTACCGCATACATAGAAATCGACCCAGACCTTAGAATGAGCTCTCTTCTCACGGGAATGGCAGAAATAGGTCTTGAGCTTAGCACTGTTGAACAATTCGGCAGAGATAGTAATGAATTTTGCGGATATAAAATCGAAGTTGACATAGTGAACCCAAATCTAAAAAGAAGCCAGGTTCTTGGCAGCTTAGGTGAAATCGAAGGAGTTCAGTTTGTCGAGGAACTAAGAGCTTAATAATAAATAAAAAGCAAAACCTCTGCATTTGCAGAGGTTTTGTTTATAGAAATGAATGGATAATGATTAATTAATCTCCGTCACAGCCTGAAAGCTCATAATCGAGCCAAGTGTCAGTGCTTTTTAGCCGTGTCGTAAAAATTTTTGCAGAATCCTCAGTATTCATATTCTGATGAAACTTAAAAATAGTTTCACCATTTGGAAGATTGCCGATAATTTCAATTTTTCCCCTCGGGTGGCTCATAGCATAACGGATATTTTTGCCGACACCGTTTTGTAGTGATTTTGCAGCATCAACAATTTTAATCCCATCTAAAATAGGCACCTGAAACTGCCCCTTAACACCCGTTACGGGTCTGCACTGGAATATATAATACGGGAAAGCCGAAATGCTTGTAAGCCCCCTAAGAAGCTCTGCTAAAACCTCGGGATTATCATTAACTCCCTTTAATAAAACTGTCTGATTTCGCACGCTGACACCGCAGTTAATCATGCTCTCTACTGCCAAAACAGCCTGTTTTGTTATTTCTCTCGGGTGGTTAAACTGAGTTACTAAAATAAGCGATTTCTTTTTGGCGTAGTTAGAAAATATCGAAAGCAACTCTGAATCTCCGTAAATCCTCTCGGGCAGTGTAACAGGAGTGCGAGAGCCGAACCTAATAAAATCAAGATGAGGAATACTGCAAAGCTCATTTAAATACTTCTCAATAACGGCATTTGAATTTAAAAAAGCATCTCCGCCGGAAACAAGCACATTGCTTATTTCCTCGTGATTTTTAATATATAAAACAGCTTCCTCAAGCCTGCGGTTTAGCTCATCATCAGAAAGACCGACAAGCCTCTTTCTAAAACAGTGTCTGCAATACATAGCGCACTCATTTGTAGACAGCAAAAGTGCAGTTTGTCTATACTTGTGCTGAAGACCGGTTAGCTTAGTGTTGCCCTTTTCACCGCTTGTGTCAAACGACCCGCCCAAATCAAATTCGTCTATAGATGGTATGCACATCTTGCCGATTGGGTCAAGAGGGTCAGATAAGTCAACTAAGGAGAGATAGTAGGGCGTAATCAGCATAGGAAAGCGCTCTATTATTTCGGCATAACGCTTCTTTTGCTCTATATTAAGATTTAGCACCTGCGCCAGCTGCTCTGCCGTTCTTATTCCGTTTTTCAGTTCATCAGTCCAGCTCATTATTATCTCCAATCAGTTAATAATATTAATTCTAACACGTAGACAGAATTCGTTCAAGGTAATAAATAAGCAAAGCTGTTAAAAATGCCTTAATAACCGGCATTTTATAAGCATTAGCTGCCCTTGAACAAGCACTGCTTCATGTGTATAATAATAAAAAATATTAAGGGAGAAATTTAAACTGAAAGCCAATAACTTTTTAGGTACTAAGCTTTGCACAGCGGATGAGCTGTCGCTATATAAAACATTTGAATGCGGACAGTGCTTCAGGTGGAACTCAAAAGACGGCGAAATATATACAGGCGTTTCAGACGGCAGGGTAGCCAAGTTGTGCGAGAAAAATGGCGCCGTTTTAATTCGCAGCTCAGACGGAGATATCAACTATTGGCGCAACTACTTCGATTTACAAACAGACTACTCAAAGTCAGAAGATATTATGAAAAAGCATGAGCATCTCAGAAAAGCTGCAAAGTTCGGCAAGGGAATCAGAATTCTGCGTCAGGATAAATGGGAGGCACTTTGTTCTTTTATCATCTCCCAGTGCAATAATATACCCAGAATAAAAGGCATTGTTGAAAGACTCAGCGAAGCTTTTGGCGATAAACTCTTTTTCGAGGGAGAAGAGCACTTTTCATTTCCCACGGCAGAAAGGCTGTCTCTGCTAAAAGCAGATGACTTAGCCCCCATAAGAGCCGGTTATCGCGCCGAGTACATAATAGCAGCAGCTAAGGCTGTAGCAGACGGCTCCCTCAATTTAGAAGAAACGGCAAAGCTGCCTGCAAAAGAGGCAAAGGAGGTTCTCTTAAGCCTAACCGGGGTGGGTTCTAAGGTGGCAGACTGCGCCATGCTCTACGGACTTCACAAAACAGAAGCATTTCCTATTGATGTCTGGATGAAACGAGCTCTAAAAGAACACTTCAGCGAAGGATTTGACCCTGAGGCTCTTGGCGAATTTGCCGGTTTAGCGCAGCAATATATCTTTTTTTTGGCCAGAAGTACAGGCAATGATAAGCAATAATTGTTGACTATTAGCGATAAAATGTATAAAATATTTTGATAACAAAGGATGGGAGTGTAGCATATGAATGTAGATAATTTCTCTTTAGACCGCTTTGACGGCTTAGGACTTACTTTTGATGACGTGCTTTTAGTACCGGCGGAGAGCTCGGTGTTGCCCAATGAGGTCGATTTATCGACAAACCTAACTAAAACCTTAAGACTGAATACTCCGATAATGAGTGCCGCTATGGACACGGTAACCGAATACCGAATGGCAATCTCAATTGCCCGGGAAGGCGGAATCGGAGTTATACATAAGAGCATGCCTATAGAAATGCAGGCAGAGCAGGTAGATATGGTTAAACGCTCCGAAAACGGAGTAATAACCAATCCGTTTTTCTTAGGACCTGATGACACTCTCGGTGCTGCTGATGCACTTATGGCAAAGTATAGAATCTCAGGCGTGCCCATTGTTGACTTGCAGGGCAAGCTAATCGGCATTATCACTAACCGTGATATGAAATTCGAAGAGGACCTCAGCCGCAAAATTTCCGAAGTGATGACCTCCGAAGGACTAATAACCGGCAAAGTCGGCACAACCTTAGCCGAGGCTAAAGAGATTTTAAGACGCAGTAAAATAGAAAAGCTCCCAATAGTAGATGATAGCTTCCATCTAAAGGGTCTTATCACAATAAAAGACATAGAAAAGGTACTAAAATACCCAAACTCCGCCAAAGATTCATCAGGCAGACTGCTCTGCGCAGCTGCTGTTGGTGTTACGGTTGATTTAATGGACAGAGTCAGCGCACTTGTTTCAGCCGGAGTTGACGCCTTGGTTTTAGACAGTGCACACGGGCATTCTGCAAATATTATTCGCAATATTTCCGTCATCAAAAACAAGTATCCCGATGTTCAGGTGATAGCAGGAAATGTTGCAACATGTGAAGGCACACAGGCACTCATTGAGGCAGGGGCAGACTGCGTTAAGGTCGGCATAGGTCCGGGCTCAATATGCACAACCCGAGTAGTTTCCGGAATAGGTGTACCGCAGATAACGGCAATAATGAGGGCAGCTGAAACAGCTTCTAAATACGGTATCCCGATAATAGCCGACGGCGGTATAAAATACTCCGGTGACATAGTAAAAGCGATTGCGGCAGGTGCCAATGTCGTAATGATGGGCTCAATGCTCGCAGGATGCGAAGAGAGCCCGGGAGACATGGAAATTTTCCAAGGCAGGCAATTTAAGGTATACAGAGGTATGGGAAGCATAGGCGCAATGCAGAAGGGCTCGGGAGACAGATACTTCCAGTCCGGCTCAAAGAAGCTTGTTCCCGAAGGCGTTGAAGGCAGAGTTCCCTACAAGGGACCCGTCTCAGACACAGTGTTCCAGATGATGGGCGGTCTTCGCTCAGGCATGGGATATTGCGGAACTGCCAATATTGAAGAGCTGCGTTCTAAAACTAAATTTATCAGAATCACGGGAGCAGGTTTAAAAGAGAGCCACCCGCACGATATTTACATCACAAAGGAAGCACCGAACTACACGTTAAATCCGCAGGATTGAGAGGTGATTTTCTGTGGATGAAAAGATTAGCACACTGAAACAATGGATAGACGACAGTGATAATATTGTCTTCTTCGGGGGAGCCGGCGTATCGACAGAGAGCGGCATTCCGGATTTTAGGAGTGTTGACGGTCTTTACAATCAGAAGTGGAAATACCCGCCTGAAACAATACTGAGCAGATCATTTTTCGACCGCGATCCGGAGGAGTACTACAGGTTTCATCACGAAAAGCTTGTAATAGACGGTGTATCTCCGAATATTGCACACAAACGCTTAGCCGAGCTTGAAGCCGAAGGCAAGGTTAAGGCTGTAATAACACAAAACATAGACGGTTTACATCAGGCGGCGGGCAGCCGTAATGTAATAGAGCTTCACGGCAGTATACTAAGAGCCTACTGCACAAGATGCAGAAAACCGTTTCCGGCAGATGCAATGAATAATGCAAAAACAGTTCCGCACTGCGACTGTGGCGGCATAATAAGACCGGATATAGTCCTATATGAAGAACCGCTCAATTCTGCTGTGATGAGCGAAGCAATAAAACTAATAAGTGAGGCGGATGTCCTGATAGTAGGCGGCACATCACTCGGAGTTTATCCCGCAGCAGGCTTATTAAACTATTATAACGGCAATAAGCTTGCACTGGTTAATCTTTCAAAAACTCCCTATGATAATTATGCCAATCTGGTAATAAACGAAAAAATCGGAGAGGTCTTCTCTAAAATATGAGCAAAATTAATATCCTCGGCATAAGCTTTGATAATCTCAGCAAAGACGAGGCGGTCAAAAAAGCGCTTAGTTTAATTGCGGGCAAAAGCGGCGACTATATATGCACTCCGAACTCGGTCATTTTGAGCATGGCAGGGGAAGATGAGAAATTAAAAAATGCAATAAACTCTTCAGCCATGGTCTTAGCCGACGGAATGGGAGTGGTAGCGGCATCAAAAATCAGAAAAACTCCTCTAAAAGAGCGGGTTGCCGGAATAGATTTTGCAGCATCCCTTTTATATGAGCTGTCATTAATCGGCGGATCTGTATTTTTGTTTGGTTCTTTGCCTAATGTGGCTAATAAAGCAGCAGAGAATATAAGCACTGCATTCCCCGGTATAATAATAAATGGCGTATCAGACGGCTATTATTATGATGAGCAGGAACTATCAGCAAAAATAAACGAGGCTAAGCCTGATTTACTTATGGTTTGCTTAGGCGCACCGAAGCAGGAAATGTGGATGCAAAAGCAAAGAGGCAAACTTAAAATCGGAATAATGGCAGGGCTTGGCGGAAGTATTGATGTTTTTGCAGGAGAGTCAAAAAGAGCACCGTTAGTTTGGCAGAAGCTCAGAGCCGAATGGCTGTACAGGATGATAAAGGAACCAAAGCGATTTATGCAACTGCCGATGCTGTTTAAGTTTATTTGCAGGGCAACAGTAAAAAGAGGTGAGAGGCATGGCTGAGGCAGGAAAACTAATAGTTTTAGAAGGTGTTGACGGCAGCGGCAAGTCATCTCAGTATTCAAGACTCTGCAACAGACTCGAAAATGACGGTATTAGCTTTAGAAAGATAGTCTTCCCCCGTTACGACAAAGAATCCTCGGCGCTTATCAGAATGTACTTAGGCGGTGAGTTTGGGCAAAATCCGTCAGATGTAAACGAGTACAGTGCCTCGGTGTTTTTTGCGGTTGACAGATATGCCTCATTTATGACAGATTGGAAAAGCTACTACGAAAACGGCGGTTTAGTTTTAGCCGACAGATACACAACTTCAAATGCTGTACATCAGGGGGCAAAGCTTAAGCCGGAAAATCAAATAGCTTTCTTTGACTGGCTCTATGATTTTGAGTATACAAAGCTGGGCTTGCCAAAGCCGAGCAAGGTGATATACTTAGACGTCGACCTTGAAACATCATTGTCAAGAATTAAGGGCAGAGAGATAAGAACAGGCACTGCACGTGACATACATGAAAAAGACAGGGAATACCTATCAGCAAGTATAAGCACAGGCAGGTTAGCAGCAGAGCACTTAGGCTGGAGTACAGTTTCATTTATGAAAAACGGAGTTGAGCGAGAGCTTGACGAAAAACACAGCGAAATATACTCTATTGTTAAGGCAAGTCTGTAATAAAAGAGTATTAAAATATACAGCAAATCAAAATCCTTAGGGAGAAAAATATGTTAGACGATTTTGAAAAACTAAACGATCTCTTTGGCGGAGAAGCTCTAAAACCTAAACCGGAGGAGCAGCCGGAAAAAGCAGATGAAGTTTCTGAAACTCTTGTGCCCGATGCCGAGCCTGCTACGCCGGAAAATCAGGCAGAAAATGAGCAGGAATTGGCTAGAGAGCCCGAAACTGATGAAGCTTCAGATCAGCAGACTTCCGATGAAACAGAGAGTGCACAAATTACAGGCGAAGAAATCGCTGATAACTCTGAAGCAAAAGAAAAGCCACGTGACTTAATTGCACTTGTTAATAAGCCGCTCAAAAAGCTTGATGAGGCGCTATACGATGCGGATAAGCAGGTTGCCGTAGTTCCGCCTAAAGAAGAGGAGCCCGAAAAAAGAGACTATATGCCGATTAGAGGCAGACGAGACAATAAAATCGGTCTTGTCGGCGGGCTTATGTATTTTGTTTTCATTGTGAGCCTTAGTATAATATTAGCCTGCATGGCTTGGCTGATTGCAACCGATGTCTTGGCACTTAATAAGCCTGTTAAGAAGGGCACTGTTATTCTGTCTAAGGAGCTTTTCTCCAGGCAGGAAATAGAAACCAAAGATAAAGACGGAAACCCGATTAAAAAAGAAGTCTCAATTGTAGATACAAAGGCAGTTGCATCAGCACTAAAAGACGCAGGGATAATTGAATACCCGTTTTTATTCAGGCTATACTGCGATGTTTCACATGCCGAGCGCAAAATTGATCCGGGCTCATATGAGCTTTCTTCGGAATTTGACTACAGAGCCTTGGTAAAAAAGATGCAAATAGGCTCAGGCTCAATGATTGAGACCACAGTTATGTTCTATGAGGGCATAACAATGCAGAAGATTTTCGAATTGCTGGAAGAAAATGAAGTCTGCACGGTAGATGCATTAAAAGATGCAGCTGCCAACAGCACATACAAATACAAGTTCCTAGAGTGGAGCCAGAACGGTGATGCAACGAGGCTCGAGGGATATCTGTTCCCCGATACATACAACTTCTATCAGGGCATGCAGGCATCAAGCGCGCTAAATAAATTCCTGTTAAACCTTCACAGCAAGATAACGGCAGACATGTATACACAGGCAGAAAACCAGGGTATCAGCTTCCACCAGGCAGTAATAATTGCCTCAATGATTGAATCTGAGGCAGCAAACGATGACGAGCGAGCACTGATTTCTTCGGTAATATACAACCGCATAAGAAACAATATGCCGCTTCAAATCGACGCCACAGTTATTTACGCTCTCGGTGAGCATAAACCCGTACTCACAACCGATGACCTACAGGTAGACAGCCCCTACAACACATATAAAAACACAGGTCTGCCTCCCGGGCCAATAAGCAACCCCGGCTTAGCGTCAATCAAAGCAGCACTCAACCCTGCAGCAACGAACTATCTGTTCTATGCCCTGGATATGAGTACTAAGACACACAAGTTCTTTACAAACAGATATGAGCACGAGGCGTTTGTTAAAACTCAGGACTACAGTGCCTTAGCGAATGGTTGACAAGAAGCAAAGATAATTGTAGAATAAGCCTTGCAATGACGAAGTTAACCGATGTTTTGCCTCATTAGCGAAAGAGGGATGGTGTAAGCCTCTTGTGGCAGAGTCGGGTGCCGCTTTCGAGCATCCGTGTGATGAGCACGGCGTTGAGATTACGTTACAAATCAAATGAGATGTCCTTTATAGGACAGATCAGGGTGGTACCGCGGGATTCTCGCCCCTGACATATTGTCAGGGGCGTTTTGTATTTTTATGCTATTTTTATGCTATTAATATATTGGAGGATAAGATGAAAAAATTCGGAACTAACGAGCTGCGCGAACTGTTTTTGCAGTTTTTTGAGTCAAAGGGTCACTTAAGACTGCCCAGCTTTCCATTAATACCTGATAACGACCCCTCTTTGCTGCTGATAAATTCCGGCATGGCACCCATGAAGCCATATTTCACCGGCGAAAAAGAGCCGCCTGCAAAGAGAGTTTGCACATGCCAAAAGTGTGTGAGAACAGGTGATATAGAAAACATAGGAAAAACCGACAGGCACGGAACTTTTTTCGAAATGCTCGGTAACTTTTCCTTTGGCGATTATTTTAAGCACGAGGCGATTGCCTGGTCTTGGGAGTTTTTGACAAGTGAAGAGTGGTGTGGGCTTGACCCTAATCTTCTGTACCCGTCAGTCTATGAAGATGATGATGAGGCATTTGCAATTTGGAGAGATGAAATAGGCATCCCTGAAAACAGAATATACAGATTCGGAAAAGCAGATAACTTTTGGGAACACGGCTCAGGTGCTTGCGGACCCTGCTCCGAGGTGTATTTTGACAGGGGAAAAGAACACGGCTGCGAGCGCGAAGATTGCGAGGTGGGCTGCGAGTGTGACAGATACATAGAAGTTTGGAACAATGTATTTTCACAGTTTAACAGTGACGGTAAGGGAAATTATACAGAGCTTGCCAGTAAGAACATAGACACAGGAATGGGTTTGGAAAGGCTTGCGTGTGTCTGCCAAGGTGTAAACAGCCTTTTTGACATTGACACAATAAAGAAAATTACAGAGGAAGTCAGCAGAATAACCGGAGCTATATATGGGCAAGACCACAAGACAGATGTTTCACTGCGCGTAATAACAGATCATATTCGCTCAGCTTCTTTTATGATAGCAGACGGAATACTGCCGTCAAATGAGGGAAGAGGCTATGTTCTGCGCAGGCTAATCAGAAGAGCTGCCAGACACGGCAAATTGCTGGGCATGCACGGCGCATTTTTATATAAAATATGTGATACTGTGATAAGTGAAAACGGCAGTGCCTATACCGAACTCAAAGAGAGAGAAACTCTTATTAAAAGAGTTATACAAATGGAAGAGGAGAGCTTTGCCCACACAATAGACAGCGGCATAGGTCTACTAAATGAGCTTATTTCCGAAATGAAAGAAAAAGGCAATACTCAGCTTTGCGGGCAGGATGCATTTAAGCTATACGACACCTACGGCTTCCCGTTAGATCTAACCGAAGATATTTTGGAGGAACATGGCTTTAATGTAGACACAGAAGGCTTTAACGAACACATGGAGGCTCAAAGAGCGCAGTGCAGAGCGGCAAGAGGCAATATTAGCGGCTGGTCAGACAGTGAAGATATAATTACATGCGGAATGACAGAATTTGTAGGCTATGAAAGCTTAGTTTCCGAAGCAAAAATTACTGCAATCGTCTCATCTAATGAGTCTTGCAGCGTGATAAGCACAGGTGAGAGCGGAATAATAGTGTTAAACCAAAGCACATTCTACGCAGAAATGGGCGGTCAGGTTTCGGATGTCGGCACAATATCCAACGATGAGGGCGTCTTTGAAGTCAGTGAAGTGAAAAAGGATTCAGCCGGTCACTTTTTACATTCCGGCACAGTGATTAGCGGAAGCTTCACACTCGGTCAAACTGTAAAGACAAATGTAGATAAAATGAACAGAGCAGCAATAATGCGTGCTCACAGTGCAACACACTTACTTCACTCTGCATTAAGAGAGGTATTAGGAGATCATGTACATCAGTCAGGCTCTCTCGTAATGGCAGACAGACTCAGGTTTGACTTCACTCATTTTGCAGCCATGACAGAAGCAGAAATAAAGTCAGTGACAAAGCTTATAAACCGTCAGATACTGGGCGGAAAGCCCGTAGAAACGGCAATAATGAGCCAAGATGAGGCAAAAGCAAAGGGTGCCCAGGCACTGTTCGGAGAAAAATACGGAGACAGAGTCAGAGTCGTCAGCATGGGAGAATTTTCATCAGAGCTTTGCGGAGGAACCCATGTTGATAACATAGCCAAGATAGGGCCGTTTAAGATTATTTCTGAGGCTTCAATCGCATCCGGAATAAGAAGAATTGAGGCAGTTACGGGGCAAGTCTATTTTGAAGAAGAAGACAAGATTAATGAGCTAATTAGCACAGTTGCTGAAATTTTCAAAGTCCCGGTGACTTCTTTGCCGGATAAGGCAAAATCAGCAATAAAAGAAATTAAAGAGCTCAAAATAGCTGCTGATTCACTAAGAGATAAGCTGAGCAGCGGGGAAATATCAAACCTGCTGTTGTCAGCAAAGACAGTGGGGGATCTCAAGGTTCTCACAATAATAAAGCAGGATATAAGCCAAGATGAGCTTAGAAAACTCGGAGACTTTATTAAAGACAAGGCACCTGAAATTGTTGCAGTGTTAGCCGGAGTAACTGCCGAGAAGTTTGTATTTCTGACTGTCTGCGGAAAAACAGCAGTAGAAAAAGGCATAAAAGCCGGTGAAATAGTTCGCAAGGTATCTGAGTACAGCGGCGGTAAGGGAGGCGGCAGACCTGACTTTGCAATGGGTGGCGGAACAGACTTAACTAAGCTTCAAGGAGCGTTGGAGCTTGTAACAGCTTTAGTAAAAGAAAAACTCGGAATATGAAAGGAGAACAAGTAATGGACTGTATTTTTTGCAAAATTGCAGCAGGAGAGATTCCCTCGCAGAAGGTCTATGAAGACGATTTAATCTACGCATTTCGTGACATTAATCCTCAGGCGCCGGTACACATATTAGTAATACCGAAAGAGCACATAGCGTCCTCTGCATCCGAAATCGATGCCGACAACTCCCATATTATCGGCAGGGTATTTGAGGCTATTGCAAAAATAGCGAAGCAGGAAGGCTTAGAGAGCGGTTTTAGAGTTATTAACAACTGCGGTGAAGACGGTGGCCAAACGGTGGGACACATTCATTTTCACCTGCTCGGCGGCACTAAGCTGCGCCCTCAAATGTTATAAGAGACTAGAATCATAGAATCATAAACATGAAAAATAAGAAACATCCCTGCAACCAAATGTCGGCTGCAGGGATGTTTTTATATACTGTTATACTGTTATGCGTGTTTTTCAACAATTGCTCCACTGTCTTTGTAAATTGAGTTTTCAGGAACAATTCCTCTTACACTGGAAACGGGGTATACCGTGCTGTGTCTGCCGATTAAGCTTCCGGGGTTTAATACACTGTTACAACCGATTTCAACAAAATCTCCGAGTATAGTTCCGAACTTTTTTAAACCGGTGCTTATAACAGTATCACCTAACTTAACAAAAATAATGCTCTTGTCGCTTTTAACGTTCGATGTGATGCAGCCTGCACCCATGTGTGACTTGTAGCCTAAAATGCTGTCTCCCACATAGTTATAGTGTGGAACCTGAACACAATCAAAGAGAATAACATTTTTAAGTTCTACTGAGTTTCCGACAATAGCATTCTTACCAACCATTGCAGGTGACCTAATAAAGGCGCAGTGCCTGATCTCTGCTCCGTGGTCAATTATGCAGGGTCCTGTAATGTATGCTGAGGGAAAAACCTTAGCGGTCTTTGAAATCCAAACATTCTCAGACGGGTTGTCAAATTCATCTGCAGGAAGTGTAGAACCCAATGCTTTAATATAGTCACCGATATCCGGCAAAACTTCCCAAGGGTAAGTGCAGTTATCAAAAATACCCTTAGCGCGAGTATAATTTAAATCCAAGATTTCCTCTGTTTTATAAACTTTATGCATAACTATTTTACCTTAATTAAATGTCCGCTTCGGCGCATTTCTTCAATTATTCCCATAACTGTTTTTTCGCACTCTTCAGCGGTTTCAGCTTCAGCCATCACTCGAAGAACAGGCTCTGTTCCGCTCTTTCTGAGCAATACTCTGCCGCGATCTCCAAGCTCTTTAGCTGCCTTTTCCGTAGCACTTATAACGCAGGGGTCATTTAAAGTCTCGTCTTTATCATCTACTACTACATTTTTTAGCATCTGAGGATACACTCTGACAGGGGCAGCCAGCTTAGACAGGGGAGACTTTTTATCTATCATTGCGTGCATGACCTCTAAAGCGGTAATGAGCCCGTCTCCCATGGTGGCATACTTGGAATAAATAATGTGTCCGGATTGCTCTCCACCTATGAGATGTCCGTTTTCTCTCATGTTTTCCCAGACATACTTATCACCGACAGCAGTCTTTTCATAATTGATACCGACAGCATCCAAAGCTTTATATAATCCTATATTAGACATAACAGTAGTTACAACAGTGTTAGTATCTAAAATCCCTCGCTCCTTCATATGAAGAGCACAGAGATACATAATATGGTCTCCTGTAACATGATTGCCGTTTTCATCAATAGCAAGACAGCGATCAGCATCTCCGTCAAAGGCAAAACCGACATCAAGCTTATTTTCTGTCACAAATTTAGAAAGCTCATCTAAGTGCGTAGAACCGCAGCCTAAATTAATATTTGTGCCGTTAGGCTCGTTGCCAATTACATATGTATCAGCACCCAGAGCATCAAAAACATTCTTAGCTATCATCCAGGCACTGCCGTTTGCGCAGTCAAGCCCCACTTTGATTCCCTTATAAGAATGAGAGGACAGCCCAATTAAATACCCGATATACCTGTTTCTTCCTGCTGCATAGTCAACTGTTCTGCCGATATTTCCGTCAACTGCGAATGGCAACTCAGGAATTTCACCGTCAATGTACTGTTCGACTTGGGTAAGAAATGATTCTTCCATTTTTTCGCCGACTGAGTTTATAAGCTTTAACCCGTTATCATAATAGGGGTTGTGGCTGGCACTTATCATAATACCGCAGTCAAAGTTATCTGTTACCGTGACATAAGAAACGCTTGCGGTAGTTGTTACATGCAGCAAATAGGCATCGGCACCGGATGCTGTGAGCCCCGCACATAAAGCAGATTCATACATATAGCTCGAACGTCGCGTATCTTTGCCTATTACAACCTTTGCCGGTCTTAAACAGCTAAAATAATGCCCTATAAATCTGCCGATTTTATAAGCGTGAGTGACCGAGAGGTCAACATTGGCCTTCCCGCGAAAGCCGTCAGTTCCAAAATACTTAGGCATAAAACCCTCCGTAAAATTATTATCTGCAGCGTTTAACTACGACAGCAAAGAAGCTGCCTCGGGATCTAAATACACAGTGACATCTGTGTGAAGCTGCAAGAGTGAAGCCGGCACGGAAATAGTGGGCTTGCCCTCAATTGTCTTTTTCATTATTTCAGCCTTATCTTCGCCGAATGCAACGAGAATAATGATTTTTGATTTCATTATTGTGCCAATGCCCATAGTAATTGCATGAGTCGGAACTTCATCAATCGAGGCGAAAAACCTTTTATTTGCCTCACGTGTTGAATCAGTGAGCTTTTCTATATGTGTCTTAGATTCAAAGGGAGTAAGAGGCTCGTTAAAGCCGATATGTCCGTTATGTCCGATTCCCAAAAGCTGAAGGTCAACGCCGCCTGCTTTTTCTATTGCTTCGTCATATAAAGCAGCCTCTTCATCGCTCTTGCAGCTGCCGGAAGGCACAAAGGTATGGTCTTTTCTTATATCAACATGGTCAAATAAATTGGTGTTCATGAAATAGCGATAGCTCTGGTCATGAGTGCCGTCAAGTCCGATGTACTCATCCAAGTTAAAACTGCTGCATTTTGAAAAACTAATTATACCCTCTTTGTTTAATCTTATAAGCTCTGCATAAAGTCCAAGGGGAGTGGAGCCTGTGGCAAGACCCAACACGCAGTCGGGCTTGCTGTTTAATAACTTAACGTATTGCTCTGCGGCAAGCTTGTTTGCTTTTTCTTTGCTTTCAATTATAACTTTCATATTCGTTTCTCCAAAAATTAGAATAGGGCTAAGATGCGATTTACAGCTTCCTTTGTTTTCTCAGCATCACCGAATGCCGTAACTCTGATAAAGCCCTCGCCGGATGGACCGAAGCCCGAGCCCGGAGTGGTAATAACATTTGCATTTTTTAGAAGTTCATCAAAAAATTCCCAAGAATCAGATTTGCCGGGGGCTCTAAACCAGACATAAGGTGAGTTTTCACCGCCGAAAACCTCAAATCCGGCATTTCCGAGACCTTCTCTCAGCGTCTTTGCGTTATTTAGATAATATTCAATATTTCTTTTTACCTGCTCCTTGCCTTCCTTAGTGTAAATAGCGGCAGCAGCACACTGAACGACATAAGATGTGCCGTTATATTTTGTTGCCTGTCGGCGCATCCAAACATCGTATAGAGACACGCCGTCTCTTTTAAGCTCGCGAGGAATAGCAGTCCAGCCACAGCGCATACCGGTAAAGCCGGCGGTCTTAGAAAAGCTGCCAAGCTCAATAGCGCAGGTCTTAGCGCCGGGTATTTCATAAATAGAGCGCGGAAGCTCGGGATCTGTAATAAATGCTCGGTATGCCGAGTCATAAATAATAATGCTGCCGTGCTCATTTGCAAAATCTACCCACAATTTTAAGTCGTCTCGTGTAGCTACTGTGCCTGTCGGATTGTTAGGATAACAGAGATAAATAATATCGGGTATTCTATCAGGAATCTGCGGAACAAATCCGTTTTCCGGAACACAGGGCATGTAGATAATATTAGACCACTTATCGCCATCCCAGTTGCCGGCACGACCTGCCATTGCATTTGCATCAACATAAACAGGGTAAACAGGGTCGCAAACAGCTACAATGCTGTCGTCTGAAAATATGTCGCCTATATTGGCGCAATCACTTTTTGCACCGTCCGAAACAAATATTTCATCAGCGGTAATTGCAGCGCCAATTTTTGAATATTCATTTTCTGCTATTGCTTTGCGCAAAAACTCATAGCCGTCATAAGGGCCGTAGCCTTTAAAGCTCTCACTATTGCCCATTTCCTCTGCAGCAGCACAAGCAGCCTTTATACAAGCGTTAGGCAGCGGTAGTGTGACATCACCAATACCAAGCTTAATAAGCTCATTTTCGGGGTGCAAAGCCGCATATTCGGATGAGCGTTTTGCAATTTCCGCAAAGAGGTAGCTGCCGGGCAGCTTTAAAAAGTTGCTGTTTAGCTTAATCATACATATCCCTCAATTTCAATTTCACCGTCAAAAACATGGCTTGCAGGACCTGTCATGTAAATAATGTTCTCATTTCTGTCCCATTCGATAAACAAGTCTCCGCCAAGAAGCCTCAAAGTGGCGCTATTGTTTGACTTGCCTGTAACTACAGCGGCAGCTAAAGCCGCAGTTGAACCGGTACCGCAGGCGAGTGTTTCACCGCTTCCGCGTTCCCAAACGCGCATTTTCAGATTGTTTTCGTCTATTACCTGAACAAACTCGGTGTTAATTCTCTCAGGAAATGCGGGATGATTTTCAAACTGCGGTCCTATTTCCGGAAGATCAAGCCAGTCAACATCATCAACAAAAACAACAGCATGAGGGTTTCCCACACTAAGAGCAGTCACATTCCAGATAAGCCCGCCGATTTCCATCGGAACATTAATATATTCCTCCGTATCGGAAATAACGGGAATTTCAGCACAGCGGAAGTTCGGGCTTCCCATGCTCACGCGCACAGTGCTTACATTGCCGTCTTCAACATTCAGCCAAAGCCTAAGTACTCCGGCTCCGGTTTCAACATCCAAAACAGTTTTTTCGGTCATTTTGTTGTCATAGACATACTTAGCCAGACAGCGAATACCATTCCCGCACATTTGGGCGTGCGAACCGTCGGCATTATACATGTCCATTTTATAATCTGCTACATCGGAGGGGCAGATGCATATTAACCCGTCGCTGCCTATTCCAAAGTGGCGATCAGACAAAACCCTTGACAAATAGGGTCTGTCATGAATGTTTTCCTCAAAGCAATTTAAGTAAATATAATCATTGCCGCATCCGTGCATCTTTGAGAACTTCATTATTTCACTCCGTTCTTTGTAAAATTACAATGTATTATTATACAGTAATAGTGCTCCCATTGCAATAAAATGAGTATATACGATAAGATTCAAATTGTAAAAAATTTATAAAAATTAAAGCAGCTTTGTACAAATAATCATTTGACAAGCTGCTTTTTATCTATTAACACATTGATAACGAGACCGAGCAGTGCAAAAATACCGCCCATAAGCGCCTTTGGAGAAAAACTACCGCTGATTGCTGCATCGATTGCAACTCCGCCTAATACCTGACCGGAAAACATGACAAGTGTCATAACAAATGACGACATTTTACTCACACAGATGTTGGAAATAAATACAATTAAAGCCCCAAAAACTCCGCTTAAATATGCCCAAAATGGAAGAGGAGCATAAGAAAAGCTAATATTTTCACCAAACAAGCCTGCGATACCCATCGCTGCAAGTGCCATAATCAGACCGGCTAAATAATTAACCCAGGTGGCAGTAAATACTCCGGAATGTGTGGCTACCTGCGAATTTAGCTGCCTGGAGACTACAACGGTAATACCTGTGAGCAGTGAAACAATAACAGGAACAAGATAAAGCTTGTCGCTGCCCTGCAACAACACAATTATACCGACACCGGTTACAATAAGACCTAAAAATTTCCCGTAATTCATTTTCCTGACCGGCATTTCAAAAAAGCCAAACTGGTCTATGACAAGGCTAAAAGCAGCCTGACCGAAAAGACTCAAAGCCAATATAGCTGTAACGGAAATTTTATTAATCGCCATAAAGTTAAAAAAAGTTGTAAAAAATCCGACCGCTCCGCCCAAATACAAATAAAAGGGAGTTTCTTTTCGGAAAATTAGTTTTTCACGTCTTACAACTGCGCTTAAAGATATAAATATTAGACCAACTAAGAAAAATATTGAAGTTGACCAATATAAGCCGTAAGCGGAGGCAAGCCTGCCGTTTACCGCAATCATAACAGCTATAAATAGTGAGCCTAAGAAAGCAAGAAAATAGTACATGCAATACCTCCTTTTATAAAATAGTTCAGGCAGGAACACATAAGTGTTACTGCCTGAAAAGAAAATATATCTGTTACCTTATTTCTTACTTAGATACAGCTTCCTTAAGAGCCTTGCCGGCCTTAAACTGCGGTACACGAGAGGCAGCTATTGTGATTTCTTCCTTGGTCTTGGGGTTGCGGCCGATGCGGGCTGCGCGCTCTTTAACATCGAAATTGCCAAATCCGACTAAGGAAACCTTTTCGCCGGAGACAAGCTCCTCGGTGATGCTGTCAAATGTTGCATCAATGACACATTTAACGTCTTTCTTTGATAAACCTGTCTTTTCTGCTACTACTGTGATGAGATCTGCTTTGTTCATTATTGTTCCTCCTGAAATCTTATTTATTGAGAATCACTGCTGTTTCAGCAAATAGCTCAAGCAAAATTAAATTCGGGTTCTTTTCCCTCAAGTTCATGTCTCGCTTCTTGATAAATCTCTTCCATTTCAGCAAGACTCATGTCTTCAAGTCTAAGCCCCCTAGACTGCGCTCCTTCTTCTAAATAGCGAAAGCGATTTAGAAACTTATTGCAGGCTGCACTAAGCAGACTTTCTGCGTGGAGCTTGTAAAAACGCGCTACATTTACGGTTGCAAACATAATATCACCTAATTCTTCGGCGATATTATCAAGATCATCGGCACTAATACCTTCTTTGAGTTCGGCCACTTCCTCATCAAGCTTAAGTAAAGCCCCGCTCACATCCGGCCAGTCAAAGCCGACTGAGGCTGCCTTCTTCTGGATTTTTTCGGCTCTGATAAGAGCAGGCAGAGCAGATGATATGCCGTCCATTGCAGAGGCATGTGTATCCTGACCCCTCTTTTTTTGCTTTATTCTATCCCAGTTAAAAAGGACCTCATCAGCCCCCGAGACTTTTACATCCGAAAAAATGTGCGGATGCCTTTCAATTAGCTTTTTGCATGCCATGTCGGAAACATCGTCAATATCAAATCTGCCGGCATCTTTTTCTATACTTGTGTGAAAAATAACCTGCATGAGTAAATCGCCGAGTTCCTCACAAAGATGCAGAGGGTCGCCCTCATCAATTGCCTCAACTGCCTCATAAGCTTCTTCAAGCATATTCTGTCCGATGCTTTCGTGAGTTTGAACCCTATCCCAAGGACAGCCGCTCTCTGAGCGAAGAAGGTCTATTAGCAACACAAAGTCTGCAATATTATAGCGGTCTTTGAGAACAAAATCTATCATAATATCTCCTAAACTTCAAGCTTATTTTTGATAAAATATAAAACAAAGGCACTAAATCACTTTATTCTTAAGATTGCAGCGATTTTTTCACCTTTTGGGATAAGTTTAAGGTCCTCAGAGGTGACAGCCTTGGTGATATTTATAAGCAAAACATAGAGAACAACAGCAATTGCAATAGAAGGGAACAGGGCCAGAGCTGTTTTTCCTCTGGATAAATCAGGACCGCCCAATATTAGTGCGATAACATAATAAGAGCCGTAAGCACCGATTCCCATAACCAGGGAGCTAATGAGCGGCCGAATAACAGCTCGTCTGTACTTAGGTCTGTATTTCATGCTGTATTTCAAATAAACAGCGTTTATCCCAAACATAATTGCATAGCAAACGATTGTTCCTATTGGAGCTCCGATAATATTAATCTTAGGATTTCCAACCAAGACCCAGCTAATAATAAGCTTAACGCTGCCGCCGATGAGCATAGAATACATAGGTATTCTCTCATTGCCGTTAGCCTGCAAAATTGCACTGGTTATTAAAGCAAGGCAAACAAACATAGAAGCTACTCCAAGCAAAGTAAGCAGGGTAGGTCCGACTTCATGAGTGCTGCGGTATAGAACTTTCACAATAGGATAAGACATAAAGCTAAGACCCACGCACATGGGCATTGCAACAACTGAAGAAATTCTCATAGAGCTTTCGGCAATGTTTCCTGCAGATTCGTGATTTTTTGCTGCAACGGCTGCCGATATTGCAGGCACAACACTAATTGTAAGCGGAGTAATAAATGCAGCAGGGAGATTATATAACGAAGTCATAACCGAATATGAGCCGTAAAGAGTGTCAGAAAGCGACTTGCCGAGCCCGGATGCCAAAAGCTGGCTGTTAACAAGCTTTGTGTCGATAAGAGAAATAATGCTTAAAACCGAAGCACCTAATGCAATCGGAACTCCTATCTTAATAAGCTTAACAAAAATCTCCGAGTTGGCAGGAAGCTCAGCTGTGTCACGGCGTGTGTCCTTAAGTTTTTTTAATCTAAAATAAGAAAAAGCAATATACACTAAGGCTGCAAGTGAACCGGCAGTTACGCCAAATATAGCAGCAGCAGCCCCCGCAGGAGTATCCCCGGTACGGGTGATTACAATTTTAGCCAATGTAAGGCCGACAATAACCTTAACTAAAACCTCGATTATTTGGCTTATGGTAGTCGGCTTCATATCGGAGTGACCCTGGATATAGCCTCTAAATGCACTTGTTAGATAAACAAGCAAAACAGCAGGAGCCAAAGCTGCTAAACTGGCAGCAGATTCAGGCTTGTTTAATAACAAAACAGCCATCTGCGAGGGGAAAAGCAGGGTAACAAGAGAAAAAACAGCCCCAAAACCGGCGAATGTTAAAAGTGCGACTCTGAAAGTCTTGCTCACAAGCCTCGGTCTGCCGAGAGTGTTAGCTTCACTGACCATGCGTGAAAGCGCTACCGGAAGACCCGTCGTAGATGTTGTCAGCAGCACATTGTATATTGAATATGCAGCATTAAAATGCCCAAAACCGGCATCACCTAAAATATTAGAGAGCGGAATTTTATAAATTGCGCCCAGTATTTTCATAATAACTACTCCGATGGCGAGTATTGCAGCACCATGGAGATAGTTTTGTTTTCTGTTTTCGTGCAAAATATGCCTCCGACGATTAGAGTTAATTGCAGATAGCACTGTACAACATAAAAATGAAAAATGCAAGTAAAATCAATGTTTTTAGAAATCTCTTTGTTTGCAAAGCAGAAAGCTTATGATATAATTTAGTAAATAATTATATGCTCAATCTTAAAGATAATAAATGCTATTATGAGGAACAGCGAAATCATTCGCTTAAACTTAGTATGACTAATATAAGAAATTTTGGTTTTTCTAATAACGGCAACAAGATATACGAAATAAGAATAAAAAATGGGCAGATAAAAGCCGATATTCTAAACTATGGCTGTACTTTAAGACGGCTTTTTGTTCCCGATAAAAACGGAAACGAAATTGATGTAGTATTAGGCTGTGACAGCATTGATGACTATGAAAAACAAAATGCCTACTTGGGAGCTGTTATTGGAAGAGTTGCCAACAGGATAAACGGTGGCGAGTTTAAATTAGACGGTAGTATATATTATTTAGCTGTAAATAACTCTCCAAATCACCTGCACGGAGGTTTAAAGGGCTTTGATAAGCAAATTTGGGAAATTGCTGATTTTGCAGAGAGCTATGTTAAATTTTCCTACACCTCAAAGAGTGGTGAGGAGGGGTATCCGGGAAGCTTAAAGACCGAGATAAAATATAGTTTAACGCAAAATAACGAGCTTACTATAGAATACAAAGCGATACCAAGCGAGAGAACACCGATTAACCTCACAAACCACAGCTATTTTAATTTAAACGGCAAAGGCAGTATCTTAGAGCACAGGCTAAAAATAAATTCAGACTCTTTTTTAGCGATAAACGAAAACAGCATACCAAGCGATATTATTGAAGTAGAGCAAGATCCTGCCTTTGATTTTAGAAAAGATACTTTAATTTCTGAAAATATTAATAAGGAAAGCGAGCAGATAAAGGCGGGAAACGGCTTTGACCATTGCTACATTTTAAATGGCGATATTAATACCTCCTCTGCTGAGCTTTATTCAGAAAAAAGCGGTATTGCAATGTCTTGCTACACAGACATGCCGGGTGCTCAGCTTTATACAGCTAACTATTTAAGTAGGGTTAAAGGCAAAAACGGCAACTTTTATTCACCTCGAGAAGCAGTTTGCTTGGAAACGCAGTACTATCCTGATTCCGTAAACAGGGAAGATTTTCCGAGCATTATTTTTGATAAAAATGATGTATATAATAAAAAAACAATATATTCTTTTTCTGTGAGGTAAAAAATGGAAGATCTCAAAAAGCAAATAAAAGAAAAATTTTCAGAAATATTTCCTAATAATACTGCCCCGCGGCTATTTTCTGCACCGGGTAGAACAGAGTTAGGAGGCAACCACACAGATCACCAGAACGGCAGAGTACTAGCCGCTGCCGTAAACCTTGAGTTTTTAGCCGCCGCAAAAGAAAACGGCAGTGATTTTATCTGTATAAAGTCCGGAAATTACCGAATGATAAGAATAAATACCAACGAACTTAGATATATTCCCCGTGAAAAAGGCACGACCATTGCACTGGTTAGGGGCGTGTGTAGCGAGATTAATAAACGAGGCTTTGAAGTAAAGGGATTTGATGCATGCATAATGTCAAAAGTGCCGCGGGGCAGTGGCTTATCATCATCAGCCGCATTTGAGGTATTAATAGGCACTATAGTTAATAGCCTTTTTTGCAATAACAATTTAGGACCTACAGATATAGCGGTAATAGGGCAGGCAGCCGAGAATAAGTTCTTCGGTAAACCATGCGGACTTATGGATCAAATGGCAAGTGCATGGGGCGGTATTGTCAGCATAGACTTTGAAAACAAGTTAATGCCGACTGTAAAAAAACTTAGTTTCGATTTTGAAAGCAGCGGATACAGCTTAATTATAGTTGATGTAAAATCAGACCACACGGACATGACGGGAGAATACGCGGCTATTACCGAAGAAATGCGTGAAGTGAGCAAGTTTTTCGGCAAGTCATTTTTAAGAGAAACAGATAAAGCGCTTTTTTATAAAAACATCAGCAAACTCCGCAAAGCGGCGGGGGACAGGGCAGTATTGCGGGCAATTCACTTTTTCGATGAGAACGCGCGAGTCAGCTTGCAAGAGAAGGCGCTGGAACAGGGGAATGTTAAGAAGTTTTTAAATCTTGTAGGGCAGTCGGGTCTGTCATCTTGGCTCTATCTTCAGAACATTAATGCAACAGGAAGCAGCAGAAACCAGGCAATGGCAGTAGCTCTTGCTCTTTGCAATAAGATTTTAGACGGCAGTGGGGCTGCCAGAGTTCATGGCGGAGGCTTCGGAGGTACAATTCAGGTTTTCGTGCCAAAAGATAAAGAGGATGAACTTGTTAAGAAAATGGAGGCAGTGTTCGGTGTGGGTGCATGTACAAAAATCAGCGTGCGACAGTACGGCAGCACCGAGCTTAAAGAATAAAAATATTATTATTGGAGGTTATCATGGGATTATTTGACAAGAAATACTGCGATGTCTGCAAAGCCAAAATCGGACTTTTAGGCAACAGAAAACTTGAAGACGGCAATCTTTGCAAAAACTGTGCAAAGGATCTGTCACCCTGGTTTAGCGAAAGGCGCAAAAGCACAGTTGACCAGATTAAGCAGCAGCTTTCATACAGAGAAGAAAACAAAGAGGCTGTTGCAGAATTTAGAGTCAGCAGAACACTGGGCATGCACACAAAGATTTTACTTGATGAAAATGCAGGGAAGCTCATTGTGACTAGCGCTAACAAGTGGCAGGAAGAAAACCCCGATGTAATTGACTTTTCTCAGATAACCGGAGCTATGATGGATGTTGATGAGAGAAAAGATGAAATTATGCGCGAAGGAAACGACGGTCAAAAGGAGAGCTACAGTCCCAAACGCTACGAATACCGCTATGATTTTAATGTAATAATTCATGTTAACAGTCCGTGGTTTGATGAAATCAAATTCAAGGTAAATAGGAGCAGCATTGAGATCATTCCGCAGTCCGGAATCTGGATGCAGACAGGACCTCCCGAGAAAACTCCCGAATACAGGCAGTATGAGAGCATGGCTCAGGAGATGGTCGACTACTTAAACAACATTCAGTCTAAGCAGAGGGAAAGCTATGAGGCTGCCAATGCACCCAGACAGGCAGTTACCTGCCCGTTCTGCGGGGCTACAACAATGGCAGATGCCAGCGGAAGATGCGAATACTGCGGCGGAGCTCTGCGCGGCTGATAAGCAGATAAAATCAAAAAGGGGCGCTCATT
>JAAZCZ010000087.1 GCA_012513005.1 Oscillospiraceae bacterium | reverse complement strand
CTAAAAATGCATCTAAGTACCAGTATTCCTCCGGCACAAAGGCTCTTCTCTCTCTTTCTCTCTCAACTACCATACGGGTTGCAACGGACTGTACTCTACCGGCTGAAAGGCCTTTTCTCATCTTTTTCCAAAGCAGAGGAGACAGAACATATCCCACAAGCCTGTCTAAAATTCTTCTTGCCTGCTGCGAATCGACTAAGTCCTGATCTATCGCACGGGGTTTATTTATACTCTCTGTTACGACTTTTTTGGTTATTTCATTGAAGGTAACACGGAGCGCCTTTTCATCCGGGATTTCAAGGAGCTCTTTTAGATGCCAGGCAATTGCCTCTCCCTCTCTATCCGGGTCGGTTGCGAGATAGATTACGCTTGCTTTTTTTGCCTCGGATTTGAGAGTTTTAATGAGTGATTCTCTGCCTTTTACTGCCACATATTGGGGCTCAAAGCCGTTTTCAACATCGACACTGAGCTTGCTTTTCGGCAAGTCTCTCAAGTGCCCCATTGAAGACGTCACCTTATATCCCGAACCGAGATATTTTTCTATTGTTTTTGACTTTGCGGGAGATTCCACAATTACTAATGCCGTTCCTGTTTTTGCCATTTTATTACCTACTTTGAATTATTTTTAGCGAATATCTGTTGCCCGCTTCGCGGCTCACATAGCCCTCGATTTGAAGAAAGATAAGTTCAGACACGGTGTCCGAGGTTTTAAGCCCCGATGATTCTATTATTTCGTCAATGTGAGTGCCGGGCTTTTTTATTGCACTTATTATTTTAAGCTGATTTTCTGAAAGATTGTTAAGCTGTGCTTTTAGGTCAATATATGCCACGTGATTTTCGTTGTCAATGCCTTTTTTGTTTGCAATTCGTTCACTTTTTGTTTTTTGTTCATTATTTTTAGCCATTTTCGGCTTAGATTCGGGCATATTATATACTGCATTTTCTTTGGTAGGCTCTTTTAGTTTGTCTGGATATATGCTGCTGTATGCAGAGAGAATATCCCATGCGCCGGTTATAGGAACTGCTCCGTCTTTAATTAGTCCGTTTGAGCCCTCCGCTGTTATGCAGTCTGCATTTGCTGTTACTGCATATACCTCTTTTCCCTGAGCTAAAGCTTCATCTGCAAATAAAAGTGCTCCGCTCTCTTTTGGCGCTTCTACCACCACCGCCGCTAAGGAAAGCCCTGCTGTTATCCTGTTTCTTGCCCTAAAAAATGTAGGCAGCGTCTTGGCTCCCGGAGGGTATTCGCTTATTACTGCTGTGCAGCTTTCGGCAATTTCGCTTAGCTTTTCGCTTTGCTTTGCATTAATTGCTGTGCCTAACACGGTTATTACTATGCCGCCGGCATCTATTGCTCCTTTTGCTGCAGCTCTGTCTGTTCCGTCTGTAAGCCCGCAGGCAGCAGCTCCTCCCCCGCGGCAAACATCTCTTCCCAGCCTGTATGCCATATTAAGACCGTACGCAGATGCTTTTCTTGTTCCTGCAAATGCTATTAACGCTTCGCTGTCTATTAGCGGGAGATTGCCTTTATAATAAATGACTATAGGAGGGTCATAAATTGATTTCAGTCTTTTCGGATATTGCGCGTCAGCTATTGTGACAATGCTGATTTTTTCGTTTATGCAGGTGCTGTAAATAAAATTTGCTGATTTAAGCTCCTTGTCCGAAAGCTGTTTAATTTCGGAGGCAGAGCTTATCCCGAGACTTTTATACATAGCAAGATTTGCCCTGTAAACTGACTTTGGGTCTCCTAAAGATTCTATTAATTTTATCTTGGTATGAGGGCGAACTCCCGTTTTCGCTGAGAGCCAAAGCCAATACTCAAGTTCCGACAAATTCTTCACTTCCTGTTACTGTTTGGACATTTCCCACATAATTATTGCAGCCGCTGCCGAAGCGTTTAGAGACTCGTTTCCCTCTTTCATGGGGATTATTATCTTGGTATCGCACGCTGCCAGCATTTCATCAGACAAACCCGCTCCTTCGTTACCGATTGCAACTGCGCAGTTTTTTAGCAATATATCGCTTATGCTCACAGAGTCATCGAATAAAGCTGCTGCATAAATCGGCATATTGCGAGACCTAAGCTCCGAAACTGCAAAATCTCTGTCTGAAATTATTATCCTCTGCTTAAAGCAGGCTCCCATTCCCGAGCGAACCGCCTTCATAGAATAAGGATCTGCGCAAGCACCGACTAAAAACACTAAATCAAT
>JAAZCZ010000086.1 GCA_012513005.1 Oscillospiraceae bacterium | reverse complement strand
TGCCCAATATTCCCCACTGCTGCCTCCCGTAGGAGTCTGGGCCGTATCTCAGTCCCAATGTGGCCGTTCATCCTCTCAGACCGGCTACTGATCGCAGTCATGGTAGGCCATTACCCTACCATCTAACTAATCAGACGTGAGCCCATCTTTCAGCGGATTTCTCCTTTGGTATATCTACGATGCCGTAAATATACATTATGCGGTATTAGCAGTCGTTTCCAACTGTTGTCCCCCTCTGAAAGGCAGGTTGCTCACGCATTACTCACCCGTTCGCCACTAACAATTACCCAATATTACTACCGAGTAATGTCCGTTCGACTTGCATGTGTTAGGCACGCCGCCAGCGTTCGTCCTGAGCCAGGATCAAACTCTCAATAAATTGTATCTTAGCTGTACTTTCGCACAGTTAAAACCTTTACTGAATCGCTTGTCTTAGCTATTCAAAAAAATTGTTGACCTTTAAAAAAAGATCATCAGAAGTCCCTTTTCTGGTGCTTATTTTGCATAAGCTGTTTTCTTTACATTGTTTAATTTACAAGGTGCACCCGCACCCCAGTTTTTGAGGTGCCTTAGTAATATACCACCTGCATATGCCCTTGTCAAGCAGATTTTTGCTAAAATACATAATTATTTTAAATATTTGCGAAATTCCCGTATTTTTTATAAATCGCCCACAATTTTTGCTCTGTTTTTGCATTTCTTGCTGTTTTCGGTATTATTTTGCCGGATTTATTTATTGCTTTATTGCTCATTCATATATACATATATAAATTAATATAAAAAACTAAAAAAATTATCTCCGAAAACAAGTTTTTGAGCTTAACTATAGAGACAGAAAAACGGCGGCTTAATCCCGCTGCATGCCGAAAGCAGCAAAGACATGATTAGAATAATTGCAAGTATCGCGCCTGCTTGTTTTCTTTTCATTGTGCACCTCCGTAATATTCTTCTCTTCCTTCGCTAATTACATACCTTATTATAATAATAGAGCATATTTCTCTGTTTGTAACCTACCCGTTCGGGTAGGTTTTGCTGTTTTTCACCGATTTTTTTGAATTTTTTTGAAATAACACAATATTTGCGCCCTGCCGACAAAAACGGCAGGGCGCATGTGTGATTATTTAGATGATTAAATTTTTTGTTTTTATACTACACAAGCACAAACACTCTAAAGCCTCTTGCCTGATAGTAAGACTCGGCTCCGTTATGAAAAACAAATACCTCTCCATATCTCCGCTCACAAAAAAGCGCGCCGCCTAATTTTCTGATTTTATCCGGCGTTTTTATCCAACTTGAGGTTTTTAAGTCAAGTTCTCCGAGACTTTGCAGCTTATCATACATGTCTTTATCTAAAAGCCAAGCTCCCATTTCCGTAGCCATACCGCAGGCACTGCCCTCGGGCTTAAACTTTTTTCTATCATCAAGTGCCTTTTGGTCATAGCAGAGGCTGCGCCTTTTATCGGGTGTTTCCTTTGAGCAGTCACAAAAAATATAGGTGTTATTATCATTATCAAAGCCTATAACATCAGGCTCTCCGCCCGTTTCCTCCATCTTATATATAACAGAAAGCTTTTCGTCATTTGCCCGCAGTCTATTTTCTATATCTTCCCACTTTAGATTTGAGTGCCTGCCGGTATTATCCATAAATCTTGTTTTTAGCGTTGTGAGCAGCTTTTCCGTATCCTCAGCTCTTAGCTTATTTTTCATATTATAGCTCCCTTCGCCGTTTTCCTCAGCATATCATGTTGCCTCATAAATTAACAGTTTTTTCTCATTAGCTTTATTGCTTTACATGGCTTATTGTGATAGAGTTTATATGCATTAAAAAGAAATCTATTTGAGCATAAAAATTTATTTTAGGAGTGAATATTAATGAAGGAAAAAACAGTAAAGCTAATGAACGAGCAGATTAACAAGGAGCTTTTCTCGGGATACCTGTACTTAAGTTTTGCAAACTACTTTGTTGAGCAGGGTCTTATGGGCTTTGCAAACTGGTATACAATTCAGGCTCAGGAAGAGCGCGATCACGCAATGATGATACTAAATTATTTGCAGACAAACGGAGAGCCCGTTGTATTAGAAGCAATAGAAAAGCCCGAAAACAGCTGGGCAGATGCGCTCACAGTCTTAAAAGAGGGTCTTGCACACGAAAAGTTTATAACCGACTCCATTAATGTGATATATGACGCCGCCTCTAAAGACAAGGATTACCGCACAGTACAGTTTCTAAACTGGTTTGTCACAGAGCAGGGCGAGGAAGAGGAAAACGCACAGGAGCTTATCCAGAAATATCAGCTCTTTGCAAAGGATTCTGTGGGTCTTTATCTCCTCAATCAGGAGCTTGCAGGCAGAGTCTACACAGCCCCCGCAGTTGCCGCTGACTAAGCAATATCATATTCGGCAATTTAGTATATATACAAAATCCCGGCAGTTTTTTTGAAACTGTCGGGTTTATTTTTATTAAGATTTATTTAAACACATCATAAGGGGCGCGCTCGTCAAAGGGTCTTTTTTTACTGCCCTTTGCCGGGGTATTAATGTTAGAAAAAGCGTTATCGCCGGTATAAACTCCGCTGTGCGAGGAGAGGAAAATTTTTGGCATGCAGTCTTCAAAGCGCATCTTTAGCCTGACAAGAGATTTTAGGTTCTCCTTTGTGCTCATATTAAAAAGTGGGAAAAAGCAAAATCCACCCTTTGCATTAAACGCTATGCTGTCGCCCGTAACTAAAATGCTCTCGTCAACAAGATATCCCGAGTGCCCGGGTGTATGCCCCGGGATGTGAATAAGCCGAATGCTGCTGTTTTCCTCTTTAACCTCATCGTCGTCATTAAGCAGGGTGTATTTGCCGCTGTATGCAACGGGGTTTTTGAGCTTAATTGGTCCGAATCGAAAGCGTTTTTCGATTCCGAGTAGCATGTCTTCTTCTGCCCTGTGCAGGAATACTTGGGCATTTTTAAATAGCTTTTCCGCTGACACAAGCCCGCCTGCGTGATCCATATCCGCATGGGTCAAAAACAGCTTTTCTATCGAATCGGGGTCTATGCCGAGCTTTTTTATTTCCTCTTTTGCGTTTTTATAATCCTTGTAGCCTGAGTCAATTGCTATGTATTTACTGCCGCAGGAAATAAGCCAGATATTGACATCATACTGCCGCACAGCTACAATACGCTCGTTTACAAAGCCTGTATTTTGCGGGTTTAAGCAGCCTGTTCCTGCAAGCTTCTTTGGTTTTATCACATTGCCGAAAAAATCTATTATACTCATTTTAGTCTCACTTTTATTATATATTTCTTATTTCCTGCCATAGAGAAGCCTGCTGCCCGATAACAGCAGCGCACGGCTGCTCTTTTTCCTGCATAGAAACTCAAAAATTATGGCTTTGCACAGGCTCAGTTAGTTCGTTCTAACTAATGCTGCAATTTTATATAGATAAGGGCTCTTTGTCAAGTAAAAACAAGCTACAAGTTTATGTTCTTCATTTGCATGTTTGCTCATGGCCGAGCTTTTTACACGTCTATTATTGAAACATTTCTAATTCTTTGTTATAATAACAGAACCATAAAGAGTGCGCGAGGGACAGCCCCGATGACCGCACAGCAACCTGCCAACGGGCAAGGTGCTAAAGGCTGAACGATGGGTTTGTGCAAATTCTGTGAGGCTCATCGTACGATGGGTCTTTTCTTTTTGGAATAATTGAAGGAGAAAATATATGGTACTGACAGTAGGAAAAGCTTATGTAAAAGCAGCTTTGCACGTGACTCGGGGAAAAATTTACTATGATACAGGGGAAATATGCTATGAGGGCGACTGTGTAACGCCCGAAGGCTATGAGACAATGCCATGCGGGCATGGTGTAGAATACTATAAAAGCGGTGTGATAAAAAACCGAGGGCTGTTCCAGCGAAGAGGTCTTGTCTGTGG
>JAAZCZ010000085.1 GCA_012513005.1 Oscillospiraceae bacterium | reverse complement strand
TCGCTCACAGCCAAGGCGAAAATTCTCTGCTACGGACCATTAAACGCTACTTCTCCCGATCAACGCCGATAGAGCTTCATATTAGCATGCAAAGCGCATACTGTCAATAGCGCAAGATTCAAAAAAAGAAGCCAATTTCTTGCAGCCGGGGTACCGGATGCCACTCACCCGGCAGCCATACTGCAAGTTGACTTCGAGCTGAATATACTAATATACTTAATAAAAGTCAAGTAAAAAAACGAAGCAGGGATCACACTGCGACCAGGCGGCTCCAAATGAGCGTGACTCGTACGCAGTACTCCTGCTTCTAAAATCAATATACATAATATAAAAGCAAAAATCAATAACATACATAAAAAATGAGGATCGGTTGTCCGCCGTTGACCATTATTTCAGAGATAAATCCTACGTACTTCCACAATCCTCAAAATAATAATATTAGACAAAGTTATATAGTCAACAGATAAAAATAAAAAATCTTGAAACCACAGAGGAATCAAGACTTTTTCTTGGTGACCCAGCGGGGATTCGAACCCCGGACACCCTGCTTAAAAGGCAGGTGCTCTGCCTACTGAGCTACTGGATCATATTAAATTAGTGTGTGGCTGGGATGGCAGGGCTCGAACCTACAATATCAGAGTCAAAGTCTGGTGTGTTACCGTTACACTACATCCCACCGAAAGAATAGTGATTAAAAGAGACCGACTTTGTGGCCGGCCTCTTTTGTGGGGTGGGTAAAGGGATTCGAACCCTCGACACCCGGAACCACAATCCGGTGCTCTAACCAACTGAGCTATACCCACCACAGGAATAAGCTTGGCACGCCAGGAGGGATTCGAACCCCCGGCCTACTGCTTAGAAGGCAGTTGCTCTATCCGACTGAGCTACTGGCGCATTTATAACGGTCACTTGCCTTACTGCTTTCTGTTTACAGGCTTAGATATGATAACACCTGTAAAGAGTGTTTGTCAAGACTAAATTTCATTAATATAAAGAGCTTGAAGAAAGAAATAAATAATAAAAAGGCGCCTGCAAGAATACCCGGCAGGCGCCTTAAATCAATATGATTATGACACTAAAACAGTGCCGTCTTCCGAAACAGTTATGCTCATGCCGCTTTTCACATATTCCAAAAACTCATCTCCGAGTCTGTCGATTACAGGCATCTTAACATCGGTCCAGTTAGCTGCAAGTATAGCTCCGGATGCCGCTAAGCTGTCGATAGACATTGAAAACAGCATACATGCAGGCTGCGTGCCTGTTGCGCAGGCAGTATAAAGCACCATGCCGCCGGTAGTAGAACCAATAGTCTGCGGCAGACAAAGAGCCTTGCCACGCATGGATTTCTTGTATAAATCAGAATTGTTCTGGTCTCCGCACTTAACCTTTTTATCTCCGAACATCAGAGCCTTTTGATAGCTGGCAAGCGTATTAAACCCGCATTTCGAGACCAAGGCGGGGGCAGTGCAGCTGCCGCCGACTACAACTCTGCCTTTGAATTCCTTAGACATTAAAGCTCACCTCCGCTGATTTTCTCCAATATTTCTGCCTCGGTGTAATACCTCGCAGTTGTGTAGGTGCGCAGCTTATTAGAGCATGTAATAACAGGCATCTTTCCCGAAAGCGGGTTATTCATATACATGAGTGGGCAGATATAAGACAGAATAACGCCGCAGCGTGATAGCCGCTCTGCAAAGGGACCTGCCTTAAATTCCCGCACGATAGCAGGGGCAGTAGTGAACACAGTGGGTATTACAACACTGAACTTTCCGTTTTTCCTAAGAGCCTCCTCCAAAGCCACAGTCCAATCCTCAAGCTGCTTCATAGTCAGATGCGGGCAGCCGACAAAGCATAGCTTAGGCTCAGCATCAAGATGTTTCCAAACACAGGGATAGCCCTCTTTTATCCGCATAAGCTCAGCATCGTCAATAGCATAGGTAGGAGCCCCTTCTTTAATAAGAGCCTCGCCCTGCGATGCCGCCTCCGGAGTTAAATTTTCAATATGATACAGACCCACAGCCCCGTTAGAAGCCGTAGCTGCACCAAAGTCCTTTAAGTAAGCAATAGCGTCATCGTTAATTTCTGTGCCGAGCCACTTGTCTAAACCCTTAACATAGGGCACTTTTTCTTGAACCTTAATGCCGATAGCAGAGCCTAAAAGCTGGGCTTCGGGCATTTTTTCGGTTTTAACCTCGATAATCCAGTCTGCCATACGCCCCTCATCTGTGAGCAGCCCGAAATATGGCACACAGCCAGCAATAGAGCCCATAAGCTCCAGCATGCCCGAGTTTCTGTTGCAACGTGCTCCTAACACACTGTTAGCGTAAACAACAGCAGAGGATTCAGCCCAAGAGAGATACTCGCCCATCTTAGGCTTGTTGCCGACCTCGTCTAAGTAGCAGGCGCAGCTGTATGCCTCGTCATTTAATATGCCGAGCTTATTTAGCTGCTTTTCATACCTGTCCTGCTGTGAATACATGATTTTCTTAAAAACAAGATCCTGTAAAAAATTCGAAGGCACATTTTTATCAAGCGGAAGGGGGTCTGCCGAAAATTTCTGCTTAGATAAAGCGCCGCTACTGATAAGCTCATCATAGAGGTCATAAACCGGCTTCATAACGCCTATTCCGAAGCTGATTACCGTATGCCCGTATTCGCTTGTAACCGGGACCATTTTCTCCGCGCCAAAGGTCTCGCCATACATAACAAGCGACTTCATGACCTTTGCCATTGTTTCACCCTTTTCCCCGTCAAGCATAGCCTGCTGCTCCGGGGTAAG
>JAAZCZ010000084.1 GCA_012513005.1 Oscillospiraceae bacterium | reverse complement strand
TTTCTTATATCCTGCCCTCGAAACGGCAGGCTCAAATACTCGCCCTCAATTCTCGAGAGTATCTGAGGATTATATTTAGCTTCAAGCTCCGAAAAGCTGTAATTTGTACTGATTATTGTCGGCTTTTCGCCAATCAGTCGGGTGTTTATAATCTGATAAAGAGCGGCAATAGAAAAGGATGTAATCATTTCTGTGCCTAAATCGTCTAAAATAAGCAAATCACAGTCAAGATAAGACGAAACCTTCATTTCAGCCTCAGAAGCCTCAGCCGGGTCTCTTGCAAATCGCTTTGTTTCAAATGAGTTTAAAGCGGTTTGAACAGAGTCATAGGCAACAGAAAAGCCCGTTTTTGCAACATCTCTTGCGATGCATGCAGAGAGGAATGTTTTTCCGAGCCCCGTGTCGCCCATAAAAATCAGATTAGCAGAACCCTTGCCAAAACCCATAGCGTATTCACGGCAGGTCTCCAAAACAAGCGACATATGGTCTCTGTCACTTAATAGACTGTCGTCATCTGAATTTCCGTTATAGTAGCTTAAATCAAAATTGTCAAAAGACTCATCCCCGCTACGGATTAGAGTTCCAAGCTCCTTTGTAATCTCGTTATTGCGCAGTTTAATTAAGCACTCACACAGCTCGGTGCCGCACATTCCGCTATCCTTGCATTTTGAGCAGCTGTATATTTCGTCAGTATAATCGGACGAATATCCGGCTTCCCTGAGCAGTCTTCCGCGCTCTGCCTGAAGAAGCAAGTTGGCAGCCTCAATTTGGGCGATTTTTTCAGCGATCTTATCGTCGCGTTTTAAAACAAGCCCGAAAAGCTCGCGCATTTGCTCGCTCATCTGCTCATCAATATTCTTTATTCTTGGTATTTTGAGGTAAATTTCTCTTAGCCTGCGCTCCTGCACTGCGGAATTCTTTTCTCTTATTTCTTCGAGATTCTTGCGTGCCAGAGCCAAAAGGCGCCCGTTACCCTGCATAATCATCACCGATTAGTTTTATTTTTTTACCTTGTTAAGCGCTTTTTTTATCTGCTCATAGTCGTCACGACTGCTGCTTTTCTTATCCTGCGTTTTTACAGCGGGTTTAGAAACGCTGTCGCCCTCGTTTATTTCCTTCGGACTGTGCAGACCCTTTTTATCCCAGCTTAGCAGTATCTTATTCATATACGGCCACTTTAATGAGCCTAAATTAGTGACAGTCCTGTCATAAGCAATTTCAATAGCCTCTCTGCCAAAGCCCATCTGAAGCCATGACTCAATATACTTTCTCTCAGTTGCAGTAAGGTCACGGCTCTTAATACCAAAGCTGATTTTTAGCTTCTCAGCCGTATCAGACATCTTCTTTTGCATGCGCAAATACTCATCGGCAAGTGATAGAGTCAAAATTTCCCGGCTTGCCCAGTGATAGGCTTCCTTCTCGAAGCGCTTGACGGAAGGGGTTCTTCCGGGACCAAACTTTTTTTTATGCTCCTCGACACAATAATTCATAAGCTCAAAAAGCACATCGGCAGGCAGACCCAAGTGGGAATAGATACCGAATAGTATGCGCATATCAGCACCTGAGAGCACATGACCCAATAGTCTTTCCGCCTCTGCTAAAACAGCGGAGAATTTTAGATCAGAAGAAGCACGCTCCGAAATCTCCTCGGCCGTAAATTCCGGCATTTCATTATCCGGGGCAGGCAGAGGAGTTTCTTTCTCGGCAAGAAGACCGAGCTCTTTTAATTTTTCGGCAGAAGCAATAACCTGTGCCTTCGAGAGACCGGCAGCCTTGCCAAAGCCATCAAACGCTCTTCCGTCAAGCAGCCAAAGATACAGCAGGGCTGCATTGCTGTCTGCGGCATCAAGAAGCTTATTCGCATCCTGCGTCGGAATGCTGAGAGAAGAATGGCTGAGGCTGTACTTATTTAGGTCCATATAACCATCCTAATTTACAATTTGGTAATACACTATATCATTATTTTTAACTTGAAGCAAGTGGCCCTAATATGGTACAATGCTTTGATATCATGAAAAGGTATTGTGCCATATTTATGCTTTTTCTCACTTGTTGGGGGTAAAAATGATAGAGTTACTAACTCCGGCTGCAAATCCGGAGGCAGTGATAGCCGCAGTTCAAAGCGGCGCAGATGCAATATATATAAGATTCGGCGGATTAGCCTCAGCCGGATTCTCAGAATCGGAATATCAAAAGGCAGTGCGTTACTGCCGTGTGCGCGGCTGCAAGGTGTACATTGAGCTTGACACTTTAGTTAGTGACGGCGAAATGCCCTCGGTTTGCTCTCTTGCTAAGCACAGCGCCGAGCTTGGAGTTTCGGCTGTTATTGTTCAGGATTTGGGGATAATTCCGATGCTCAGGGGCATGCTGCCCGAAATCAAAATATTTGCCGGAGAAAGACTTGGAATACACGGTCTGTCCGGAATTGAAGCCCTTAGACAGCTTGGAGTTTCAAGGGTGTTTTTGCCAAGAGAAATGAGTGCCTTTGAAATATCAGAGCTTGCTAAAAAAACAGATGTTGAGCTTGCAGTAACAGTATTTGGCGAAATCTGCGCAGCCCGTGCCGGAACCTGCTATCTGCAGGCACTGGCGCTAAAAGACAGCTGCAACAGAGGCGGCTGCGCAAGAGCCTGCCGTGAGGAATACAGCATGGGTGGCAGGATGGAAAACCACCCGATGCGATATAACGACGCCATGCTCTTTAAGTACATTCCCGATCTTAAAAAAGACGGCATTGCCTGCATATCAATCGGAGCTAATGTAGTATCTCCGGAAAAAGCTGCGCTCGTAACCTCTATATGCAGAAGAAGCATAGACATAGAGCAGGCACCGGCACAGGGTGAAATAGACGATGTTTTACTTGCCTTTTCAGACAGAGACTTTTCTGATGCCTACTATACAGGCAAAAGAGGAGCAGAACTTATGGGTGGCAACAAGCCGGAAGACAGGGCAAGCACAGCACTGCTTTCCTCAATCAGAAAAGGCTACGAGGACCGTGAGCGCAGGCGTGTTTCGATAACTTTCTACTGCGTTATTCAGGAAGGCGCAGCGTTTAAATTAGCAGTTACAGACTCAGACGGCAATAAGGCCATTCACATAGGACCAAATCCGCTGAGAGCCGCCGGGGGCAATGAAATAAACTCTCGGATAGCAGAGGAAGAAATCCGCAAAACAGGCAGCACACCATATTCTGTTGAAGCAGTTAACACACATATCGAAAAGGGTCTGACACTTCCGGAGAATACGCTTTCGGAGGCTCGCAGAGCTGTAATAAGAGAGCTAACAGAGAAAAGGGGAACACCCCCTAAAATAACTGCCGAAAAAATGCAGGGCTTTCCTATATCAAGAAAGCTTCAGGGGCAGATAGTAGTTATCTTCGAAGTTTCCGCTGCAGAGCAGCTCACGCAGGAGCTTGCCGAGCTTTCCCCGGACTATATATATGCACCGGTTGATGTTATTGAAGCTGAGCCCGACAGGCTCAAATACTTCACAGAAAAAGGTGCAACCCCTGCTGTAATTATGCCGCAGATAATACACGACAGGGAGCTTCCGCAGATTGCAGCAAAGCTAAAAAAAGTAAGAGCAGCCGGTGTTGCTCAGGCACTTGTCGGAAACCTTGGGCATGTATTAATTGCCAAGCTTGCAAACATGGACATACGAGGCGACTATGGGCTTAACCTATATAACTCCTCTGCACTCGAGCTGGCGGCAAAGGCGGGCATGCTCTCGGCAACGGCATCATTTGAGCTTAACTTAGCCCAAATAAAGGAGCTTTCAAAAACAGTAGACACAGAAATCATTGTCTACGGCAGACTACCGGTACTCACATCAGAAAACTGCATGATAAAACCCGCCTTGGGCAGATGCACCTGCTCATCAATGGCAAGGCTCTCAGATAACTGGGGCGGAGTTTTCCCGGTAACAAAGGAATTTGGATGTCGCAACACGGTACATTCAAGCCAAAAGCTGTTTATAGCCGACAAACCGGAGGACTATGCAACGGCAGGAGTTTGGGCAGTCAGGCTCAAATTCACAACTGAGAGCCCCAGAGAATGTGTGGATACGGCAAAGGCATGTTTGGGCATGAGCAGCTACAGACCAAACGGGCTCACAAGGGGTCTGTATTACAGAGGGGTTAAGTAGTATAATGAACATAGTACTCGCATCAGGCTCTCCCAGGCGCGCAGAGCTTATGAAAATGCTGAATATTCCCGAGCTTCTCATAATACCCGCAAAGGGCGAGGAGGCAAAGGATAATAATAAATCTCCGAGGGATACAGTTTTATCTCTTTCTAATGCAAAGGCAGCTGAAATCTATGAGCAAAGAGCAAAAGACGACATAGTCATCGGAGCCGACACAATAGTCTATCTTGACGGCGAAATATTGGGAAAACCGCAGGATGAAAATGACGCAGCTTCTATGCTCAGGCGACTATCCGGCAGAGAACACGAGGTCTGGACAGGTATAAGCGTAATCACAAACGACCTTAACATATCCGATGCCGAAATGACAAAGGTGAGATTTAAAAAGCTGAGCGAAGAGGAAATTACAGCTTACATAAAAACAGGAGAACCGATGGACAAGGCAGGTGCCTACGGAGCACAGGGAATTGCCTCTTTATTCGTGGAGGGAATAAACGGAGATTTTTTCAATGTAATGGGTCTGCCGCTTTGCCTGCTCGGAAAAGTTCTTAGTATGATGGGTGTGAAACTAATTTGAAAAAATACATAAAAGACCACGGCGTAAAACTCGGAATAATTGTGTTGGCAGCTATTTTGCTTGTCTTAATCTCAACAGGGAGCAAAGACGGCAAGGCAGGCTTTCTCACAAATCTGGTAGGCTCTGCAAGAACCCCGGTTCAAAGGGCAGCCTCGTCAATCTCAGAGCTTTTTGACGGGGTCTACGGCTACCTCTATAAATACGACAGCCTAAAAGCAGAAAACGATGCACTTAGAATCCAGCTTGCAGACGCCCAGAGCCAAGTGAGAGCAGCAGCGGACGCAAACGAGGAGAATAAGCGCCTGCGTGAGCTGCTCAAATTTGCAGAGAAGCACACAGACTATGTCTTTGAGGCTGCAAAAATAGTTTCATGGAACTCATCTAACTGGGAATCCTCATTCACAATAAGTAAGGGCACAAACCAGGGAATCAAGGCCGGCAGTGCCGTAATAACAGAATACGGGGCATTTGTCGGAGTGGTACACGAGGTAGGCGACAACTGGGCGACAATCAGAACAATAATAGATGTCGGCATCAGTGTCGGTGTCCTTGTAGGTGCAGACGGAACAGCCGGAATGGCAGTAGGAGACTATGGGCTGATGAAAGCCGGCGAAGTTAAGCTCACATACTTAGCTGAGGGCGCACAGATGTTCAAGGACGACTCAATACTAACCTCAGGCAAGGGAGGATTAATCCCGCAGGGTCTCAACATAGGAAAAGTCAGCACAATAAAAAGCGAAGCGTCAGGCCAGATTGAATACGGCGTAATAAAACCCGAATGCGTGTTTTCCGCGCTTGTACAGGTGTATATCATAAAAGATTTTAAAGTGGTGGAGTAAGCATGCTTCTGGATTTACTAGACCTTAAAAAGCTCAGGCTCATAATGTTCTATGTGGCGTATTTACTCTTAATGCTGTTTTTCCAAGACTCAGTATTAGGCAATCTAAAAATACTCGGAGTAAAGCCACTGTTTTTTCCGGCAGCCCTTGTAGCTATCGGCATGTTTGAAAACGGTATTTGGGGCGGCGCATTGGGCGTTTTTGCGGGCATACTCGCAGACATTGTAACCGGCTACACAGCTCTATTCACAATGCTTCTGCCCGCTGTCGGATTTTTTGCCGGAGTTTTCTCACGCTGGTTTATAAACAAGAGATTTTTTGCATTTCTAATTGCCGGCACAGCCGCCATATTTGTCACCGGCGTACTTCAGGCTGTAAAAGTCTGGGTGTTTAACGGGCAATTTTCTTTTGCTGTAATATTTACAGTATTTATTCAAGCGATAGTTTCAATTCCTTTTGTTGCTCCTCTGTATTATCCCTGCAAGTGGATTAACGAAAGGTTCGGCTATCTAAGATCAAGAAAGGAAAGCTAATGAATAAACCGATAAAACCCTTAAGAGTAGTGATATTCTTCACAGCTCTTGCTATTGTGGTCGGGGTCTATATAGTAGCCCTGTACAGACTGCAAATAGTACAAGGTGCAGCATATTATGAGGCAAGCCGAAATAATATAGAAACAAAGAAAACAGTCACGGCTGCCCGCGGCAATATAATGGACAGATACGGCAGAGTGCTTGTATCAAACAGTGAGGCGTATAATCTCACGCTCAACACAGATGCCCTCTTTGCAAAGGAAGACCCAAACGGTTTCATTTTGCAAATGCTCAGAGTTGTCGAACAGACAGGCGATAAATATATGGACGAGCTGCCTATTACAAAGCAGCCACCGTTTGAATACACAAAAATGTCCAGCATACAGGAAAGACTACTAAAAGCCTATCTAAAAGATAAAAAGCTGCCCGAAACAACAACTGCAGTCGAGCTCATGAGCTATTTCCGCACCCGCTATAAAATGGACAACAACTATTCCGCAGAAGAAATGCGCAAAATAGCCGGAATAAGATACGAGATAAATGTCAGGTTTGCAATAAACACAGCACCTTATGTATTTGTTGAAAACGCATCGGTTGAGCTTATAAACAACTTAATCAGCTTAGATAACAGAGTCATAAAGGTAGACACTTCCTTTGTCAGGGAATATAAAACCCAGCACGCAGCTCACCTTTTGGGTTATGTCGGACTCATGGATGACATAGAGTATAAAAAATATGTCCGAAGTGACGGTACAGGCTATTCCCCGGACTCAAAGGTAGGCAAAGACGGAGTCGAGCTCACCTTCGAAAAATACCTGCACGGCGAAGACGGCGAGGTCAAAATAACAAGCACAGCCGAGGGTACGGAGATAGACAGGACCTACATTAAAAACCCGATTCCCGGCAACCATGTGTATCTCACGGTAGATATTCAGCTTCAGGAATCTGCCGAGCGGGCTTTAGAAGCCGGCATCAGACGACTGCAAATCCAAAGAGAGCTGGACAATGAGGAAGCAAGGGCAATCGGGGCAAAGGATGACAAGATAAAAGAAGATGTCCAGGGCGGAGCGGCTGTTGTTGTTGATGTAAAAACAGGAAACCCATTGGCAATAGCCAGCTACCCGACATTCAAGCTCTCAACAGTTATAGAAAACTTTGAAGAAGTCCTCAAAGGCAAGGATAACCCCCTCTTTAACAGAGCGCTAATGGGCGCCTACGCCCCCGGCTCGGTGTTCAAGCCCTGCACGGCAATAGCCAGTCTCACAGAAGGCGTAATCGGTCTTGACGAAACAATAAAATGTGACGGCTCCTACAAAAAATATATAGACCAGGGCTACGCACCGGAATGCTGGATATACACAATGCACCAATACACGCACGGTGAAGAGAATGTAGTCAACGCGATAAAAGACTCCTGCAACTACTATTTCTACCAGGTTTCAGACAATCTGGGCATTACCAAGATGGTCAAATATGCCCATAACTTCGGGCTTGGTGTTCCAACCGGAATCGAGCTACCGGAGACAAGCGGAAATATGGCAAACCCCGACACCCACCTTCAATACGATGTCGATAACTGGGTCTACGGTGATACGCTGCAGGCAGGTATAGGTCAGTCAGACAGCATGTTCACACCACTGCAGCTCGCTGAGTACTGCGCAACTTTGGCAAACAGCGGCAAGAGACGTTCAGCGTCAATATTAAAAGCAGTCAGAAACTATGACTATTCCGAGAGTCTGCACAAGCATGAGGAGCAGGTACTCTCAACAGTTGAAACCGGGGCGTACAACTGGACAGCAGTTCAGACGGGAATGCGCCTTGTTGTCAGCGATGTAATGGGAACGGCACATGAGATATTAGGTCCATATCCTAAAGCGATTTCAGCCAAAACAGGTACATCACAGCTCGGTGAAGGCAAGACAAACAACGGTATTTTCATCTGCTATGCCCCCTCGGATGACCCCCAGATTGCAATAGCAATAGTAGTTGAGCGAGGCGGAGCCGGTTCAAACCTTCAGGGTATAGCCAGAGACATTTTTGATACCTATTTCTCAATCATAGACAGAAAAACAGAGGCAGAAAAAGAGAACACACTTCTCAAATAGTGCCGAAATATATATAACTAAGGAGGAGCCCATATGAATATAGCTCTACTAGCAGACGACGGAAAGAAAGAACTTATGGTACAGTTTTGCATTGCATACTGCGGAGCCCTTTCAGGGCATACTCTGATAGCGGAAAACACAACGGGCAAGCTCGTTTCCGGAGCCACCGGTCTTTCGGTGCGGCTCTGCCTGAACGATAAGCAGGGCGCCCAGCAGATAGCGGCAAGAGTTGCATATAACGAAATTGACCTTGTGCTGTATTTCTGTGACCCGCTGTACACAGAAGGATTTGACACTATAAACAGCATAGAGAGGCTTTGTGACCAGTACTTAGTTCCGATGGCAACAAACGCAGCAACTGCCGAGGTCTTAGTGCAGGGTCTGCGCCGCGGAGATCTTGACTGGCGTGACATAGTAAATCCAAAGAGAAAATAAGCAAAAGAAATGCGCACCTGCGGTGGGGCATGGTTCCTCGCCGCAGCTTTATTATTAATTAAACGGGGAGATATAATGGGTATAGTAAAACCTACAACACTATCGGGCTTCATGGAGCTTTTGCCGCAAAATCAGATGCAGCTTGACAGGCTCATAGATACTCTCAAAAATACATATGCCCTTTATGGCTTTGCACCTTTAGACACACCGATTATTGAGTCTGCAGAGGTTCTTTTGGCAAAGGGCGGGGGAGAGACCGAAAAACAAATTTACAGGCTCACAAAGGGCGACTCAGAGCTTGCTCTTCGTTTTGACTTAACAGTGCCCTTGGCAAAATTCACAGCCGCAAACTACGGCAGCCTGAGCTTTCCCTTCCGCCGTTATCAGATAGGCAAGGTCTACAGAGGTGAGCGGGCACAGCGCGGGAGATTCAGAGAGTTTTATCAGGCGGATATCGACATAATAGGAGACGAAAAGCTCGACATTATGAACGATGCCGAAATCCCCTCAATAATATACCGCAGCTTCAAAGCCTTAGGTCTGTCAAATTTTGTAATTAAGATTAATAACCGAAAGCTGCTTGCGGGATTTTTCGAGATGATTGGCAAGGGCGAAAGCTCAGCCGAGATTTTAAGAGCAATAGATAAGTGCGATAAAATCGGCATAGAAAAAGTAAAAGAGCAGCTGATTAAAGAGGGCTTAGATGATAAAATCTCAGATAAGCTAATCTCATTTATTACATTTAAAGGCACAAATCCCGAAAAGCTTGCGTATCTAAAAGAAATAAACGAGAGCAACGAGCTTTTTACCGAGGGGATAAATGAGCTTTGTGCAATAGCAGAACACATGCACAGCTTCGGTGTGCCCGAGGAGTATTTTGAAATTGATTTTTCAATAGCAAGAGGGCTCGACTACTACACAGGCACAGTGTATGAAACAATTATAAAAAATCACCCCGAAATCGGCTCCGTCTGCTCAGGCGGCAGGTACGATGATTTAGCCGGTTACTACACAAATAAAAAGCTTCCCGGAGTCGGAATTTCAGTTGGTGTCACAAGGCTTTTTTATGTACTTAGTGAGCAGAATATGATACAAAGCACAGGGGCGACTGCACCTGCAGATGTAATAATTATCCCGATGACAGAGGATTTCGCGCCTGCTGTATCGGCTGCAAACGAGCTTAGAAACTTAAGTATCAGAACCCAGCTGTACACAGAAAAAAAGAAATTCAAGGCAAGGCTTTCATATGCCGACAAGCTAAATATTCCCTTTGTAATCTTAATCGGTGAAGACGAGATAAAAAGCGGTAAATACACGCTAAAGAATATGAAAGACGGCAGCCAAAGCCTGCTGAGCCTGGAAGAAGCAGCTTCGCTAATAACAGAGTTTACAAAAAAAGAAAGCCAAATATCGCTTATCTGCGAAAACACGGAGGGTAAATAATGCAGCAGTCAAGAACACACACCTGCGGAGAGCTAAGAGAAAATAATATCGGAGAAAAGGTAGTTCTCTGCGGATTTTTAGAAAACCTCAGAGAGGTTTCTGCAGGGCTTGCCTTTGCTGTATTGAGAGACTTCTACGGCACAACGCAGATAGTGGCGGAGGATGAGGAATTAGTAGCCCGTTTTCGCAGTATAAACAAGGAGTCGGTTATAAGTGTAGTCGGCAAGGTTCGTGAACGCTCGTCAAAAAACCCCAAACTGCCGACAGGTGATATAGAAATAGTTCCCGAGAGCATCACTGTGCTGGGCGCATGTCAGCACCGCGAGCTTCCGTTTCAAATCGGCAGAAGCTTAGATGCCGATGAGTCAGCCCGCCTTAAATACCGCTATCTTGATCTTAGAAACCCGAGACTGAAAGACAATATGATACTAAGGAGCAATGTGGTTTTCGAAATCAGAAAAGCCATGTATGAGCTGGGCTTTATGGAGATAACAACGCCGATATTAACAGCCTCATCTCCCGAGGGCGCAAGAGACTACTTAGTGCCCTCAAGAAACCACAAGGGCAAATTCTACGCCCTGCCTCAGGCACCCCAGCAGTTTAAGCAGCTTTTAATGGCATCCGGAATAGACAAGTATTTCCAGATAGCCCCCTGCTTCAGAGACGAGGATGCAAGGGCAGACAGGGCGCCCGGTGAGTTTTATCAGCTTGATATGGAGATGGCATTTGCAAGCCAGGAAGATGTTTTCGGAGTAATCGAAACTGTCTTGCCCCCAATCTTCGAAAAATACGGTAAATATAAAAATGCATCAAAAGCACCCTTTGAGCACATAAGCTATGCCGATGCCATGGAAAAATACGGCTCGGATAAACCAGATCTTCGCATAAAGCTGCAAGCTACAGATGTCACAGAGCTTATGCAAAGCAAAGAATTTGCGCCCTTTGACGGCAATGTAATAAAAGCGATAATAGTAAATGATTTCAGCCAAACACGCAAATTCATAGACAAACTATGTAACGATATTGAGCTTCAGTCAGGCAATAAGCCCTACTGGGTAAAAACCGAAAACGGGGCATTTGTCGGCGGCGTTTCGAAATTCATTGCAGACAGATACGATGAAATAGCTGCAAAGCTAAGTCTTAAAGACAAAGACTTTATCCTGCTCACAGCCGGGAGCAAGCAGGTAGCACAAAAAACAGCAGGTGTTGCAATAAAACAGCTCGGTAATGCACTACCGGAATTAATAGAAACAGACAAATATGAATTTTGCTGGATAGTGGATTTCCCCATGTATGAAATCGGCGAGGAATCCGGAGAGCTGGAGTTTTGCCACAACCCGTTTTCAATGCCGAACGGCGGGCTGGAAATTCTGCAAAAAGCAGAAAAAGGTGAAATTGACCCGCTTTCGATAACAGCCTATCAATACGATTTAATCTGCAACGGCGTTGAGCTATCTTCAGGCGCTGTTCGTAACCATGAGCCCGATCTAATGGTAAAGGCTTTCAATATGGTCAGGCTCGGTGAAGAAGAGGTAAAGTCTAAGTTCCCTGCAATGTACAACGCCTTCGCATACGGAGCGCCTCCCCATGCGGGAATAGCACCCGGAGTAGACAGGATGATAATGCTGTTAGCGGGCGAGGAAGCAATAAGAGAGGTAATAGCCTTCCCGATGAACAAAAGCGCAATGGATCTCATGATGGGAGCACCCTCGGAGGTTTCGGAAAAGCAGCTTAATGAGCTTGGAATAAAAATAGAAATCGAAGACTAAACCCTAAAGATTAAAACAGGGAGTAAACTAATGGTTTCAAAAATAAATTCATTGGGAATAAACGGCATCGGCGGATACAAAGTATCCGTCGAATGTTCAATATCGCAGGGTCTGCCGGGCTTTGAAATAGTCGGTCTGCCCGATATGGCTGTCAGGGAAGCAAGGGATAGAGTTAGGGCTGCAATCAAAAACTCAGGCTTTAAGTTTCCCTTGTGCAGAATAACTGTCAATTTAGCTCCCGCTGATACAAAAAAGGCAGGCACGCTATATGACCTGCCCGTTTTGCTCGGCATATTAGAGTCCTCGGGCGAAATAAAAGAAGTTCCAAAGGACTCGGCTTTCTTGGGAGAGCTTTCCCTTGCAGGAGAGCTAAGACCTATTAGAGGCGCCCTGCCCATGGCACTTGAAGCCGAGCGCTGCGGAATAAAAAGACTCTTCGTGCCCCGCGAAAACGCAAAAGAGGCAGCCTATGCACAAAACCTCTCGGTGATTCCGATTTCCTGCGTAAGAGAGCTTATTAGCTACTTTGCAGGAGAGAAAGAAATAGCTCCCGAGTCGGAGCCGCCCCTGCAAGGCAGAAAAAGCCAGTTTTCTGATTTTTCAGAAGTCATGGGTCAGCAAAGTGCCAAAAGAGCACTTGAAGTAGCTGCAGCGGGTGGACACAACATACTCATGATAGGCCCTCCCGGAGCCGGAAAATCAATGCTGGCAAAAAGACTGCCGGGCATACTACCGGATATGAGCCGCGTAGAAATAATCGAAGCCACAGAAATTCACTCTGTAGCAGGACTAACAAACAGTGAATACCCGCTCATATCGGAAAGACCGTTCAGAGCCCCGCACCACACAGTCTCAGCAGTTGCAGTGTCAGGCGGGGGAGCTGCCCTTCACCCGGGAGAAATAAGCTTAGCACACAACGGAGTTTTGTTCTTAGACGAGCTGCCCGAGTTTCCGCGCGAAGTGCTTGAGGTGCTAAGGCAGCCGTTAGAAGACGGGCAGGTGCTTATTTCCCGCTCATCAGGCAGCGTGCAATACCCGGCACATTTTATGCTGGTCTGCGCAATGAACCCCTGCAAATGCGGGTGGCA
>JAAZCZ010000083.1 GCA_012513005.1 Oscillospiraceae bacterium | reverse complement strand
TACGGCGGTTTCGGATTTTGCATACCTGTGGTACAACCTCATCCGCCCTCATTCCTTCAACGGCGGACTGCCCCCAGCTAAAAAGCAAGTTGCTTAATGACTTTGGACACAGGTGTTACAATTCCCCTTGACCAGGACAGGGGTAACTTTGTTTTTTAGTTTATCAAATGATATGTGAACTAGATATGTTACCACATACGATAGTTAATCTTGGATATGTTCCCCAAAACGACCCTTGATAAAAAAAGAGCTTGGAACAATGAATTTGATAGCTATAAACTCATCTCAAAACATGTGGAGACTGTGGCAGAGCTGACTCGCATGAAGGAATGATTGCATAGGACGTAATCAAAAAGAACCGTCCCTGATGATTCCAAATTTGAAAATCAAAAAGAACCGTCCCTGGTGATTCAAAAAGCGGTTGGAATTTATTATCCAATCGCTTTTATATTTTTCTGTTTTAATAATTTGATTAATTATTGTTCATTCTGCAAAAAACTTGCAAATATCGGGCAGAAAAGCATCTGCTTCTTCGTACACTGAGTGACCTATGTCACCATATATGATTAATTTGCTGTCTTTTATTGCATCTGCCAGCTCACGCGCTGCTAATGGGCCTGTTATCTTATCTTTTGCTCCTGCAATTATGAGAGTAGGGCAGCATATTTTGCTTAGATTCTCTTTTGCATCGTGTGTTGCGCAGGATTTTGCCTGAATAATAAATCTTGAAAAGTCCTTGGGCTTATCTATTCTTCCGACAAACGGATACAAACGCTTATAGGCTTTTAGTCTCTTTTCGGAATATGACCTTGCTGCTATATCGAATAACAGCTCTTTATATTTATTTTGCTTTGCTAAGTCTAACCATTTTCCGGCTGCCTCTTTCATCTGCTCGTTTGATTTCGGCAGTGTTACCGCAAGAACAAGTTTAGAGATTATATCAGGGTAATTAATAGCTAAATGCTGTGCTATCATTCCTCCCTGCGATATGCCTAGTACCATTGCATTTTTTATGCCTAAGGCTTTCATTGCTGCTGCCTGGTCATCTGCCATTTCTGCTGTGTCTGTTCCATCTTTAAGGCTATTTCTTCTGCTAAAAACATATACCCTATATTTATTTGAAAGCTCTTTATAGTTAATGAATAGAGCCACTGAGCGCAGCTTTGTGTGCACAGATGACAGACCGTCGCTGATTCCGGGCATAATAACAAGAGCTGTGTTGCCCTCACCAAACATTAGGTAATCGACGTCGTCGCTACCGATGCTTACTTTTAGTTTTTGCAGTTTTGTTTTCATTTTTGCCTTCTTTTTCTCATGTGGTCAAATAATTAGGGTCGGGTGCTTGCCCGACCCTTGATATTTATCTTGATAATTGCTTACTCATCTGTTTTGTCTTTTTTTGCTATAAGTAATATTACTAATACAACGCCTATCACCGCTACTGCGAGGATTATTACCCACAGAATCATTATGCTGGTGTCGCCTGTTTTTGGTGCCTGATTTGAGGGTGCATTTGGAGAGGGTGACGGTGAGGGAGTCGGGGACGGTGAAGGAGACGGGCTTGCTGTGGGCGTCGGTAAGGGAGACGGGCTTGGTGGTGCGTCCTTCTGATTTGTATACACTGCTTCTGCAGTTTCATCTTTTACTATTTTGCCTGTGTCACCTGTCTTTGTTACTGTATAGCCTTCGTTGTTGCTCTCTGTAACTGTGTACCCGATATCTGCCGGAAGTCCGCTTGCAGTTTTGCTTTCGCCATTTTTGAGCACAAACTCTGCCTTGCCTTCTGCAAATGTCATATCGCCGTATTTGCCACTTACTGTTTTATCGTCTAATGTAATAGTAAACGAAAATTCCTTATCTAATTCTCCTGCTGTGCCTGTAACGGTTTTGCTGACTTTCAAATTACCAAGCGGTTTTGCTACCTTCTGCCAGACATATGTTTCAAGGGGTCCAAGCTTTTCACTCATATATAGAGCCCTTAGCTCCGCTACTGTAAGTTCGGCACCCTTTGGGTCATCTACTGTTCCGCTGCCGACTGCCTGCCACTTGCCTGTGTAAGTTTCGTTAGTAGGTGGTGTAAAGGTAAATGAGTCATTGTTAAAAAATCTGAAGTCTGGGTTAAGCATTAGAATCTGCAAATTGGACATTGAAAGAAAAGTATCGGGGCTAGTAAGCTGTCCCTCCGCTCCCTTGTTATCCCATAAAGACAGATCAAGTTTATTAATTGCCGTTAATTCAAACGTATTTGTTTGCTTGGCAAGTGCAGCAAATTTCCATCCGGAAATATTTAGATCTGTTAATGCTGATTTGGAAAAGGTAAAGTGCAGGTTTGTAACTCTTGACACATTCCAAGCAGACAGGTTAGTGAAGTAATACCCTTGGCTCTATAAAATGTTGAGTTTAGGTCTTTTAGAGCCACTGTATTCCATGCTTCAATTCCACTTAAGTCTTTTATTATATTTTGTCTAAACAAAGAGTTCATGTCATAAACTTGTGAAACATCCCAATTCTCAAGTCCTGTTAACTCCGTCAAGTTAGCACAATTATTAAAAACTGATATCAATGTTTTTAGCCTTGAAGTGTCAATCTTAGAAACATCTAGTGAAGTTAGGCTGGTGCAACTGGCAAACATGAAATCTATATCTGTAACTTTGTCTGTGTTTAGATTGCTTATTTCCAATGAAGTAAGCGCCTTGCAGTGTGAGAACATATTGTTCATATTTGTAGTGTTTGATGTGTCAAGTCCGCTTAGATCAATACTTGTAGCTTTGCTAAGTCCACTAAACAAAAAAGCTGAATTTGAAGCAGCAATAACATCCGGTTTTACCACAACAGAAGTTATTTGAGCATTATAGTCCTTCCATGGGCGTGCATTGTTATTAGAGGTTTCAGGAAGTGTTCCGGCTTTAATAGTCAATACACCACTATCTGAAATATCCCATGGACACGTTCCGTATGTCCCAAACGCGATGCTCATCAGCGAAATCGGTGCTTTTTCAATTGGCGCTGGCTCTTCTGCAGCCGTTTCCGAAATCTCTGTGCTCGGCTGCTCTGCTTCGGTTTCTGCTGGTGCGGCTTCTTGAGCTTCTTCGGCAATTTCCGGCTCTGCTTCGGTTTCTACAACATCGTTATTTGAGGTCTCGGTTTCTGCCTCCTCGGCAAGGGGAGTTTCACCTGCAGCTTCAGCATTTTCAGCAAGCGGCAGTTGGGGCACTTCCTCTGCAAATGCTGCACCTCCAATTACCATGCTGAAAATCAGAATAACAACCAGAAACTTTGACATAATAAGTGATTTCTTTTTCATGTCTCTAAACACCTTTCTTTTACAAATCCGAATTTGCGAAGCTCATTAACAGTTTTTAAAATAAATATTTTAGCTAACTAATACTATAAACAAATATCGATAACAGTTATTTTATTATTATTCTCATTTCATTGCAATGATTTTATTAATATATGCTATAATGTATGCAAATTAGTGTTCTTTTGGTTTTTTGAGGGGGTATTTTGTGTCCGGTAAATCATATGAGTTTGACGCTGTAATTGAAGCTGCTGAAGGTAAGGGCGGTGCTTTTGTCCGTGTGCCCTTTGACATTAGGTAGGAATTTGGAAAAGGGCGAGTTAGAGTGCAGGCGCTTTTTGACGGGGTTTTATATACCGGCAGCATAGTGAATATGGGAGTAAAAAATGATGACGGCAGTATTTGCTATATCATTGGCATATTAAAAGAGATTAGGAGTAGAATTGGCAAAAGTGTTGGTGACAGCGTTTCTGTTATTATTCGTGAGCTTTAAGTATAATTCTAAGAGAAAAAACAGAGCTTTTAACTCTGTTTTTTGCTTTGTCTATTTTTAATTTAGTTTATTCTTTGTTATTATAATGGCTCCGCAAATCATAAGCACAACGCTGAGTATAGTTATTCCGATATATGCATACGGGCTTGCCTGATACGGCAAGGGAACATTCATTCCGTAGAAGCTTGTAATAATTGTCGGCACTGCCATGACTATGGTAATTATTGCGAGGAACTTCATTACTATGTTTAGGTTATTCGAAATAATTGAAGCAAACGCATCCATTGTGCCGCCTAAGATATTTGTGTATATGTCTGCCATGTCGATTGCCTGCTTGTTTTCGGTTATGACATCCTCGAGCAGATCTTCGTCTTCCTCGTATTTTTTCAGCATCTTAACCGTTACTTGGCTCTCTTCATCGTGCACTTTTCTTAAGTAGGTACGCAGAAGCTTTTCAAAAACAATTTCATTTGAGCGCAGGGCTGTTGTGAAGTACACAAGGCTT
>JAAZCZ010000082.1 GCA_012513005.1 Oscillospiraceae bacterium | reverse complement strand
GAAGCCGCTGCGGCCTCTGTTTTGAACGAAGCACTTTGTGTATTTAACAAAAGACGCAATGCTTATTTCCAGGATGAACTTGAAGAAGTTTTAACCAGTGTCCGTCATGATTACAGCGTTTCAGTTAACATGGTAATGTAGGTTTCGAAAAGCATTAATTTTTTAGGCACTCGGATAAATTATCCGAGTGCCTTTTTATTATGTTCTTGGCTGCAATTTCTTATTTAATTCTGTCAAAAAGTCGCAGAGCGTTTTCTTTTGTTATTTTGGCTACTTCCTCTGCAGACAGTCCCTTTATTTCTCCGATTTTAGCAGCTATATACGGCAGGTTTTTAGAGTCGTTTCTCCTGCCTCTTAGAGGCTCGGGGCTTAAGTACGGACTGTCGGTTTCTATAAGAATTCTATCTAAGGGGCACACTTTCACTACCTCGGGCAGTTTTTTTGCGTTTTTATATGTGACAGGTCCGTCAAAGCCCAAATACCATCCCCTGTCTATGAGCAGCTTTGCAAATTCGGCACTTCCGGAATAGCAGTGAAAAACGCCCCGTGTCATATTTACTTCATCACATATTTCAAGGCAGTCTGCGTGCGCCTCCCTATCGTGCACGACTACCGGCAAATTTAGCTCCTTTGCAAGCTTTAGCTGAGACCTAAACATTTCTTTTTGCAGGTCTTTTTGTGATGTATCCCAGTAGTAGTCAAGGCCAATTTCTCCTATGGCAACTACCTTGGGCTTTTGGGCAAGCTTTCTTATTTCTTCGATGCTGTTATCGTTCCATGAATGCCACTCCTGCGGTTGCCATCCGACAGCTGCATATATAAACGGATAGCGGTCAGAAAGCTCAACTGATTTTTCTGAGGTGACCTTGTCACAGCCTAAATTTATTATATGTGATATTTTATTATCGGGCATAGAGCTGAGAAGAATCTCCCTGTCATCATCAAATGCCTTATCGTCGTAATGTGCATGTGTGTCAAAATACATTGCTTACCTCACTTTCCAGCCTATTTCTTTTTTTCATTATATACAGCATTAAACCATATAGTCCGGTTGCGTACAAGTATAAAACATGATAAAATCAGCTTGCTATGAGAATAAAGTCTAAGCTTATTGTTCATGTGTATATTTCCCTTATCGTGCTTGCTTTTCCGCTTTGGACAGGGCTGTCCGGATATGGGAAATTGGGCTATAATAAGTTTATGTTTTTTGCTGTAGCAACAGCAGCTTGTCTGCTGTTATTAGCCGTAGCTTCCGTTATTCAAAAAAGTTTTAGGTTTAAGCTAAGTATTGCGTCTGTTTCCGCCTTGCTTTTTATAATCGCTTGTGCTTTGTCTTGGGCGTTTTCTGATTTGCCGAGAGCGTCAATGCTTTTGGGCAGCAGATATGACGGGCTTTTATTTTTAATCTTACTTGCAGTTTCTTTTTTAATAGTCTTAAACTACGGGGAGCCTAACGGGGTTTATATTTATATGCTGGGGCTATCCTGCGGTATTTGCTCACTTATTGCAATTATGCAGATTTGGGGTTTAAATCCCTTTTCACTCTATCCCGCGGGCATGTTATATAAAGACAGCGGGCTTAAGTATTCAGGAGTATTTTTGGGTACAATCGGCAATACAAACCTTTTATCCTCATATTATGCCCTTTGCATACCCGCTTTTATTTGGCTTATTTTAGATACAGACAATCCAAATAGGTTTTGGCTTTTATTGCCCTCCTGCCTCGCTATGTATGTGGCAATCGCTGCCGGCATGCGCTCCTTCTTGCTTGCGCTCACCCTTTCTCTTGTTATACTGTTTTTGTATTATATTAAAACCCGTTTCCCGGAGAAAAAATACTACATTTCCGCAATAGGCCTTATATTTGCTTCTTCTGTTTTGTTTTTAGTTTCTGTTTTTGTTTTAGATCCGAATGACGGGGTTTTGGCCGATTTGGGCAACATTCTCCACGGCAGAATAAGCGACAGTCTCGGCTCTCACAGGCTGCTTATTTGGAAGGAAGCTCTAAAGCTTGCAGTAGCCGGCGGCATCTTGGGCTACGGCCCTGCCTCTTACTCTCATTTATCGCAAATTCGCTTTTCCCGCTATGTTCCGGAAACAGGCACTACCCTGGTTTCTTATGTGGATAATGCTCACAGTGAGCTTCTAAATTACCTAGTTCAAACCGGTGCTTTGAGCCTTGTTTTCTACCTGCTGATTTTTGCTTCTTCGCTGTGTCGCATTAAAAGCCGAGGCAAAACTGCATTTGGTTTTAGCGTGATATCTTATTTTATTTCGGCTTTATTTGGCCTGGCATTGCCACCGGTTCTTCCTATTATGTGGATTTTTATGGGTCTTATGTGCACTGCGGAAGGAGATTTTGATGCAAAAGCCTTCGCATCTGCGTGATGCTTCGATAGATATTATTAAAATAATTGCAACCTTTGCAGTAATTACGATTCATCTGTCCGGTTATGGACTTTATGAGTTTGAGATAGGCAGCACCGGCTGGATTTCTGCTGCTTTTTGGGACACTATCACCCGTTTTGCTGTGCCCTCATTCCTTATGTGCACCGGTGCTTTGATGCTGTCTCCCGAAAGAGACTTGCCAATAAAGCGGCTTATTAACTCATACTTTCTCAGAATCCTTGTAATCCTGCTGTTCTGGGCATTTGCGTACAGGCTGGTTTTAGGCGTGGGCACTGCATACTTAAGCGGTGAGGGGTTTAACTTCAAAATATTTGCAGACTCCGTTACTGATGTTTTGATGTTTCGTCATCACACTCACCTTTATTATCTTCAGCTACTGCTTTTGTGCTATATTCTATTGCCGCCTATTCGGCACTATGTTAAAACAGCAAGCAGCACGCTATTAGACTATACTGCCCTTCTTTTTGCATCTCTGGCAATAGTTCTGCCGACCTTGTTTATGTTTTTTCCTTTTTCTCAAATAGGTGATTTCATTAAGCTCTACGGTATTAATATGACCTATAGGGCTGTCGGCTATATGTTCTTCGGCTACTATCTCTACAAAGCGCCCCCCAATCCGAGCAGACTATGGATTTATATAGTTTCTTTTGTGATTGGATTTGCTCTGGTATTTGGTCTGACCTGGTTCTTGTCTCTTCGCAGTGGCTCTGTCTATACGGATATACTCGGGGGCATGACATTGGGACCTCTACTCATGTCTTACGGGCTTTTCGAAGCTGTCAGAGCTCTGTCTTTAGGCAGGGCGGCATCTCGAAGATTAGTATATATATCATCCCTGACATTCGGCATATATCTTATTCATCACTTTTTTGTTATGGCGTTTAGGCAGTTT
>JAAZCZ010000081.1 GCA_012513005.1 Oscillospiraceae bacterium | reverse complement strand
GAAGCCGCTGCGGCCTCTGTTTTGAACGAAGCACTTTGTGTATTTAACAAAAGACGCAATGCTTATTTCCAGGATGAACTTGAAGAAGTTTTAACCAGTGTCCGTCATGATTACAGCGTTTCAGTTAACATGGTAATGTAGTTCCCGAAAAGCAGCATTAATATTTTTAGGCACTCGGAAAAATTCCGAGTGCCTTTTTATTTTACTGTAAAATGTAAAAGCTTATTTTATTTTGTCAAAAAGTCGCAGAGCGTTTTCTTTTGTTATTTTGGCTATTTCCTCTGCAGACAGTCCCTTTATTTCTCCGATTTTAGCAGCTATATACGGCAGGTTTTTAGAGTCGTTTCTCCTGCCTCTTTTAGGCTCGGGGCTTAGATACGGGCTGTCGGTTTCTATGAGTATTCTGTCTAAGGGGCACACCTCTACCACCTCAGGCAGTTTTTTTGCATTTTTATATGTAATAGGTCCGTCAAAGCCCAGATACCATCCCCTATCTAATAGCAGTTTTGCAAAATCTGCGCTTCCGGAATAGCAGTGAAAAACAACTCGTGTCATATTTACTTCGTCACAAATCTCAAGACAGTCAGCGTGCGCCTCCCTGTCGTGTACGACAACGGGTAAATTCAGTTCCTTTGCAAGCTGCAGCTGAGATTTGAACATCTCTTTTTGCAAGTCTTTCTGCGACTTGTCCCAGTAGTAGTCAAGACCGATTTCTCCTATTGCAACTACCTTTGGATTTTTGGCAAGTTTTCTTATTTCTTCGATGCTGTTATCGTTCCATGAATGCCACTCCTGCGGTTGCCATCCGACAGCTGCATATATAAACGGATAGCGGTCAGAAAGCTCAACTGATTTTTCTGAGGTGACCTTGTCACAGCCTAGATTTATTATATGTGATATATTACTTTCGGGCATAGATGCAAGCAGAATATCCCTGTCATCGTCAAATGCCTTATCATCGTAATGTGCATGTGTGTCAAAATACATTTTTTACCTCGCTTTTTGATTTTTCTTCTTTCATTCATATACAGCATTAAACCACATAGTCAGGTTGCGTACAAGCATAAAACATGATAAAATCAGCTTACTATGAAAGCTGTATCAAAGCTTATTGTTCATGTGTATATTTCCCTTTTCGTGCTTGTTTTTCCGCTTTGGACAGGACTGTCCGGATATGGGAAATTGGGCTATAATAAGTTTATGTTTTTTGCTGTAGCTACAGTAGCTTGTCTGCTCTTATTAGCAGTAGCTTCCGCTACTCAAAAAAGCTTTAAGTTTAAGCTCGATATTGCGTCTGTTTCCGCTTTGCTTTTTATTACTGTTTGTGCTTTGTCTTGGGTGTTTTCTGATTTGCCGAGAGCTTCACTGCTTTTGGGCAGCAGATATGACGGGCTTTTGTTCCTAATACTACTCGCTATTAGTTTTTTAATAGTTTTAAACTACGGGGAGCCTAACGGAGTATATATTTACATGCTGGGGCTATCCTGCGGTATTTGTTCACTTATTGCAATTATGCAGATATGGGGTCTTAATCCCTTTTCGCTCTATCCTGCGGGAATGCTGTATAAAGACAGCGGGCTTAAGTATTCCGGAGTTTTTCTCGGAACAATCGGCAACACAAGCCTCTTATCCTCATATTACGCCCTTTGTATACCTGCCTTTTTTTGGCTCATTTTAGACACAGACAGCCCGAATAGGTTTTGGCTTTTACTGCCCTCGGCACTCGCTATATATGTGGCACTCGCTTCCGGCATGCGCTCCTTTTTGCTCGCACTTGCGCTTAGTCTTGTTATACTTTTTTTGTATTTTACTAAGACCAGATTTCCTGATAAGAAGTACTTTATCGCTGCGATAGGCTTCGTGTTTGCTTTTCTGATTTTCTTTTTGACCGCTGTTTTTGTTTTAGATCCGAATGACGGGGTTTTGGCCGATTTGGGCAACATTCTCCACGGCAGAATAAGCGACAGTCTCGGCTCTCACAGGCTGCTTATTTGGAAGGAAGCTCTAAAGCTTGCAGTAGCCGGCGGCATTTTGGGCTATGGTCCTGCCTCTTACTCGCATTTGTCACAAGTTCGCTTTTCCCGCTATGTTACTGAAACCGGTACTACTTTGGTTTCTTATGTGGATAACGCTCACAGTGAGCTTCTTAATTACCTTGTTCAAACGGGTATTTTGAGCCTTGTTTTCTACCTTATTATATTCGCTTCCTCATTAAGCCGCATCGGCAGCAAAGACAAAACCGCATTTGGTTTTAGCGTAATATCATATTTTATTGCTGCTCTGTTTGGTCTTGCATTGCCGCCGGTGCTTCCTATTATGTGGATTTTTATGGGTCTTATGTGCACGGCGGAAGGAGATTTTGATGCAAAAGCCTTCGCATCTGCGTGATGCTTCGATAGATATTATTAAAATAATTGCAACCTTTGCAGTAATTACGATTCATCTGTCCGGTTATGGACTTTATGAGTTTGAGATTGGCAGCACCGGCTGGATTTCGGCTGCTTTTTGGGACACTATTACCCGCTTTGCCGTGCCTTCATTTCTGATGTGCACCGGCGCTTTGATGCTCTCTCCGGAAAGAGATTTGCCAATAAAAAGGCTTATTCGCTCGTATTTTCTCAGAATCCTAATTATTCTGCTTTTCTGGGCATTTGCGTACAGACTGGTATTAGGCGCGGGCACTGCATATTTAAACGGTGAGGGTTTTAGTTATAAAATAATTACAGACTCAGTTTATGACGTTTTGATGTTTAGACACCACACTCACCTTTATTATCTGCAGCTTCTGCTTTTGTGCTATATTCTATTGCCGCCTATTCGGCACTATGTTAAAACAGCAGACGATAAGCTGCTTGATTATACTGCCCTTCTTTTTGCATCTCTGGCAATAGTTCTGCCGACCTTGTTTATGTTTTTTCCTTTTTCTCAAATAGGTGATTTCATTAAGCTCTACGGAATTAATATGACCTATCGTGCTGTCGGGTATATGTTCTTCGGCTACTATCTCTACAAAGCGCCCCCCAATCCGGGCAGGCTATGGATTTATATCTCATCCTTTGTGATTGGATTCGCTCTGGTATTTGGTCTGACCTGGTCATTGTCTCTTAGCAGTGGCTCTGTCTATACGGATATACTCGGGGGCATGACTTTGGGACCTCTTCTCATGTCTTACGGGCTTTTCGAAGCTGTCAGAGCTCTGTCTTTAGGCAGGGCGGCATCTCGAAGATTAGTATATATATCATCCCTGACATTCGGCATATATCTTATTCATCACTTTTTTGTTATGGCGTTTAGGCAGTTT
>JAAZCZ010000080.1 GCA_012513005.1 Oscillospiraceae bacterium | reverse complement strand
GCAGAAACATCAGATGAAACAAATATAGAAGAAAGCCTGATGGCTGCGGAAGAAACCGAAGTTTCGGAGGAAAAGAATGAATTATAGATTTGTAGCCCCCTGCCTTTTTGGCTTGGAGGGTCCGCTCGGAAACGAGCTTCGCCACATGGATATGAAGGATGTCACGGTAGAAAACGGAAGAGTCGGCTTTACTACTGACCTAAACGGGCTTGCCCGCGCCAATATTAAAACACGCTTTGCCGAGAGAGTGCTGCTTGAAATCGGCAGATTTAAGGCTAAGAGCTTTGATGATCTCTTCGAGGGTGTAAAGCGCCTGCCGCTATCGGATTATATCCCGAAAAACGGTCAGTTTCCCGTCAAGGGATTCACACTAAATTCAGAGCTGCACTCTGTTCCCGACTGCCAGAAGATAATAAAAAAAGCGGCGGCAGAGAATCTAAAATCTGCATATAAAATGTCATGGTGCCCCGATGACGGTGAAATGTATCAGATACAGTTTTATATAATGAAAGACGAGGCGGTAATCTGCCTCGACACAAGCGGCACAGGTCTGCACAAAAGGGGATACAGAAAAGAGCAGGTGGAAGCCCCCCTGCGCGAAACGCTGGCAGCAGCTATGGTAGACATTGCCGGATACAGAGGCAGGGGCGACTTTGCAGACCCGTTTTGCGGCAGCGGAACAATAGCAATAGAGGCAGCCTTAGCTGCAAAAAACAGAGCCCCCGGCTTATATCGCAATTTTTCGGCAGAAAAATGGGCATTTATAGATGAATCTGTCTGGGAAGATGAGAGACAGGCGGCAAAAGCCCGCGAGTACAGCGGAGAATATCGCATATTTGCCTCGGATATAGACGAGTCTGCCGTGCAAATTTCAAAGGAAAACGCCAAAAGAGCCGGAGTTTTGGATATAATTAGTTTTTCGGTGGCAGACGCAAAGGAATTTTCTCTTGTAAGCGACAGGGGCACAATAGTCACAAACCCGCCCTACGGAGAGCGGATGCTTGAAATAAAAGAGGCAGAGGCGCTGATTGCGGCATTCGGAGCAAGAATGAAAAATGCAGAAAATTGGAGCACTTACCTGCTCTCTCCCAATCCGGAATTCGAGAGAATCTACGGAGCCAAGGCAAGCAAGACAAGAAAGCTCTATAACGGCAATATAAAGTGTATGTTATACATGTATAAAACAGATTTTAAGAGAATTAGTAAATAAGAACAAATGCGGAGGGTGCCGGACATGTTGCATCTTTTTGTTATTAACCCCGTTGCAGGAAAACTAAAAATCTCCGAAAAGCTCACGCTTGTAAACGAGGGGATAAATAAGCTGCCGGAGAGCATAAGAAAAAAAGATGAGTTTTTAGTCTATGTGACAAAAGACACAATGGACGCCTGCAAAAAAGTAAAGCAGGAGGCTGCAAACGGCAAGCCTCTTCGTGTCTACGCCTGCGGGGGAGACGTCACTTTAAACGAGTGCGTAAATGCAGCTGCCGGCAGACACAATGTCGCAGTTACGGATTTTCCCTGCGGAACGGGTAACGACTTTATTAAAACCTTCGGAGAAGGGAAAAATAGCTTTTCCGATATAACAAAGCTCGTAACAGGCAAAGTAAAGCCTTTGGATTTAATTTTATGCAACGGAAGATACAGCATAAATATCTGCTCTGTGGGTTTAGATGCAAGGGTAGCAGAGGATGTGCATAATTTTTCAAAGCGTAAAATCAGCACAGGTGCATTCGACTACGCAGCCTGCCTTGCTCTCAATGTAATAAAAGGCACAAAAAGCAGGATGACGGCAACGGTAGACAGCTTAGTCTGCGGACCTGAACTTAACTTAGTCTGTGTGTGCAACGGCAGATACTACGGCGGGGGCTTTAATCCCAGCCCGGATGCCAGACCCGACGACGGCATCTTAGACTGCCTTATTGTCTCGGGGGCAAATAGGTTTAGCATACTGCGTTCAATAGCCGCCTTCTCCAGAGGAGGATACAAAAAGCTGCCTGAATATATAAGCTATGTCCGCACAAATCATATAGAGGTTCAGGCAAAAAGCCCGCAAGCCGTCAACTTAGACGGGGAGATAATGAAGGCTACCAGAATAGTGTTCGATTTAATCCCGGAGGGAGTTAATTTTGTAATTCCCGAGGACATAGAGTTTTAAGAGTGATATTTACAAAAAATTCTCAAAAATAATGTCAATTTAGCTTGACTATTTTCTAAAATGTGGTATTTTATTGATGTTAGCACTCGATGCAAATGAGTGCTAACATCTGAGATTATAATAATACAGGAGGAAATACAATGAAACTCAAACCGTTAGCTGACAGGGTAGTTTTAAAGCAGCAAGAGGCGGAGGAGAAGACAAAAAGCGGTATTATTCTCGCTTCCACAGCCCAGGAAAAGCCCGAGACCTATGAGGTAATCGAGGTGGGACCCGGCGGTCTTGTGGACGGCAACGAGGTTAAAATGTGCGTAAAAAAAGGCCAGCTCGTTTTGGTCGGCAAATACAGCGGAACCAATGTCAAAGTGGATGATGAAGAGCTCATGATAGTCAGACAGAGCGACATTTTAGCTATTATTGAATAGATAATAATTGGAGGAACAGATAAATATGGCAAAACAGATTATTTACGGTGAAGAAGCCCGCAAGGCTATACAGGCAGGAGTCGACAAGCTTGCAGGCACAGTCAATATCACACTCGGTCCCAAAGGACGCAATGTAGTTTTAGGCAAGAAATTCGGCGCTCCGCTCATCACAAATGACGGCGTTACAATAGCAAAAGAAGTTGAGCTTGAAGACGCCTTTGAGAACATGGGCGCTTCCTTAATCCGCGAGGTCTCCACAAAGACAAACGATGTAGCCGGTGACGGCACAACAAGCGCAACCCTGCTTGCACAGAACATGATTAACGAGGGTCTTAAGAACTTAGCAGCCGGCGCTAACCCAATGATTATGAAAAACGGCATAAAGAGAGCTTCTGAAGCAGCCGTTGCCGAGATTAAGGCAATCAGCAAGCCTGTTTCCGGCAGCAAGGATATAGCAAGAGTCGGCGCAATTTCCTCCGGTGAGGAGCTAATAGGCAAGCTCATTGCAGAGGCAATGGACAAGGTAGGCAGAAACGGTGTCATCACAGTTGAGGAATCCAAGACAGCCGAGACCTATTCCGAGGTAGTCGAGGGCATGCAGTTTGACCGCGGCTACATAACCCCCTACATGGTCACAGACTCAGAGAAGATGGAAGCTGTTATTGACGATGCTTACATTCTAATTACAGATAAAAAGATATCCAACATTCAGGAAATACTCCCCCTGCTCGAGCAGATAGTTCAGGCAGGCAAGAAGCTTTTAATCGTTGCTGAGGATGTTGAGGGCGAGGCTCTTGCAACAATCATACTCAACAAGCTCCGCGGCACCTTCACCTGTGTCTGCGTCAAGGCCCCCGGCTTCGGTGACAGACGCAAGGAAATGCTTCAGGATATTGCAGTACTTACCGGCGGTCAGGTAATTTCCACCGACCTCGGCATGGAGCTCAAGGAAGCTACAATGGAAATGTTAGGTCGCGCCCGTCAGGTAAAGGTTTCCAAGGAGACCACAATCATAGTAGACGGCGCAGGCAGCGGAGACGACATTAAAAACCGCGTAGCTCAGATAAACAGCCAGATAGCCGCAACTACCTCCGAGTACGACAAGGAAAAGCTCCAGGAGCGCTTAGCAAAGCTCTCCGGCGGTGTGGCAGTAATCAAGGTCGGTGCAGCTACCGAGACCGAGATGAAGGAAAAGAAGCTCCGCATAGAGGACGCTCTAAACGCAACCCGCGCAGCAGTTGAGGAAGGCATAGTGGCAGGCGGCGGCACAGCATACATTTGTGGTGCTAAGGCAGCTGCCAAGCTTGCAAAGACCCTCTCCGGAGACGAGAAGACAGGCGCCGATGTTGTAGCCAGAGCTCTTCTTGCACCCATCCGCCAGATAGTCGAAAACGCAGGACTAGCCGGTGCCGTTGTGCTCGACAAGGTCTATGCATCTAAAAACCCCATGTTCGGCTACGATGTACTCAGCGAAAAGTACGGCGACATGATCGAAATGGGCATAGTTGACCCCGCCAAGGTCTGCCGCAGTGCAATAGAAAACGCAGCATCAGTTTCTGCAATGGTACTCACAACCGAGTCTGTTGTGGCTGACCTGCCGGAGCCTGCCCCCGCAATGGGCGGCGGTGCACCCGATATGGGCGGCATGTATTAATAAAAATGTTTTTAAGGGCGCAGCTTTTGCTGCGCCCTTTTTGGGCTATTATCGGCAAAAAGACCGATAGGACATAAATGTCCGGAAAAATGCGGCATTTCTCACTTTGTGTCGTGTTAAGCAGAGCGTATATTTGCTATATTGCAAGCGAAAGGAGGCTCGATTATGAATCTTGAAAAGAGCGGAAGGTTTTTAAAAACCCTACGAAACGAAAACAAAATGACCCAAGAGCAGCTGGCAGAAAAGCTGGGTGTTAACGCAAGAACAGTTTCCAGATGGGAAACCGGGAGAAATACACCGGATTTAGATATTCTGATAGAGCTTGCAGAAATTTATTCAGTCACATTAGTCGAGCTAATTGACGGAGAAAGGAAAAGTGAGAAAATGAACGAAGAGGTAAAGCACACAGCAATAAAGGTGGCAGAATACGGGAGCGAGGAAAAGCTGAGGCTAATGAAAAAGCTGCATGTTTTTTCATGGACAGGAGTAATATCATTTATTATTTTCGCCCTGCTCAGCATAACAAAACTCACAGAAACAGCAATATACGACAATATAGCCTCGTTTTGCCTGGGGCTGTCATTTGCGGTGCTGATTGTCGGGGTCTTATACACAAGCCGGCACATAGGTAAATTTATAGCATTCAAAAAGAGACTTACAGGTCGCAAAACAGAGTGATAATTAACTATTTCAATTAATGTCGGTGTGCATTTTGCGCTCCGACATTTTTATATTAATAGGTAGAACATGAAGAAGAAATCAAGTATAATAATCTAAATAACCCCAAGCCCGAAATATAGCAGGTTTAGAATCATAATGTTATTTGTGTATAGATATAATTAGGAGGATAAAAATGAGTGACTGTTTTGTAAATCTATGTAGCAGCAACATAGAAAAGGAGCATTTATGTTGCGCAATTGCAGATAAGAAGCACCAAGAAGGAGTGGCAATAAAAAAGCAGTGGCTCAAAAAGCGAATGGAAGAGGGGCACGTCTTTCGCAAGCTTGACGCAAAAGGCAAGGTATTTATAGAGTACGCACCTTTAGAAAAATCTTGGGTGCCTATTTTTGGATATAATTATATCTATATTTATTGTCTTTGGGTTTCCGGCTCATATAAGGGCAAGGGATATGCAAAGGCTCTACTTGAATACTGCATAAATGACGCAAAGGAAAAGGGAAAAGAGGGAGTCTGCGTACTTTCTTCAAAGAAGAAAAAACCGTTTTTATCTGAAAAAAGATTTTTTCAAAAATACGGCTTTGATACGGTAGACACAGCGGGGAATGAATATGAGCTTTTGGCACTTTCGTTTAACGGGAAATACCCTAATTTTTCAGAAAATGCAAAGAAGATGGAGATAGATAATAAAGAGCTTACTATTTACCACAGCCCCCAATGCCCATATATCCAAAACTGCATAGAGCAGGTGCAGGAATACTGCGATAAAAACAGCATTCCCGTCAGCTTAATAGAGGTTGACACACTGGAAAGAGCGAAAAATCTACCGGGAATATTCAACAATTGGGCTGTGTTTTATAAAGGCAAATATGAAACAAATCATCTACTGAACGAAACATACCTGAAAAAGAAAATCAGCCTGTAAATATGAGCGGGTGGCAAAACCATTGGTTTTGCCACCCGTATAAATAGAGATAAAGAACCTTGG
>JAAZCZ010000079.1 GCA_012513005.1 Oscillospiraceae bacterium | reverse complement strand
CTGCGGCCCTCCTCAAGGTGCAGCCGTACTATCTTCTTTCTTGTTTCTTCGTTGTAACTCGCCATTTTCTTCTCTCCTTGTGATTTATAATTTTATCACTTTGGACAGCTGTGTTACAACTTTACTTTACCACGACAGACATTGTGGTTACGAGGGTGGTAAGCAACAAATCAACTTCAAGAAAATCTTTTAACCTCACCTAATGAGCATAAGCTGTAGCCCGATAAATTCAAGTTTGACAAAACTAAAAACTAAATAACACAAATCAAACCCAAACGATTAAGATTAAACCCTTAGTCGTATTTTTGTTGCGAAGAAAGGAGAAAGGACATGCAGGGTAATCACAGCTCAAAATCAAAAAGAACCGTCCCCTGTGATTACTTTGTGATTCATGGGCTTGAACGAAAGCACAAAACTCGAAATAAAGAGGTGGAAGTCCGCCTGAATTTTTTATATGAATCACCGGGTGAATCACCGAGGATGGTTCTTTTTGTTGAAATATAGTATGATAGACAAATAAAACACAGACCCCGCAGGAGGCACGCGGAGGCTGCACACAGCACTATTGCAAATAACAAAACTATACCCGGGAGGAAAATTATATGAAAATCGGAATTATTGGACTTGGTCAAATGGGGCATTCTATTGCCCGGGGGCTTTTGGCATCAAAAGCCGTTTGCCCCGAAAATCTCTATGCTGCGGGCAGAAACATAGATAGGCTGCGGGAAAAGGCAGAAAAACTGCAAATAAACGCCTGCGCCTGTTTATCGGAACTATTATCCTGCTCTGATATTGTTGTTTTAGCTGTGAAACCCTATCAGCTAAGAGAGGTTATAGCACCTGTTGCCGAGCAGTTTGAAAACAAGATAGTAGTCTCTGTTTTGGCAGGAGTATCGCATGACGAAATAAAATCTCTGCTGCCGCAGTCTTGCCATGTCCAATGTGTAATTCCGAATACACCTGTTGCGGTAGGCAAGGGCGTTTGGATTTGCGAGGAGCAAAGCAGTTTAACTGCGGAGGATAGGGCAGTCTTTGAGGAGATTTTCGGAAAAACCGGAATTATCGAATATGTAAAAAGCGGGGAAATGGACATTGCGGGCAGCCTTGCCGGCTGCGGACCTGCCGTTGCAGCTATGTTTTTAGACGCTCTCTCGGATGTCGGTGTTCGCTACGGGCTATCTCGCCACACAGCTTATCGCCTTGCCTCGGCAATGCTAGTCGGCACAGGAACTCTGGCGAGTGAGACAGGGGAGCACCCCGGGGCACTAAAGGATAATGTCTGCTCGCCCGGCGGAACCACAATTCGCGGCGTTATCGCCTTGGAGGAAAACGGTTTTCGCGGCAGCATCTCAAAGGCTTTTAGCGCAATCATGGAGTCCTAATTTCAAAGACAGACCTTTAGAAATAAAATAAATTAAAATTTGCAGGAGAAACAGACGAAATGGCGAAAAATAAGCACATTTTGCTCAGTGCTGATGGAGATGTATCGCTTTATCTTGCATCTGATTATGTATTTATTCATTTTGATGAGCTTGTAGAAGATTTTCATGAACAGAGGAAAACAAAAAGATATGATGAAAAGCTGTTTGTGAAATTTTTATGGTCTCGCTTCGGTGAAGAATCGATTAAATTCATCAAAGTAGTCGGCAAATATGCAGGCTCACCGAATATGATTTATTCGGAGGGAAAAGACATAACCGCAGAGTTTGCAGAAATAAGGTGGCACAACTTCTGATTTTGAAAGATTAATGCAAAAACGGATAACGCTTTAACAGACGATAGAGGAGCAATGGTAGAAAAAGAAAGTTTACTTAGCGACGGGCAAATCCGCGCAAGTAAAAAATTGTCTTGAAAATTTTACTTAGAGGCATTATAATTGTCCTAAGTATAATGAATTTATCTTAGCAGGTGATAATCTTGAAATTAGAAAGTAATAGAGCAGGAAAATTAAAGAGAATACAGAGTGATTATGAGTGTTTTATTCCTCATAATTTGAAGGAAATAGAAGTAAATATAGATGAGGAAATGAGTAGGTTGATAAATAAAGCCTACCTAATTTTAGGCAGATTAGATGGCATGGCAATAGTTTTACCCGATATTGATCTGTTTGTATCAATGTATGTTCAAAAAGAAGCGGTAATCAGTTCGCAAATAGAAGGGACACAGGCTTCACTCGTTGATGTATTGCAGAAAGATAGAAATAACGAAAAAATAAGAGATACTGAAGAAATAGTAAATTACATCAAGGCGACAAACTTTGCATTTAAAAGGCTCAGGGATTTGCCTTTATGCATGAGGCTGATTAAAGAAACTCATGCAGTTTTATTATCCAATGTCAGAGGAAAAGAAAAAATGCCCGGGGAATTTAGAAAATCCCAGAACTGGATTGGACATGCAGGCTCAACACTAAAGAATGCAAGCTTTATTCCGCCATCCCCGGAGGAGATGGATTATTGTCTAAGCGATTTAGAAAAATATATACATGAGGAAAGCGGAGTTTCAAATCTAATAAAAATTGCCTTAATTCATTATCAGTTTGAAACAATACACCCTTTTTTAGATGGCAATGGCAGAATAGGGAGATTGCTCATTATCTTATTTTTGAGAGAACAAGGATTAGTTGAATATCCGGTTTTATATTTAAGTTATTTCTTCAAAAAACACAGAGGCAAGTATTATGAACTTCTTAATAACATTCGTATTAAGGGAGAGTTTGAAGAATGGATTAAATTTTTTATAGAAGGAATTTGTAACGTATCTGAAGACGCTATTAATTCTATCCAAACAATTGTTAAACTGAAAAATGAAGACATGGAAAAAATCCGCTCTTTTTCAAGGGGAAATATTTCAAATCTACTAACAGTATATGACTATTTATTAAAACATCCGTTTGTTGAAGCAGAAGATATAAAGAATTTAATCAATGTTAGTAAACCTACTGTAAATAAAATTTTTGAAAACTTAATGGAACTTGAAATATTAGAGCTTGTAGAGGAGAAAAAAAGGTATCGGCAATATGTATATAAAAAATATGTAGATATTCTTTCGGAGGGTACAAATCTATAATTATTGGGAGCAATGGTGGAAAAAGAGATACTCATTAGATACAAAATGAAAAATAGAGACGAGATGGTCAGATTTTTAAAAAGCCTTTGGGCTGAAAAACCCGAGCCTTGCCCTTTTTGCGGCGGCAACCTTGACTATTTGCATAAAAAAGCCAAAAAGAGTAACAACGATTGGATTTGCAGGAGCTGCTCTGCCCGATTTGATGCAGCTAAAATACTCTATGAATTAAACGACTGACAAAGTCAGGTAAAGTGCGCAAAATGACATACATACACAAATAAAATAAGGCGGCTATGCAAATTACATAGCCTCCTTTTGCTGTATTATTTTGTTTTAGCTTTCATTTTTATCTGATTTAGAAAGCAAATATTCGATAATAATATTCAAGGCGCCCAAAATAACAAAGCCCCTGCCGACTGTGTAGATATTCTCCTTTGCTCCTGCAATTTCCATTCCGACAAATAGCATTGCCATAATTATAATTGCAATATTCACATTGCGCTCGCTGCCTTGCCCTTTTCTTCTCTTTCTAAGCACCGGAATATCCACTAGAAACTTAAATAAAAGCCAGATATAAGCCCCGTATAAAAGAAATGTGAGCCTGAGACTAAACGGAAACGCAGCTTCCGGATGAGAAAACGCAAAGCATAAAAAGCATATGGCTAGAAGAAGCAGTATGAAGCCTATTATAAGTGATGTTTTGGCACTAATTCTTTTTTTATTTTTCATTTTTTGCCTTTTCGTTTTTAAATCTTTATTGCGCCTTGACCACATGACTATATATTATAACAGCCATATTATAGCACTTAGCACGCAGTTTTTACAGGAAAAAGCAGTATTTTATGCCCATAGCAGTATGAAATAAAAAAATTAATATTTAGTAGTGACAAGAAAATCCGCAGCTTCAGGGATAGATAGAGCCTTTTTGTTTCGGGAAAGTCGAAACCGACTAAACAACAAAACAATTAATAGCAACGAGCAGCAGAAAAGAAATATTTTATTACTACTCTCAAAAACACATTGACAGTATTTGATATGAGGTGTACAATACTCATATCAACAATTGTTGATATGAGGGAGATGACAAAGTGGATTTAACTGCCCAAGAAAAGGCAAAAATATTCAAAGCATTTTGCGACGAAAACAGGATTGCAATATTGGAACAGCTTCAGCATGGAGAGCGGTGTGCTTGCGTGTTGCTTGAAAATTTATCTCTTACTCAATCCGGATTGTCGTATCATATGAAAATACTGTGTGAATCAGGCATAGTCTCCAGTCGACAGGAAGGCAAATGGACTCATTATCAGCTGGATACGGCAGGTAGAGAGCACGCGATTAGAGTATTGAAAGAACTCACAACGCTTAGATAATCCGAGAATAATTCTGTATTTATTAATGCCATCTTTTAAGATGGCATTAATAAGACGCCACACATCAAAAATTATTGATGTGTGGCAAAAGAAATCGAAGGTGGAGGTAAAATTAACTATGTGGGACTTTGTTCAAAATCAAGTTCTGGGTATGAAATGGCTCAATCATTTAATAGGATCCGGGCTTTCTTCTTTAGGACTCGATTTATCAAATCGATGGGTTGGCAGTATTCAGTTTTTCCTTTATGACGTTATCAAGATTGCTTTGCTCTTGTGCTTACTTATTTTTGGCATTAGCTATATTCAAAGCTACTTCCCGCCGGAACGCAGCAGGAAAATTCTGGGGCGCTTTCACGGCATTTGGGCAAACTGTATCGCAGCGCTTTTAGGAACGGTGACTCCTTTTTGCTCCTGCTCGTCTATTCCCTTATTTATAGGATTTACCGGTGCAGGGCTGCCTTTAGGTGTTACATTCTCGTTTTTAATTTCCTCTCCTATGGTGGACTTGGGCAGTCTTGTTCTGCTAATGAGTATTTTCGGCGGGAAAGTCGCCATAATCTATGTGGTGCTGGGGCTTGTTATCGCCGTGGTGGGTGGAACAATTATCGAGAAATTAAACATGGAAAAACATGTGGAAAGTTTTGTTCTTACAGCAGGCAGTGTTGATATTGAGTCTCCCCACCTTACAAAAAAGGATCGTTTGATTTTTGCAAAAGACCAAATGCTGTCTACGTTCAAAAAGGTGCTCCCTTATATATTGGTTGGTGTGGGCATCGGCGCACTGATTCACAACTGGATTCCTGAGTCGTGGGTAGAAACAGCTCTGGGGAGCAATAATCCGTTTGGTGTTATTATTGCAACATTTGTAGGAATCCCTATGTACGCAGATATTTTTGGAACGATTCCCGTGGCGGAAGCATTGTTGTTCAAAGGTGCACAGCTTGGCACGATCCTTTCTTTTATGATGGCTGTTACCACCCTGAGTTTGCCATCAATGATTATGCTGAAAAAAGCTGTTAAAGCAAAGCTGTTGGGTGTGTTTATCGCTATTTGTGCGGTTGGAATCATACTTGTGGGTTATTTTTTCAATACAATTCAGTCATTCATATTATGATGAGGTATTAAGCATGACAAAACTCTTGTGTATTGCGATTGAATTTTTGCGAATGCTGCAGAAATATTAATTTTATAGACACAGATTTGAAATAATTCAATCAAGCTATTTGCTTTATAATAAATATTTAGGAGATGACGATTATGGCATTATTTGGAAAGAAAGACAGAGAGAAGAAGACAGCTATTAGTTGCTCATGCGGAGATTGTGGTGTGCAAAGTGTATCAACGGATAAAACAGCAAAATCTGAAGAAGCAAGTGTTAAAGTTCTCGGCTCCGGCTGTGCTAAATGCAATGCACTTGAGGCTGCAACAAAAACCGCATTAGAAGCGCTCGGCATGGATAGCAGAATCGACCATGTAACTGATTATGCACAAATTGCTACCTATGGTGTGATGTCGACGCCGGCTTTGGTGATTGACAACAAGGTTGTTTCACACGGCAAAGTTCTTTCAGCAGATGAAGTAACGAAACTTATAAGAAAAGCAAGGGGTTAGAGCGCGGTGCACCGCGACAAAAAACGGCTGTGTAGATTTTACACAGCCGTTTTGCCTGTATATTTAGTTTTTGCCCGTGGTTTTGCTTCCTATTTCTTGCCCTTGGGTCTAAGCGGCAGACCTGATAGCATCAGCCCCGCGGCAGCTGTAGCTGAGCCTATGGGCAGGGTGTTTTTAATAGTTTTTGGCTTGCTGCCGCCTCTACCCCTATTTTTAGGGAAGGGGCTAAAGCTCCTGTCTATTCTGATTGCCTCTTTTAAAAGCTTATCTGAAAGCTCAGCCTCGTTTTTTGACGAGGCTATTTCTATTGCTTTAATATATGATTTTTTTATTGCTTCAGCTTCGTTTTGGGTTTTTGCCCCGATGCCTTCTTGCTCTCTGCTAAATTCCTCGGCATTTTGCGCCTGCCTCAGCTCAAAATAATTTTTTGCCCGTGCCTTTGTGCCGGAGCCTACGCCGCGGCTGATTAGGTTTTCGTTTTCTGCCGTGCGGCGTGCAAAGTCGTTTTTTGCCTGCGCCTCGGCTATGTTTCGGCTCTCACTGCTTTTTATTTTTGCTATCTCTGCCTGCGCTGCGAGCTTTTCTATAAACGCTTTTTCGAGCTCTTTTAGTATTGCCGCTTTCTTTTTGGCGTTTTGTTCTTTAATCTCGGCTGTTTTGTCTGTTGCCCTGTAGTAACCGGGCGGTCTTAAATTAGTTTCTGCCATATTATATTTATCTCCTGTTATTTTATATATTTTATTTTATATATTATCTCAGCTTCTGCGGGATATGCCGGTGTCTGAAAACCTTATGTCTGCGGAAATAATCGTGAGCGCCTCATCCGCTTCGCTGTTTTCAAATCTGAGTGTGTATCTGGTAAAGCCCTTTGATTTTAAAGCAGCGCAGTGCAGCTGCGGCAGCTTTTTATTTGGGTCACCATGGATTCTCATCATGTGTGTAGCCGTGCCCACATCTGTTATCGCCTTTATATCCATACCGGTTTTATCCTCGGGCTTGAGGGCTATCCAGAGCATGGAAGAGTGCTTTTTCACATAGCCACGGCTAAGTGCCATGGCGCCGCTCTCCCAAACAGCATCAATCGGCTCTCCTCTGTCTGCCTTGTATTCCTGCGACAAGCGGCAAAGCTCGCCTGCCTGCGTGCCGAAGTATAAATCGCCCTTGTAGCTGATTAGGCAGAGGGCATTTATGCCCGTGTAGATATAAAATGCGTCGCAGTCGCTGCCGTAGACTATCGCTGTGCCGTCTTTTCCGACAAGAAAATACTCGCCGCTCTCCTTATGAAAATGGGGCAGGGCAGATTTTAGATCCATTTGGCTTATAGTTTTGCCGACACGCAGGGAAAACTTTTTAGGATTCCTGCCGTCATCACCTAAATAGCCGAATCCCGAGCGGCTCCACTCGATTAGCCCGCTTTCATCGGGAGTTATGAGCCTGCCCGCGCACAGAGCTGCCCCTTGGTATGAGATACAGCCGGTATCGCGGCTTTGAGGTGTTATGAAAAAGGCTGCAGACGAATTTGCGCCCGGGATTTTTGCCTCACCTGCCGTTATGCTCCATGCGCTGTCGTGCTTAAACGCCATAAGACTTCTGCCGTGCCTAAGCATCGCTGTGATTGCTGTGTTTTTGTCACCTATGTCGGCAAAATTGTTTGCAGGAAAATAGTCTGCCCTGATTTCTCCGTCTGCATCTATCCCCGAATAGATGCACCTGTTTGTGCCGTTGCCGTATAAAAACACACGGGTGTCGGTGTTGCCGTTATAAAGCTCTGCAAAACGCATGGCGCAGACTGATTCACGCGTGCCGCAGGGGTCTGTGTAGCCCATTTCTATGCTGTTTATCCCGGCAGCGGGTGCTGTATCGAATGTCAGCTGCCTTGTTTGGTAGTTATAGCTGTATGCGCTTATACTCTCGCCGCCGGGTCTTTTTTTCACAAAGTCAAGGGATAGGGCATAGATGCTCGGCAGCTTAAAGGTTTTTGCTGTGCCGTCGGGGGAGTAGTAGGCTCGTTTTTTGCCTGTGAGCAGGTTATCTTCCTCCAAGGCTGAGCCTTTTCCGTCTGCCCCCGTGCCTGTTTGAACAAGAGGTCTGTATCCCGAAACCTCGTTTATGCTCTGCCCATCCCAAACGAAATATCGATTAGCTGCCAGAATATAGACAAGCCCGGAGAAGGCAAACATAAAAACAGGCTCGCTTGTGGGGATTTCGCCGCAGGAGCGTTTATAAAAGAGTGAGTTTTCATAGCTTAGCTCCCATAAATAGCCGTTGCATGCCGAGAGCAAGACCTCCCTGCCGAAGGCAAAGCCCGACCAAAGCCCGCGCACTGCCGTATCCTCCTGATTGGCTGCTACGCCAAGCTTTATAAACTTCCAGTTATGGCGCACGCTTGCCCTATACTTGCCGATTAAGAGTGTGTCTTGGGCAGGGGTGAAGGGCGCAGAAACAAAATCTCCCTCGCCGTTTATTCTAAAGCCGACAAAAGACATGCAGGGCACAGACGGCGCAGAGAAAAACACCTTGCCGCCCGACCATTTGGCAGTTAAAACAGCCCCGCTATTTAGATCGCAGAGCGAAACGGGGTTTCCGCTTTGGTCAAAATACTTTTTATCGCCCAGATAATAGCCCTCAAAGCGAAATGTCGCCTTCTTTTCCGTGCCGGGCTGATGCGGCAGCCTGATAATTACCCGATGCTCGCGCAAAGGCGGCACGCAGGCGGGAAAGCTCTCCCCGAAATACGCCGAGATGCTCTGCACGGGTGCATTATGATAGCCCGGATTAAGATAGATAGTGCAGGGCAGTGGCACCGGGGTATATAAGACTGCAGTTTCGTAGTTTGTTCTAATTTCTGTGTAGTTGCCATAGTACACACTGCCGCCGTTAAAAATATAAAGATGATGCTCTCCGGGATTTAGCACTCTTTCTATATTAATAGTATAAAAAGACTCAGCCCCCGGGAATCTAAACGCCCCGTCTGATGTAAAGCTGCTGTTTGCTGCCTTATATTCCTCATTTTCATAGTCAAAGAGCCTGTAGCCTAAAGCTGCGCCGGCGGCTGTGTTTTCCTTTGCGCACCTGAGTGTTACGCTTATGCCCGAGCATCGCTCGGGAATATAAAAGCTAAGCCTTGCAACAAACTCATCAGAGCCTAATCTGCCGCAGATGCAGGCAGAGGAAGAGCCAATTTCTGCCAAGCCGCCATAGGCAAATCCGTTTTTATAGCACTGTATTCGGGCGTTTTGTACCGCTTTGCTCATATCTGCTCCTCCTCCTTGCCGAGGAACTTATATATTTCGCCGTTTTTAATGTAATAAGAGCCTATGTGCTCACTGTAATTTTCGTTATTCATATTAAAAGCCTCGCCCTTTGTGACGAGCCTGCCGCCGCTGTCGATTTCTGCCGTGGGGTACATCACAAAGCTACGCGCAGACGGACCGAGTTCAGCATATAAAACCTCCTCTTGCCCCTCCTGCACCGTGTAGGCAGAAAGCAGCCCGGCTACAACAGCCGTGCCGCCTCTTTTTTGCAGCGCGCCGCCCTCGGTTATGCGGAAGTTTTTCATAAACGCAGCCTCGCCTGATTTTAGAGTCGCCTGACCCTCCTCCGCCTCGTTAACACCTAAAAATCTGCTGATTTTATACACCTTGTCGCCGCTTTTGCCTCGTATTCTTGCCATTTTATCATTCCTTTTTCTAATAATTTCCGGTTTCTTTTATCTCTCAGCAGCGCAGATAGTCTGCCGAGATGCTGCCGCCGGTCATATAGTCTGCATATCCGCTATTAAATCTGCCCTGCTTTTCGGCAGGGCTTTCGCTTTTTCGCTCCGCTGTTATTATCCTGCTTGTTATAAAATACCTAAGCGCATCAACCCTGTGTGTGCATTCGTGCGGGAATTTAGCAGCGTCGTTTGGATTTTCCTCATCTGCCTGTATGTTTTTAATGTCGTCTATTGTGCTTCGGCAGGAACTAAAAAACAAAAGCCGCGGCTGAGCATCCTGCCCTGGTGAGAGCGCCTCTTTAATCAGCATATGCCCCAATGTGCGGGAATTATCCGATTTGAGTATGGGCAGACCGTTTTCAAAAAACACATCTGCCATTGTCTTGCCTGTGTCCTTTTGTCGCTGCCACATATCGGGCGGGGCAAAGCAAATGTCTATTTTCTCGTCTGTCGGCGTATTCTCTAATGCTGCGCGGGCAGCTGCCCCGACTATTAAATCGGAGGCAGAAAACTCCCTGTACACATAGGCTCTGCCTGCAGGGTCACAGCAAATCCAGAGCAGGGCGAACATATCCAGCCCGTAGTCGAAGCTCATATATCGCCGCCATGTGCGGGGTATGGGAAAGGGCTTAATAACATGCAGGCGCTCGGAAAATTCGGAAAAATATGTGCCCGAAAGAGCCGACCAGTCGCCGTAGCGGTAGGCACGCCTTTGGCTCTCCGGCATCGACGAGAGCATTTTGAGATATGTGGGTGAGCTTTTTAGCAGCAGCTCGTTATCCTCCACAGTTGCAGGGATGAAAAGATAGTCCTCGGGGTTCTCGCATTCCTCGGGGTTTTCGCTTTTTATATATTCTCTGTCGATAAAAAGCCTTTTAACCCAGGCGTGACCGATGCCGCCCGGGTTGCAGGTTATATACATTCGCCGCGGTATGTCATTTACACCTCGCAGCAGCCCGCCCAAAAACTGAAAGCTGCGCCAAGAAAATTGCGTTGCCTCGTCTATGAAAATCCAGTCGTATTCCTGACCGTTGTAGGACTGCTCGGAATAGTCGCCCTGCCAATGCCCAAACGAGATAATGCTGCCGTTTTCAAAATACATGGTGTGTAGGTTGGCGTTGTAGCTGCTTATCTCGCAGATGACCTCCTTTAGCATCGGCTCGATGTGGTTTTTTTGCAGCTCGGGATATGTCCTGCGCATAATCAGTATTTTTATGCCCGGGTGGCAGTAGGCACCCAGCAGGGCTTTTGTCCGCACTGCCCATGTTTTGCCCCCGCCCTTTGCGCCCCCATATGCTGTGTAGAGCGCGCGGCTTTCAAAAAAGGCCTTTTGCTTTGGGTTAGCTGTGCCCGGGTCCCAGATAAATTCTGTTTTGTCTGAGGTTTTTTGCCTCGGCATTTATTGTCTCCTTGTTTTTTTGTATTTATTTAAGAAAGAGCCTTTACCCTCCCCAAACCCAATATATACACGAAAAAGCGCATTGACAACGGCAGCTAAATTTACCTGCAATGTCCGTCAAAAACGGAATAACACCGAAATTTTCAAAAGCCCACTCGGACGAGGGTGACTAAGGCGACCAAAGGTCGCCGCTACGATTAAACCTTATAATTTGCTAAGTAATTTACATCTGACTTAACAGGGCTTGAGCACTTGGTATTGGTGAAATCTCCATTGGGGAAAGTAGGGGCGGTCTGTGACCGCCTGTGCCTAAACAACATAAAATGCAGTGATATTAGAAGCTTTTCACTCCCCCAGTCATTATAAATGACAGCCCCCTCGTCTGAGGGAGCCTTTGGAATTAACGATTAAACTGCCCAAAATGCGCACTAATTTACAGCTGACTTAACAGGTCTTGAGCACTTGGTATTGGTGAAATGCCCATAGGGGAAAGTAGGGGCGGTCTGTGACCGCCTGTGCGCCAAAGCCGATATATCTGCAATTTAAATTAATACGGCAAAATGCAAATTTTCAGGCGTAGGGGAAGGGGCGGGGCTCCTCCCGAAATTGGCAGCTAAATTTACCTGCAATGTCCGTTAAAATGGCAAAACACCGAGATTTTCAAAAGCCCCACTCGGACGAGGGCAACGAAGGCGACCAAAGGTCGCCGCTACGATTAAACCTTATAATTTGCTCACTAATTTACATCTGACTCAACAGCGATTGATTCTAATAATTACAACAAATGTTCGTTGGGGAAAGTAGCGGCGGTCTGTGACCGCCTGTGCGCAAACATCATAAAACGCAGGAATACCAAGGGTTTTTACTCCCTCGGTCATCTTGCGCAGGAAGCTAAACTCGTCTGAGGGAGCCATACGGGGGAACGGGCAAACGGCGAGTGGAGCCTCGCCCCACCCATACGGCAAAACCATAAGAATAGCATTATAATTCACACAGCAACAAACAGGGATTGACACCTTGCAAAATTAAACAGACACCAAACTCTCTTCTTATATCCTTCGCGCGCTGCCCTGCCGAAAAGCCAAACCTCGGCAGGGCAGTATTATTTCAAAAAGTTCACAGTTTTTATCTTGACAAATACTCACCGGAGGTATATTTTTAATATACCCCCTTGGGGTATAGGAGGTGTTTATATGAGAGAGGAAATATATGACATAGGCGGCATGCACTGCGCTGCCTGTTCATCTGCCGTTGAGAGGGTTACAAAAAAGCTGCCGGGAGTAAGTGAAAGCTCGGTTAACCTGCCTTTAAACAGGCTGACTATTTCATATGACGAGGCGCAGACAACGCCCGAGGATATTATAAACAAAATTGAGCGCGCCGGGTTTACGGCGACTGTTCAAAAGCCAAAAGCCGAAAAAGCTGATATAAATGCAGCGGAGAAAGACGACGAGATAATAAAAAAGCAGAGCAAAAGCGAAAAGACAGGGCTTGTTATATCCCTTGTTTCTGCCGGAATACTGCTGGTATTTTCTATGCTGCCGATGATTTTCCCGAGCTTTCCGATGCCGGATATAATTTCGCTCGGCAAAAATCCGCAGAACGCAGCGATTATTCAGATGCTGCTCTGTATACCCGTTTTTGCAGCGGGCAGACGGTATTTTACAAGCGGCATAAAAAGCCTTATGCACGGAAACCCAAACATGGATACACTTGTTGCCGTGTCTGCCGGAGCTTCTGTTATATACAGCCTTGTTATGACACTGCTGATACCGATAAGACCGCACTCGGCGCATGAGCTTTACTTTGAGTCGGCGGCGGTAGTTGTTGCCCTGGTATCGCTGGGCAAGTATTTAGAGGCGGGCAGCTCTGCCAAAACAAAATCGGCAATAGACGGGCTTATTAAGCTAAAGCCCGAAACCGCCACACTGGTTATTGACGGGGAAACAAGACAGGTGCCCACAGCTGAGCTTAAGGTGGGAGATGTTATTCTAATCCGCGCCGGGGCATCCGTGCCGACAGACGGTGTGGTGCAAAGCGGCACAGGCGCAGTTAACGAGGCTATGCTCACAGGCGAGAGCCTGCCCGCAGATAAAAAAGAGGGCGATGCGCTAATCGGCGGCAGCATACTGCTTTCCGGAGCTTTATATATGCAGGTTAAGAAGACGGGCGAGGATACAGTGCTTGCCGGGATAATAAAATTTGTGCTGGATGCGCAGGGCAAAAAAGCGCCCATAGCCAAGACTGCCGACAAGGTTGCAGGCGTGTTTGTGCCTGTGGTTATGGCGATTGCGATTATTTCTGCCGTTTTGTGGCTAATTTTTGGGCAGACACCCTCATTCGCACTTAAAATATTCACAACTGTTCTGGTTATTGCCTGTCCCTGCGCCATGGGGCTTGCAACGCCGACAGCAATTATTGTCGGCACGGGCATGGGAGCTAATGCCGGAATACTAATCCGCTCGGGCGAGGCGCTTGAGCTATCTTCCAAAATTTCCGTTGCGCTTTTGGATAAAACAGGCACAGTTACAAAGGGCGAGCCTGCGGTTACGGATGTGAGAAGTGTTAATGACAACGAAAAGGAGCTGCTTTCTGCTGCCGCTTCGCTTGAAATACTATCAGACCACCCGATTGCCAAGGCAATTACGGAATATTCCAAAAAGCGGGGCATAGCAGCCGAGCAGACTTTGACGAATGTGAAAATGCACGAGGGCGGGGGAATCTCGGCTATAAGCGAGACGGGCGAAGCTCTTTATATCGGCAACGACAGGCTCTATCGTGAGCTTGGCATAGATACAGAAAAATACATAAAGCTCTTAGATAAGCTGAGAGCCGAGGGGAAAACGCCCGTAATCTGCGGCAGGCAGGGCGAGATACTCGGGGTGATTGCAGTGGCTGACGAGCCCTTGCCGGATGCCAAGGAGGGAATAGAAGCTCTTGTTGCCCTCGGGATAAAGCCCGTTTTGCTCACCGGTGACTCTGAGCAAACGGCGCTGGCTATTGCAAAGAGTGTCGGCATCTCAGATGTAATCGCAGAGGTTTTGCCAACAGAAAAGGCAGAGCATGTGATTAGGCTAAAAGAAAAAGGCGAAACTGTTCTAATGGTGGGAGACGGGATAAACGACGCCCCGGCACTAATAAGCGCAGACTTGGGCTGTGCTATCGGCGCGGGCAGCGATATTGCAATAGATTCAGCGGATATTATCTTAATGCGCCGCGAGCTAATTAGCGTAGCGGAGGCAGTCAGGCTGGGCAGGCTCACACTGCGCGGGATAAAGCAAAATCTGTTCTGGGCATTTGCCTATAATGTAATCGGAATTCCGATAGCCGCAGGGCTGCTATATCCCTCCTATGGCATACTGCTCTCGCCCATGTTCGGCGGGCTGGCTATGGGCTTATCCTCGCTCTTTGTGGTCACAAACGCCCTTAGGCTCAAAACTAAAAGGTGGAGGGGCAAGGCATGAAAAATAAAAACATAAAAGCAGAATGCCAAAACTGCAAAAAAAAGGAAAGATTGCCCGAGGAGAAGAAAAAGCTGCAAAACAGGCTAAATCGAATTGAGGGGCAGGTTAGAGGGCTTTCAAAAATGGTGGATGATGACGCCTACTGCATAGACATACTTGTACAAATTCAGGCGGCAAAGTCTGCGCTGGCAGCGGTTTCAAGGGTGCTGCTCGAAAGTCATATGCGAAGCTGCGTCACAAAGGAGATAAAAGAGGGCAACGAGGATGAGGTTTTAGACGATCTCATGCGCACAATAGAAAAAATGCTAAAATAGCGGGAGGTAAAAAATGATTACTCTAAATGTTCCGGAAATCCACTGCGAAGTCTGCGCCGGAAGGATTAAAAATGCGCTTGGAAAGAGCGACATCAGCTGCGAGGTCGATGTAAAAAACAAGCAGGTAAAAATAAGCGATGAGCATCGAGAAGAGGCAATAGAGATATTAGATGACATAGGCTTTTCGGCAGAGCTTGACTGAATATAAGCGATAAACGAGTGAAATTACTAATTTCGCTCGTTTTTTTTTGTATGCAAAACCACTGGCTAGGCCAGTGGTTCAAAAGAGCTTAAGCGATGAGGAAGAAATAAACACTCCCTTTGCAATATAATACAAGTGCGGTCTGTCAGCAGCACAAGAAAAATAGCAAAGGGAGGACATCAG
>JAAZCZ010000078.1 GCA_012513005.1 Oscillospiraceae bacterium | reverse complement strand
TTATTTGCTGTTTTCAAATCCCTGCTTTTTTAAGCTGGGATTGACCCTCGGGAAATAAACTCTGCTGTATGTGCCGGAAATAGTGTCGCTCCATGTGCGAGACTCCTTGCCGCCTGTACGCTCTAACATATATTCTCTCACAATGCCGTCATACTCCTCGACCTGCTCCTTTGTCTTGGAGGAATCGTATTTTTCGTTGTGAACCATGCTGTCATATGGGAATCTCGGCTTGCACATCGGGTCTTCATCGGGAACGCCAATGCACATACCGACTATGGGATAAACATACTGAGGCAGATCCAAAAGACTAATCATCTCATCGGGGGCTCTTCTGATTCCGCCGATGGGCACAATCCCGAAGCCCAAGCTCTCGGCGCAGTTCATAGCATTTGCAAAGGCAATGCCGACATCAACGCTCATAACCATAGTAGCTTCCAGTGAATCAATGTTCTCAAAGTCTAAGCCCGCATTAGAAACAGCAACAGCTGCCTTGCTGTAATCACCTACAAAAAGCAGGAAAACAGGTGCCTTTTCAACCCAAACCTGTCCACCGGAAAGCTCGGCAATTTTCTTTTTGGTCTCGGCATCACGAATAACAACAATGCCCCACTGCTGCCCGTTAATAGAGGAGGGAGCATGAATTGCACATTCAATTATTTTCCTCAGTTCGTCCTCACAAACGTCAATATCCTTGTATTTTCTGATACTTCTGTGATTTTTAATAAGATTATAAACATCCATAAACTAAACCTCATTTCAAAATATTTTTTGCGACATATAATTGCTATAAGCATAGCACAATTTTATGAATAATTAAACAAAATCATATCAGCATTTTTCTTGCAAAGCGCAGCTCATGAGACTATATTAGTACTATAATAAGCAGCTTGCAAAAATAAGCTTATTTCAATGATAAGGCAGGTGGCAAAAATGGCAAGAAGTATTATGGAATATCTGGAGTGGCGCGGGGATCTTAATTTGGACATAGTGCCGTTTAATGAGGTAGACGGCGTAATCTTGGCAAGGCTTTCATACTTCCCATTCGAAGCACTTTTCGGCAATGAGCAGAAAGAAAGTATAACAATCAGCAATGCTGCAAAGGCTTTCTTAGAGACAGCAGAAATAGAAGAAAATGTAAAGCTAAAAAATGACATAGAGCTTATGAAAGCTCTGATAGAAAGTAGGCGCTTTGCAGACTTAGAGCTAATTAACTTTGCGAGCAAACTCGACTTGCAGAGCGAAACGCAGTTTTCGGTTATTACAGTTTGCCTAAACGAAAACCTGCACTTTATAGCATTCAGAGGTACAGACAACACCTTAGTAGGGTGGAAAGAGGACTTTAACATGAGCTTTGTCTGCCCGGTTCCGGCGCAGGAACTGGCGGCAGAATACTTAGAAGAACATGCAAAGGAGTATAAGGGCAAGTTCATATTAGGAGGCCATTCCAAGGGAGGAAACCTTGCCGTCTATGCTGCGGCATTTTCAAAAGACGAAACGCAAAACAGAATAGAAGCTGTGTATAACTATGACGGACCGGGCTTTGACGAAAAGGTACTGAGCACAGATGGATACAAAAACATATGCGACAAAATAAGCACCTTTGTACCGGAGTCCGCAATTGTGGGCATGCTGCTTGGGCGCGAAGAAGAGCATGAAGTAGTCAGCAGCACAGAATCAGCCGGTTTTCAGCAACACGATACATATTCATGGGAAGTCACAAAAGACGGCTTTGTCTGCTTGGATTCAGTCGATAACAGCAGCAAATTCATGGACTACACAATAAAAGCATGGCTATGGGGGCTCACAGACACCCAGCGAGAAGACTTTATAGTCACAGTCTATGAAATCATGACCGAAACAAACGCAGTAACAGTGCAGGATATTACAGATAATTGGCTGCAAAGCGGCATAGCAATGATAAAATCCTACCGCAATATGAACGAAGATTCACGCGAAGCGGTATCAGAGGGCTTTAAGATGCTTGCCAAAAGCGCAAAAGAAGGAGCCTTCGAGCTGCTGCATGACAAATAATCCTGCAGAATCATAAGCAAAGTCGCTGAATATATATAAAAAAGACCGCTGAAAAAATTCATTCAGCGGTCTTTTAAGTTCTAGTGAAGAATAGAAATTACATGTCTTGAATTTCGCTTTATTTCTTAGCAGCTTTTCTCATGTTTTCAATTTTATCGCAAACGCTCTTAGGGTTAGCACCGGAAGTGTTAAGATTCACACAGATGATTTCATATCCCATTTTTTTATTAGCCTTTGCAAGCATGCGCCCCAACAGACTAAGTTTAGCAAGGTATTTTTCCTCGTTTTTTACAGTAATCAGGATAAATGGCTGAATTCCCATAAGCTTAGTCCTTGCTTTTCTTATATCCTCCCAGGGAATAAACCCCACAGCCAGAGCACTGCTGTTATCGGTTATACCGTTTTCATCAGCAATCAAAAGCGGCAGCGCTGTGAAAATCCTGCGCAAGTAATACAGCATAGCCCAAAAGAAAAACAAAAATCCAAAAATCCACACCACGAGCAAAATCTTAGACCGAACGGCAAGCATGACAAGAGACCCATAATTGGCATAAAAAACACCGAAATGAGCCAGAATAAAATATCCCAATGCCAAAACAAAAGCCAGCGCCCCTGCTGCATAAATAAGCGTATAGACCGGCTTTTGCCTGACTATAATTTCATCTTTCAAGAAAATCACCCAACTTGCTGATATATAATACTTATCTTAAAAACTATCAGGAACTAACTTAAGCTTGTTAATTGATTCATGTGCCCGTACAAGCGAATCAAAAACGGCAACTACATCTTCCGAGTCCCAAATGCGCAGATCTTTTTTAGATATTAAGTCTTTACTTATTATTGAGTTCTATCCCGTGGGAGTTCAATATTTAGAGGAATGTGATTTTAACTGGGAGACCTAAAAAGCTTTGAATATAGACTGTCGCACTAACTCTTTACTGAGGGCGGGTTTAGGTCGATTATTTCATATTCATATTCATGTTTAATGAGCTCATTTACTATAATATTATTACTTTTGATTTTGCTGAGTTCTTCATGGCTTACATTGATGCCTGCATAAACTTTGATAAAAGGAATCTTAAGAACTAAATGATCTTTTGTTGATTTACAAAAACCTAACCCCTTTTCTTTTTGGTAATCTTCAGAAATAATTACATATCTATATTCTCTCTCGTGCTTCCATTCTTTATATTTTTAAAACTAGCATCGATGTAGAATTTTATATCAGTGTAAGAAAACTTTTCCACGGGATTTTTGGATTGTGGCCGTTCCGTTGTATACTCAACTTCACCTACAATACACAACCCGTTAATTTGAGAATTATTGATTACTTTATTAAT
>JAAZCZ010000077.1 GCA_012513005.1 Oscillospiraceae bacterium | reverse complement strand
CTGCAAATAGGAACGAAACGCTATTAATGACCTGCCTATATCATCGTGAACCTGTATTTTGGCGTTTAGTATTTCCTTTTCTCTGATATACTCGTTCACCTTTTTTTGATAGGCTCTCAGACCTTCGTTTATCTGTTCGAGTTTATCGTTCTTGCTCTTAATCTCTTCTATTAGAATCCACTGCTCCCTGATGTTATGCGCGAGAGTTTCATCTACATGTTTATGCTCTATCCGTCTTAAATTCCACACCTCGTCCTTTATTCTTATGACTACAGATGGTCGGGTGCGAATAACAACGGCATCAGGAAGCAGGGTTTTTTCCATTATATTTTTTTCTAAGACTTTTATGTTATAAATTGTTTTTCCCGTTAGTGCATGGCTGAGCCTGTGCATGCTGCGGTTTACAAGTAGGGGTGTTCCGTCTTTCTTTGAAAAGCAGACACCCTCCGGGAGATTGTCCATGCTCTCTTTTACTGCGTTTTTGCCGAGACCGCAGCTGTTTATACATATTTTGCGACTGAGCAGATATTCAAAGATTCCGATGAGAATAAATATAGTAACAACAGCGAAAACCGGTGTCGCCCCTGCGAGGACCCGAATTTTTTCGTTTGGGTTTTCTGATTCGGTTATTATCTGTGTTATTACTATACAAACAATGCCCAAAGCTACCGCAGAAAAGCCGATATTGTTCATTGCTTTTTCTTTTGATTTATAAACCAGTAAAGCTGCAAAAACAAAAAGAAGCATTCCAAGGACTAAAAGCCCTGATTTTACGGCAAGTGACGAGAGAGCAAGGTTCATTTTGCACCCCTTACTACGCTAAACTCAAGATACAGGGTGTCTTCCTCTATTGCTTCTTTATAAGAAAAATCAGGCTCCTGTGTGAGTTTTTCCGAAAGGGCTTCTGCTAATGAGCTTTTTTGCGGCATGTCAATCTGCATATTAAGGCTAAAAATATCTGATTTTTCATTCACCGACATCAAAACTGCCCTCATACTCTCAAGGTGATGCTCTATTGCCGTTTGGAACAGCTCATAGAAAAGCAGTGCCTTCCTTGTGCCAATTAAGAAATCTTCTTTTCCCGTTATGTGGCCTATAATATTACTTAGCTTCAGATATTCCAAAGACTCTGAAAACGCAAGCTTTAATTCGCTTACCGATATTTCCTCCTGCTGATATGAAAGCAGCATCAGATTCCAGTATCTTTTTATATATGTATTTATGATGCAGGCTTTTTTCATTTCCCCCAAAAATTACGCCTGCTTTTCCGGGATATTATTTAGTATAAGACTTAGCTTTTGCAGCTTGTCATCTAATTTACCTCTAATCTCGTCATATATTTTTGACTGCTGCTCTATGCGTAGCATGTCCTCTATCATTTGTGTTTCTGCGCGGATAAGCTCGTTTTCTTCCTGCATTACATCGCCCATTTCAGAGGCATACAGGTGTAGCTTCCGTAGCTCTCTTATATCGTTTATCCAAAAGCTTCTGCCACCACTGATTTTTGCAGCGTGCAGTACTGAGTCTGAGTCTAAGTATATCGGCTTTTCCTGTGCTTTTTTTATCAGCTCCGGACTTAGTTCTCTATTTTCTTCTGAGGTCTTTATGAAGTTGTCGCAGTCATCCTGCATGCCGATTTTGAGTGAGGACATGTCCCAAAATTTATCGTAACCGTGATTTGAAGGCAAAAGGTGGGTTGCCAGCAGACTTTCTGTGAACGCAATAGTAATTATACAGTTGAATTCCGGCGCCTTGTAGGCGGCCCTAACCCAATAAAACGGCTCAATGTCTATAACATATAAAAATGCGTAGAGCCCCCAAAACATAACAACAATAAACGGGATCCAAATATCTCTTCGCTTACTTTTGACAGCGCGAAAAAACGTTATCGTGATTACAGACATCGTTATGAGCATTAAAAATCCTAAGGTAATAAAATATAAAATGCCGTATTTCACAGGAACACTCGGGTATTTTGATATGCCCTCGGGAAATAAAAATGCCAACTGATGGACATCGTTTGTCATCATCAGCAGCACCAGCACAGCAGCCGGAATATAGATCAAATTCCAGCGTTTATCTACTTTTTCGTCCTCCGCTTTTCCTATGTACAGTACCGAAAGGAAAAGCAGTATAGCGTTTGCTATAAAAAAGAAGTAGTACGAATACCATATATATCGGCCAATAGTTGTCTCGTCGGGGAAAAGTTCATATCTTAGAGTTCGTGCTGCCGAAAGAATTATGAGCAAGATTGCTATTGCTCTAAAGTATCTTCTGACTGCGGGCTGGAGAATTTTTTTGTCGGTATGCGAAACCCAGAGCAAAATTGCGCAGGTATATATGCCGAATATCAGGTTGTTGCTCCTGAGCACGAAAATCGACAGCTTGGCAAGAACATGAACAAGACCTGCGGACAAAAAGAACAGGATGAAAAGAAGATGTACTCTGCTTTCCTCATTTATCAAAGGTTTCGCACCTTCGATATTGCTTTTTCTGTTCATGCTCCCCCTCCTTTCGCAATTATATTGTGTTAGGTGTTATGGGGATTTTGCCGCAGATCTATTATATCATATTAAATTAGATTTATTAAACTAGATTGTTTTAGGCTTCGCCGCGCTCACGCAGGGCGTCTTTTCTGGAGAGGTTTACTCTGCCGCGGTCGTCTATTTCTACAACCTTGACCCATGTCATGTCACCGACATTGAGGACATCCTCAACCTTTTCGGTGCGCTTAAATTCCAGGTCCTTAATGTGGCACATGCCGTCTTTTCCGGGCGCAAGCTCAACAAATGCGCCGATGGGGATAATGCGAACTACCTTGCCGTAGTAGAGCTGTCCGACTTCCGGCTCAAAGATGATGTTCTCTATCATCTGCTTTGCACTTCTGCATGCCTCTATATCCTCGGAGGCTATGAAGATGTTGCCGTCGTTGTCTATGTCTATCTTGCAGCCTGTGTCGGCGGTTATCTTCTGGATTACCTTGCCGCCTGAACCGATGACTTCACGGATTTTGTCTACATCTATTACCATTTTTATCATCTTAGGTGCTGTTTTGGCAAGCTCTGCTCTCGGCTCGGCTATGCAGGGCAGCATAATCTCGTCTAAAATCTGCACTCTGGCTTCTCTTGTGATTTCCAGTGCGTTCTTTATTATTTCATGCTTAAGACCGTCGTTTTTGAGGTCCATCTGAATGGCGGTTATGCCCTTTTTGGAGCCTGCGACCTTGAAGTCCATCTCGCCGTGGAAGTCCTCTACGCCCTGAATGTCTATGAATGTGTGCCACTCTTCGCCGTCCTGGATAAGTCCGCAGGAGATTCCGGCAACAGGTGCTAAAATGGGGACACCGGCGTCCATAAGTGCCAGCATGCTGCCGCAAATTGAGCCCTGTGATGTGGAGCCGTTGGAGGATAAAACCTCACTTACTACACGGATTGCATAGGGGAAGTCGTCAAACTTGGGCAAAATCGGCTCTAATGCCTTTTCTGCAAGTGCACCGTGACCGTATTCGCGGCGGCCTGTTGAGCGCTGTGCGCGGGCTTCGCCTACTGAATATGCGGGGAAGTTATAGTGGTGCATGAAGCGTTTTTCTTCTTCTTCCCAGATTGTGTCGAGCTTCTGTGCCATTGAAATTGTGTTGAGTGTGGCAACAGACAAAACCTGTGTCTGACCGCGGGAGAAAAGACCCGAGCCGTGCACATTGGGTATAACGGCAACCTCGGCAGACAGGGGGCGAATTTCGTCCATTGCACGGCCGTCTACACGCTTGCCCTCGAGCAGCCACTTTTTGACTATCTTCTTCTGCATGCGGTATAGAATCTCATCCATATACTGCATTATTTCCGGGTGCTCTTCCTCATACTTGGGCACAACTGCGTCAATCCACTCGTTGACTCTCTTTTCGCGGATGTTTTTATCGTCTGTGTCCATGCAGTGCTCCATGCCCTGCATATCATTTGCAAGAAGCTTTGCATAAAGCTCATCGTCAAAGGAGGCGTGGTCGTATTCAAACTTTGCCTTGCCGATTTCGCTGCACATGGCCTCGCAGCCGCCCTCGGTGACGCGAATACCCTTCTCCCAGCGGACGCCAAAGGTGGGGCCGGAGATGAAGGTGTCTAT
>JAAZCZ010000076.1 GCA_012513005.1 Oscillospiraceae bacterium | reverse complement strand
GAGCAGGAAATATAAAAGAAAAATAAAAAAATAAGCCCGGAGCGCAGCTTCCGAGCTTATATAATAAAATACTTAAATTAAATTTATGCTTCAGCGCAGTATTCTAATGCAATGTTTTTGCCTTTCAGAAACTCCTCCCACTCAGGCGGCAGCTTAGAGTCTGTTATTATCGTGCCTATTTTTTCTAAGCCCTCAAAGAGTATGTTGGCATTTGCGCCAAACTTTGTGTGGTCTACTATGAGTATGCTCTCGTGCGCCTGTTTTAGCATCTGCTCCCTAACGGCAGCTTCGCTCTGGTGGTTATCGGAAAGCCCATATTCCATGCTCACCTTGGGGCAGCTTATAATAGCCTTGTCGGCATAGAAGCGTTTTAGTGCCACAACAGTGTTAGGATCTGCAAAGGAGGATGTTCTTCTCCTGAATGTGCCGCCCGGGCAAATCAGATTCACATTTGTGTTTTTCTCGTTGCAGAGGCTGCAAATCGCAAGTGAGTTTGTGATTATCGAAAGATTTAAATTGCTCTCAACAATTGCCTCGGCAACAGCCAGGCAGGTTGTGCTGGAATCGAGCATAATCACATCGTTTTCCTTAATCTGTTTTAGCGCAAGCCCGGCAAGCCTTTTCTTGGTCTTGGAAAGGTAGGAACGGCGCAGCTCCGTGGGATAGCTCTTATCATACTTTTCAAGCAGATAGGCACCCCCGTGAGTTCTTATGAGTTTTCCCTCTTTTTCCAGCTGCTTAATATCTCGGCGAACAGTTTCCTCGCTGCATCCGAGTATTTTACTAAGCGCCGGCACAAGCACGAAGCCGTGTTTTGTTATCTCGGTCTCAATTATTTTGTGCCGCTCTATTTTAAGCATTAAATATTACCTCGCTTTTAGTAATATTCGGCAAGCCTGCCTTGTTGTTATTTGTTGATATTATACCGTCATAACGCAGCAATAGTCAAACATTACGAATATTTCTTTTTATTTTGCCATTATTCCCCTGTTTGCTGTTGACTTTTGTTGTTTTCTGCCATATTATGTGATTAATTATTTCTGTTTCTTATATCTTTGTTGATTTATACACAGTCTTGTTTTCATCTTTCGTTTATAAAGGAGATAAGTTATGAAGGATTTTAGCGAATTTTTCCTGATGAACACCCAAGATGTTATGCGATATGCAGTAGAGGTGCTCGGATTTTTTGAAAAAGACGAGGAGCTTATATGCAGTGAAATCGGAGACGGAAATATTAACTATGTGTTTAAGGTTCAATCCCAAAATCGGGATAAGTCTGTCATTGTAAAGCAGGCAGACAGGTTTCTGCGCTCCTCGGGCAGACCGCTCGACACATACAGAAATAAAATTGAGGCACATATTCTCATGATAGAGGGCGAGCTTGCGCCCGGCTTTGTGCCGATAGTTTACCACTATGACGAAACTATGGCAGCCTGCTCTATGGAGGATGTTTCAGCTTTTCTGAATTTAAGACATGAGCTTGCGGAAAACCGCATATACCCTCACCTTGCCGATAATCTCTCTACCTTTATGGCAAAAACACTTTTGCCGACTACGGATCTTGTTTTAGACCGTGCAGAGAAAAAAAGGCGTGTGGGGTTTTTTGTTAATCCGGAGCTTTGCGAAATCAGTGAGGATCTTGTTTTAACCGAGCCGTATTATAACTTCAAAAACCGCAATATAATAAGCCCGGGAAACGAGGATTTTGTTAATGAGCAGCTTTATGAAGATGAGGCTTTGCATGCAGAAATAGCTTATCTGCGTGAGCGTTTTATGAATCTCTCGCAGGCACTTATACACGGGGATTTGCACTCAGGCTCTGTTTTTGCAAACGAAGAGGGTATAAAGGTCTTAGACCCGGAATTTGCCTTTTATGGTCCAATGGGCTATGACATAGGAAATGTTGTGGGAAATCTGCTTTTTTCACTTGTCAATAAAAACATCACCATGCCCCAAAATACTACTGCAATTAAAAAGCTTGAAGACACTATAGCCGATGTTTGGGACCTCACCTTTTCTAAGCTGTCTTCTATGTATGACGAGCTTGTGAGCTTTAAGCTCTATAAGACAGAGGGCTTTAAAAAGCAGTATTTTGACTCTGTTATGGCAGATAGCTTGGGCTATGCGGGCACAGAGATAATCCGCCGCACCGTGGGCGACTCTAAGGTTTCTGAGGTAAATTCTGTGACAGAAGGTGATCTGAGAATCAGATTAGAGCGCGTGCTCACATTAATCGGCAAGGAGCTTATTATGCGCCGCCGCGAGAGCTTTATAGGTCGTGATATCGTTTGCATTGCAAACAGAATAATAAAAGAAACGGCTTAGAAAATAGTGATTCGGCTTAATTCTAATAAATAAAATATATATAAGGAGAGACAGCATGGAACGAATGGATAAAGGCATGCCCTTTTTGCTGAGGTATGAAAATGTTGCCTGGTATGATAACGGCGCAGTTCGGATTCTCGACAGGAGAATATACCCCACAGAATGCAGCTTTGTTAGCTGCAAAACGCACGAAGAAGTGGCACAGGCAATTGCCGACATGGTAACTCAGAGCGCAGGACCATACACCGCAGTCGGCATGGGTATGGCACTTGCAGCCTTTGAAGTCAAAGACAAGTCAAAAAAAGAGCAGTTTGAGTTTTTAGAAAAAGCTTCCGAGACTCTGGCAACAGCCCGCCCGACAACCGCAAACCGCTATCGTATTATCACAGAGCGCTGCTTGGAGATTGCTAAAAATGCCCTAGAGAGCGGCGCCTGCCCGATTGAGGCAGTTAAAAACACAACCATTGAGTCTCTAAACCGCAGATACAGCACAATGCAAATTGTGGGCGATTATCTAAACGATTTAATTCCGGAAAACGGCACTGTTTTAACTCAGTGCTTCGGTGAGACAATAGTCGGCACCCTAGCCCGTGCTGCCATAAACAGCGGCAAGCAGTTTAGAGTTTTCTGTGCCGAAACGAGACCCTATCTTCAGGGAGCCCGGCTCACATCCTCCTGCTTTGCAGATATGGACTTTGACACCACTGTCATAACAGATAATATGGTTGCCTATTCAATGCAGCACGAGGGAATTAACTTCTTCACCTCAGCTGCCGATTCAATCGCGTTAGACGGTCATATTGCAAATAAAATCGGCACATTCCAGATTGCCATTTTGGCAAAGAACTTCGGTGTGCCCTATTATGTGACGGGAATTCCCGACAGAGATAAGAAGACAAAGGACGATATTGTTATTGAGATGCGCCCGCCCGAGCAGGTTCTCTCCTGCCGCGGGATTAGAAACACTCTACCCAATGTCAAGGCAATTTATCCCTCTTTCGACATTGTGCCGCCCGAGCTTATTGCCGGTGCTGTTACAGACAAGGGTGTCTATGAGCCTTCGATGCTCGGCAGCTACTATGACTCGGAAGTCAAAACATTCTATTAAAAATAAAAAAGCTAAAATCAAAAACACCTAAAAAGGAGTTTTATTATGAGAGTTTATGTCAGAGCGCCCTACCCGCAGAAAAACTTAGATGAGCTAAAAGAGATTTTTGACGAGGTTGTATATGAGCCGTGGACAGAAACAGGCGAGAGGTTTTATGAGGATGAGATGCTAAGTAACCTTCTGCGTGTGCAGCCCGATGTGCTTATTACCGAGCTTGACAGGGTAACTGCCAAGGTTATGAAGGGCTACGATAAGCTAAAGCTTATAGGCGACTGCCGCGCAAACCCTGCAAATATTGAGGTTGACGCATGCACAGCTAATAAAGTCCCTATTATCTGCACACCCGGCAGAAACAATCAGGCTGTTGCTGAGCTTGTTGTTGCCCTTATTATTGTTTCACTGCGCAAGGTTCTGCCTGCCATCCAGTGGGCAAAGGACGGCAAGTGGGTTGAGGGCACAACACCCTACTTTACATGGATGGGTCACGAGCTTGCCGGCAAAAAAGTCGGTTTTGTGGGCTTTGGTGCAGTCAGCCGCGCCCTTGCTAAAATCTTAGACGGCTTTGAGTGCGACATATCCTTTTATGACCCGTTTATTCCGGAGTCGCAGGGGCATTACCGCAAAACTGAGCTTAGAAACATTTTCGCCGAGAATGACATAGTCTCTCTGCACCTGCCCGTGACAGATGAAACAAAGGGAATGATAACAGAGGAGCTTATGCGTCTCATGCAGCCGCATGCCCTTTTTGTGAACACTGCCCGCTCTGCCGTTGTCGACACGAAGGCGCTCATAAAAATTCTAAACGAAAAAGCCATAGCCGGTGCGATTATTGATGTTTTGGATACTGAGCCTCCCACAAAAGAGGATTTAGAGATTGCATACTGCCCGAACACGATTTTAACTCCGCACATAGGCGGCTCAACCTTTGAGGTCACAAATCATCAGGCAGATATTCTAAACACAAGAATACAGCAGTGGCTAAAGGGCGAAAATTTAGAGCGCATTATATTTAACAGGTCTGTATTAGATTAGTATTATGCAAAAAATGCACTATTTATTGCTGGATATAGGAACAGGCAGCACAAGAGCAGCCTTGGCAGAAGCAGGCGGGCATATAATCGACACGCTGTCATTTGAAAACAGCTATTACCGCGATGAAACCTATGCTGATGCACTTTACTTTCTGCCCGAGGAGCTAAAAAGCAAAATTATTTCTCTTTGCAGGCAGCTGACAGAAAAGCACCCCGAGGCTAATATCTGCGCTGTTTCAGCCTCGGCTGCAAGGCAGAGCTTCGTTTTGCTGGATAAATACGGCATTGCCTTCTTGGGTCTGCCGAATATAGATAACCGCGGCAGAGGCTATGCAGATAGCATAGCGGGCAAGGCGGATATCTACAAAAAATCCGGCAAATGGGTAACGGAGGATACGGGAGCTGCTAAGCTTTTGGGGCTTATGCAAAAACGCCCGGCTTTATATCATAAGCTGGATAAATTCCTGAGCCTAAGTGAGTGGCTTGCCTATATTTTTACCTCGGAGCTCTGCTTTGAGCACAGCCAAGCCTGCGAAACTCAGCTTTATGATTTAGCTGCAGCTTCATGGTCTTCTGAGCTTTGCAGCGCCTACGGAATTAATTCCGATATTCTGCCGCCCTTAGTTTGCGCAGGCGAGAGCTTGGGCAATATTATGCCCGATATAGCAGCGGAAACGGGCATTAATCCCGATGCCGTTTTTCTGGTAGGCGGGGCAGATACCCAGCTTGCGCTTTTGCAAATGCGGATGAAAAAAGGCGATGTTGCCGTTGTATCCGGCACCACCTCCCCCGTTGTAACTCTCTCAGACGAGTTTTTTTATGACAAAAACGAGCGGGTTTGGGTAAACGCTAATCTGGCAGCTTCGGGCTTTGTTACAGAAATGAACCCGGGCGTCACGGGGCTTAATTATCAGCGGATAAAAAAGAGCCTCTGCCCCGATATAAGCTATGCAGAGCTTGAGGAAATATACTCAAAAAAGAGGAGCTTTGCCTGCACTGCTTCCTTTTCTTCCCTGCTCTTTTATGAAAAAAGAGCTTTAAAAAACGGCGGGTTTTTTATGCGCTCGCCCTTGGGAGAAGAGCTTAGCAGAGAGGATATGCTTTGGGCAGTCTTAGCTGATGTCGCCTGCTCAATTTACGAGCAGCTAAAAAGGCTAAAAGCAATCAGCAATAACGAAAGCAGCACATTGCTCTGCTGCGGCGGAGGTTTTCGCTCAGCTGCTCTGTGCCAAATGCTCTCTGATCTTTGCGGGCTTGAGCTTATACTGTATTCGGGCTTTGAGGAGGCGAGCCTCGGCGGGCTTATCCTGCTCTGCAACAAGGCTGCCGGGATAAGTACAAAGGCAGACGAAGAAGCTGACATAGCTAAAAAATATTACCCCGGCAAAGACCGGCTAATACACAGTTATCACCCTGTTTGGGAAAAAAACAGGCAAAATGCAAATAAATAAGCCTATATAATTTGGAGGAATCGCAGATGCTAATGCAGGAAGAAAGAGAACTGATTGTCGAGTACGGAAAGAAGCTGAGCACTTCCGGACTCTGCCCCGGCACAAGCGGGAATATCAGTATTTACAACGAGGAAAAGGGACTTATGGCAATCAGCCCGTCGGGGATTGATTACTTTTCAACCACACCCGAGGATGTTGTCATCACAGACTTAGAAGCTAATGTCGTAGACGGCACGAGAAAGCCGTCAAGCGAGTGGGCACTGCACACAATTTTCTATAAAAACAGGCCTGATTGCAGGGCAGTTGTTCACACTCATTCTCGTTTTTGCACAACCTTGTCAATACTGGGCGAGCCTGTTCGTGCCGTACACTATGTAGTCGGAGACGCCGGCACTGCATGCGTGCCCTGCGCTGAGTACCGCATATTCGGAACAGTAGAGCTTGCAGAAGAAGCCTGCCGCGTAGCCGGAAACAGCCTTGCTGTTTTGCTTGCTAACCACGGCATGGTGGCATACGGCGGCAGCCTAAAAAGCGCATACAGCCTTGCCCTTAACTTGGAATATATAGCCGAGCTTCAATACAGAGCCATGTGTGTAGGCAAGCCCAACTGCCTCTCTGACGAGGAAATGGCAAATGTAATTGAGAGATTTAAGACCTACGGTCAGCCCAACACAAAGAGATAATATAATATAAAATTAAAACAAGCTGCGGCAGATAGGAGTTATTATGAATTCATTTGATTTTTACAGCCCGACATACTTCGTTTTCGGCAAAGACAGAGAGCAGGATGCCGGCAAGTATGTAAAAAAATTCGGCGGCAGCCGTGTGCTGCTCATTTACGGCGGCAAAAGTGCGGTAAAATCCGGACTTATTGACAGAATCACAAAGTCACTTGATGCAGAGGGCATCGGCACTGTTTTGCTCGGCGGAGTTATGCCAAACCCGAAATCAAGCCTCGTCTACGGCGGAATAGAAACCGCCCGCCGCGAAAAGGTAGACTTTTTGCTGGCAGTCGGCGGCGGCAGTGTTATTGACACCGCCAAGGCTATTGCCATGGGCGCTGTGTATGACGGCGATTTTTGGGACTTTTTCTCAGGCAAATCCCCCGAAAAAGCACTGCCCATCGGCACAGTTCTCACAATAGCCGCATCCGGCAGCGAGGGCTCGGCTAACGCTATAATAACCAAGGATGAGACTCTTGAAAAAAATGCAGCAGAAGCTGACTGCATACGCCCCGTGTTCTCTATTATGAACCCGGCACTAACAGAGAGCCTGCCCCCGTATCAGACCGCCTGTGGCGTAACCGATATTATTTCACATGCGTTTGAGCGTTACTTTACTGTCACACCCAATGTTGAAACAACCGACAGAATGCTCGAGGGTGTTGTGCTTGCCATGCTGCACGAGGGCGTGCGTGTTATGGAAAACCCGCATGACTATGACGCAAGAGCTAATATTATGTGGGCAGGTATGGTCTGCCATAACGACATAATGGGAGTCGGCAGAGCACAAGACTGGAACTCACATCACTTAGAGCATGTGCTATCCGCCGTTTACGACATTGCCCATGGCGCCGGGCTTGCAGTTATTATGCCTGCATGGATGGAATACTGCATAGAGCACACAGACGGCACACGCTTTGTGCAGATGGCAACCCGAATCTTCGGCTGCCAGATGGACTTTGATGACCCCAAGAGCACAGCCAGAGCCGGTGTGGAAGCTTTTAGAAACTTCCTGCGTAAAATCGGCATGCCCCTCACCTTCGCTGAAATCGGGGCTGACCCCAAGGATATCCCCCGCTTAGTTGAAATGAACAACATAGGCGACGGCGTAACCGGCGGCTATGTGGGCTTAGATAAGCAGGCACACTTTGATATTTATGAAATCGCGGCAGGGCTTAAATAGCTCTGCAACATAGAGAAAACGGCTGTACCTTTTAGGTACAGCCGTTTTATATTTTCGGATTATCATTACAGTAAAATGCAGTTTTCCTTTTTGATTGCGAGGAATAATTCCTGCCCCACATCAAACATCATGGAGCTGCGGAACAGCACATCAACATCAATCTGGGTGTCTCCGCTTAAAACAGCGTATCTGAGTATGTTGCCGTGCGGCAGGCTATCTATAATCTTGCCCTGCCAATAGTACCTGCCCTCTTCGTTAGTAGGGGAAGCCGAAATCTCTACTACCTCGGGTCTGAAAACAACATCTCGGCAGCATAAATCCTCGCCCACAAGTTTGCCGAAAACCTCGGCAGGCAGGATATTATAATGGCCGATAAAAGAGGCTGCAAACTTGGAAACGGGCTTTGTGTACATGTCTGTCGGGTTGGCAGACTGCTCTATTTTTCCCTTGTTCATAAGATGAATGACATCCGACATAACCATAGCCTCGTCTTGGTCGTGGGTAACGAATATGGCTGTCATATTGATTTCTCTTTGGATTCTGCGTATTTCAATTTGCAGGGAACGGCGAAGCAGAGCATCTATTGCAGATAGAGGCTCGTCTAAGAGCAGCACCTTAGGCTCTGTCACAATGGCGCGGGCAAGCGCAGCTCTTTGCTGCTGACCGCCGGAAAGCTGCGCAGGGTAGCTTCCTGCCTTGTCTGCTAAGCCCACATTCTCCAGCATCTTCATGACCTTTTCATCTGCTTCGTTTTTCGGCACCTTTTTCATGCGCAGACCGAAAGCCACATTCTGTGCCACTGTCATGTTTGGGAAAAGGCTGTACTGCTGAAACACCATGCCTATGTCCCTGTCCTTGGGGTTTACATTTGTAATATCCTTCCCGTCTAAGTAGACCTTGCCCGAGGTCACATCCTCAAGCCCGGCAAGGCAGCGCAGCAATGTGCTTTTGCCGCAGCCGGAAGGTCCCAAAAGAGTCACAAGCTGGTTTTTCTCGATTTCCAGGTTTATGTCTTTTAGCACCTCGTTTTTGCCGAAGGATTTATGTAGATTTTCAAAACGAATATATGACATTAGCTTTACCTCTTATCTTTCTGCGCTTTTTGCTCTGCCCTTGGCTTCCTTGTTCTTTAAAAACAGCACAAGTGCAGTAATCAGGAAGGTTGTCATCATTATTATTACAAATACAGCGCTGGCTTTTGTGCTTGAGCTTTTCATCTCTAAGAAAAGATATATTTGCACGTTTTTAAATGATGTGCCTGTTATATTGCGAATAAGTACATAGTCGCCGAATATAATGCCGACAGCAAGCAGTGATGAAACTGTGATACCGGAAATAATATTCGGCACAATCACCCTGAAAAATCCGTAGAGCTTGGAGGCTCCCAGCATCTCGGCAGCATCTAAAAGCATGGGCATATTCACAGCGTTTAGGCCGTTTCTGATGCCCTGATATATATAAGGCAGGATAATTATGCAATAAGCCCCCACCAGCATCACCATGCGGTTATCTAAAATTCCCTTTGAGCCTGCGTATAATGACAGTATACTAACAGAGAGTATTACGCCCTGAATTGTGTAGGGAATCATGCAGAGTATCTGCACATATTTTTCCAGCCTCGGGAAATAAACCGTGACTGCAAAAAGTGCAAGCAGAACAAGCAGTATTGTGATTACAATAGGCACTATGCAGATAATAACCGTGTTAAACAGTGCCGACATAAACTCGCGTTCTGTGAAAAGTGTCAGATAGTGCTTAACCGAAAATCCCTCCGGCAAAAGCCCTGTCCATTTTTCAAACATTGAATATACAGCGGTTGCAAAAAGCGGAATCAGCAGATATATGCCAATCAGTATAATAACAATGTGGGCTGCTGTAGTTTTCTTTTTCACGCCTTTGCACCCCCCTTGCGGAATCTCTTGGTTATCCGGTTTGTGATTAGTATCATAATCACCATGAGAAGCATCATGCACACTGAGAGCGCACCGCCCAAGCCGCGACGGATTGTGACATCGCCTACAAACATGCCCGAAACATTAATAGGCAACAGCGCGTAGTTGTTCATAAGCAATGCGTAGGCAGTTGCGTAGGCTGCAAGTGCGTTTGCAAATAGCACGCTTATTGTGCCTAAAATGCTCGGCATTAAAACAGGCAGACCGATTCTTGTCCAAAATCGAGTAGATGAGGCTCCCAGCAACAGTGATGACTCCTGCCACTCCTTTCTGATTCCCTCGAATGCAGGAATTAAAAGCAGTGTTGAAAGCGGAATCTGGAAATAGACATATATGAGGGTAAGCCCGCTTGTTGTGTAGAGCTTGTAGTTAGCCAGAGCATCAAGCCCGATTTCTTTGCCGAGCTGCAAGAGCACACCTGAGTTGCCCAGCATAATCATATATGCAAAGGCAAGGGGCACGCCCGCAAAGTTAGACACCATGTTCAGAACTCTCATAAAGGCGTTGTGGAATTTGCCGCTCGACTCGTGAGCAGCCTTTGCACCGAAAAAGGCAATAATTATGCCTATTCCTGAGGAAACACAGGAAATATATACGCTGTTTAGGATAGCCTTTTTATAAAGGGGCTTTGAAAAGACAGTAATATAGTTTTCCAGTGTCACGGAGCCGCCCTTATCGGGGAAAAAGCTGTTTATGATAATCATAATAAGCGGAATTACCTCAAACAGGATTACCACCGTCAAAAATGGCAAAAGCACCAGCAGATAGAGGTACTTGGTTTTATTTTTCATTTTCCGTGTCTCACCACCGTTTCGCTTTTTTGCAGTTTTATTTTAGTTTGATTTCAAGGTCTTTTAGCATCGCAGCAGCCGGCTCTATATCCAGCAGACGGCAGATTGCGGGTGCTAAATTAAGCTGAGAAATTAGCTTATCGCTTAAATCTCCGGGCACTGCCTTTTCTGAAAATATATACATAGGCAAGGTTCTCTGCTCGGCAGAGGGTCCACCGTGATATCCGCCCCTGCTCATGCCGTGGTCTGCTGTTACTATTATGTTATAGCCGGCTTCTTTCCAAACAGGAATTAGCCTTGCTAAAAATTCAGCAGTTTTTTGCACCTGCGCCACATAAGGAGGCGTGCCGCCGCCGTTTATATGCCCTGCTAAATCTATGTTCATTGAATGTATGAGTAAAAAATCCGGACTGTATTCTTTTCTCAGAAACTCACCGTCTAAAAATAGGTGGGAATCCGGATATTGGTCTTCAAAATAATAAATGCCGTGGTCTATATCCCCTGTGCCGTTTAGGCGAAAACGGTCATTTAAGCTGTCGAAGGGGGTCTTTTCGTATAGCTCCGCCATCCAAAAATAGGCAGCTGCCGCTGTCTTCTTGCCTGCCTTGCGGCAGAGTGAGAAAATATTTTCGCACTTAGATCTAAAATTATACCTGTTGTCATTCACACCGTGGTCTGCGGGTATAAGCCCTGTCATTGAGGTCTCATACATGGGTCTTGACATCGAGGGCAAAATCCCCCAAACCTTGTATTTAGCTCCTAAGCCGGCTTCTATAAGATGCTCTAAGTATCCGGCTGTCTCGGTTGCAGCGTCGTATCTGCAGGCATCGAGCAGCACAAGAACGGTTTTTCCCATATTCTTCTCCTTGGGGGAAATATAGCTTATAATAAATAGCTCTGCAGTGGGGTGCGATTAAGTAAGCACCCCACTGCTTTTTTGATTATAGCCGCAGCTTATTTGTCTTTTTGCTTTTGGCTATATAAACCGGGTTTAGCCCATCAGAGGGATAATCTCCTCTTGCCATCTCTGTGCAATTGTTTCACGAATTGCATCGTATGCGGCAGGATCTGTTATGGGAACTGCATTTGCATACATTTCAGGTGCAAAGGTCTTTGCCTGCACGTCGGCAGGTGCCTTAAAGTCTGTGCGGGTCGGGATTCCGCCTGCGCCTGCCAGCACTGTCTGACCCTTGTCGGAGAAGATATACTCACGAGCTAAGGCTGCAGCGTGGGGGTGCGGTGCGTATTTGTTAATGACGGAAGCATAGCCGCTCAAAATTGCGCCGTCTGTGGGTACGCAGACATCAAACTTGTAGTTGGGGGTCTGGTCACGGTAGCTAAATACGTTAAAGCTCCAAGATACGCCGACCTGAACCTCGCCTGCCTGGATGCGCTGAAGCAGAATGTCGCCCGGGTCTATGCGGCCTGCTTTTGCCATTTCTGCCCAGAACTCAAATGCGGGGTCTAAGTTGTCGATACCACCGCCGAATGCATAGGCTGTTGCAAGAACAACGCCCTGACCGGTAGCACCGGTTACAACGTCACCGATTGTGAGCTTGTAGTCGCCTGCCTTGACATCTGCCCAGGATTTGGGAGCATTTTTAACAAGGTCTGTGTTTGTGATAAAGCTGATTACGCCGGTGTATGCCATCATCCAACGGCCTTCGGGGTCCTTTGCCCAATCGGGAACCTTGTCCCAATAGGATGTCTTATAGGACTGGACAACATCCATCTGCACTGCCTTGGGTCCGAATGCATGACCGACATCGCCGAGGTCCTTTGTGGGGGAGTTTTTCTCGGTTTCAAACATGTTAAGCTCCTCAGCAGAGGACATATCTGTGTCGTTGCACTCGATGCCGTACTCGGCCTTAATGCCGTCGAATATGCCCTGCCAGTTTGCCCAAGAACCGGGCATTCCGACTGTTTCAAGCTTGCCTTCCTTTTTTGCGCCTTCGATGATTTGCTCAAGTGTCAGGCTGTTGAGATCCAGAGGACCCTCTGCCTTGGGTGCATCATTTCCGCCTGCCGGCTTTGCCGGGGTTCCGCATGCAGAAAGCGCTATGCACAGACAAAGAATAACTGAGATGATGCAAAGTGTTTTGCGTGCTTTCATTTTCTTTTCTCCTCATTTTCATACTTTATTTTTATTGTGCTGCAATGTTGCTCACACAATTACGCGCTATCATAAGGGGATTTAAAGCTAAAATAAAACAAACGAAAAGCTAAGGGATTTTTATTTCCCAAAAATATCGGGAAGGCTTTTACCCGGCCTCTTATTGCTCGGCTTTGCCTATTAAAAATATCATAAAATGAACAAAATGTAAATAAAATCCCCCTCAAATCTGTGTAAAATATATGTAAGCTGCCCTGGTTTTTGCAATATGTTTTAATACTTAGTCATATATTTTCCTGCTTTGGGCTTTTAATATAGGCAGTCTTAATAAGGCTTCTCAAGATTGCATGTCAATTTGACGAATGTTTTTTAATTTTATGCACATTTTAACCAAAAAAGCCTGTTTCGCCTTGAAAGCAAAGCTATATGGGAGTAGTCTAAACAAAAAGTTAAGCTATCCCCCGCTATTTTAGACTAATAATTTAAAAAGAAACGGAGAATGATATGCGAAATAAAAGCTTTAAAATTACTCTTAGCATAGTACTCTCACAATACTGTGTCTTGCCGGCTGCGGCAAGGGCAAGGAAGGCGCAGCAGGCGGCAAGGGCGACAATATTCTGCTTGCCGAAAAGGCAGCCGGTGAGCTAAAGGAAGTCAGCGAGGGCGAAAATGTCATTACCTACAGGGCAAAAACTTGGCTTCGCTTTAACCCGGATAGCCTTGTTTTTTGTCGCTTTTTCCGATGGATGACGGAGCTTATGTTTCGGGTTTAAGAAGAGATGAAAACAATGTTCCTCGTGGTGTGCTCGTCTTTATTAACGATAAGGGCGAGATGACAGATATCGCTTATGACAAACTTTTTGGAACTTCAATAATGTCCATGTGTAAAAGCGCTGACGGCAGAATACTCGCCCTTGTAGGCAGGGGCACAAAGGAAGTAACAAGCACAGGTGTTATTGAAACATCCTCATCTGAGCTCGGCACGATATCCGGTACAAGCTACGAAAAGCTGGCAGATATTGACGTTCCGAGTGATTTCATCATATCAAACCTTACTCTTGCCCATGACAAGATTTTTGCAATAGGAACGGAGCCCAGGTCAAATAATGCAAAGCTACTCGTCTTTAACCTGCAGGGTCAAAAGGAAAGCGAGCAGGAAGCAGAAATGGGAACAAAGTTTATATCAGACGGAAAAACCCTATACAGGATTGACGGCGGTTTAGGTGTTATAAATATAGGCAAGGTTAACCCCGAGACCCTAAAAGTGGATAAGCCGAAAGGCTTTGAGGGCATGAGAGGAATTTCATCTATCGATGAAGATAAGCTCTATTTCGTAGACTCCACATCGTTTTATGAATACGACTTTAACACAGACGAGACAAGGCTGCTCTTTAGGCTTGCAAGTGTCGGAATTACATCCGGCATCACCTCGATAGCGGCAGACGGCAAGGGCGGATTTATTGCGGGGGATACCTTCGCTATAAGACACATTATGAAGACAGAGGGCAAGGCAAGGCAGCAAATAATGCTTGCTGTCAATGATGCCCGCACAGGTCAAGACCCGTACTATGCGGAGTTTAACGAAAATAGCGATAAGTATGAGGTTATTATAAAAGACTACAGCGGATATCCCGACCCGCAGCAGATGCTTAGCTTGGATATTACGGCAGGTGATGTGCCGGATGCAATAGCTCTAAACGGTTTTTCAGGAGATGCGATTAAGGAAAGCACAATGGAGGATCTTCTGCCGTATCTTAAAAACGACCCCGATATAGACATGAGCGATATTAGAGAGGGTTTTCTAAACGCCATGCTTACAAAGGACGGCAAGCTGCTTTGGCTCGCAAAAGGTTACGAGATTGTAAGTGCATTCTGCCGCCGTGGGGAAATAGAGCCCTTTGAATTTAGCAGCGCAGCTGACTCTTTGCAGAGGCTTGGCGACCCGGAGGAGGCCTTTGCAAAAACTCTTCCTCGAAATGAATTTCTGAGTTTAGCTTTTAACTATGGGGATTCAGACAAATTTAGCAGAGAGGATATAAAGGCAATAATCGAGTATGCAGAAAAGCTCCCCGAGCAGCCTGAATATTCAGACGCGCAAAAAGCAAAATTCAACATTGGCACGGTTTCTTCTGACACAGGCATGCTAATCGTTGCCATCTATAGTTTTGATAACCCGGATTTAGAAGCGCTGCAGGTATTAGGTCCGCTGTTTCGCCCGGGAACAGGTGCATATTCGCCATTGGGGAAATTTGCCATACCGATTAATGCCAAGAATAAAGAGGGGGCTTGGGAGCTTATTAAGCCTAAAATCCCGAGCGAAATACCCTATGATTTTTTTGGCTTATCTATACTCAAATCATATGATTATGCCAGGGTAAAAAAGCTTGCGGAGTTTTTGCAGAGCAAGGGCAGAAAGCCCTATATACCATACACCAAGGACGGATTAGAGAGCGAATATTACTATGAGGAGACTGACTATTTAGAAAGACTTGAGCAGTTAATAGCCGGTGCAAAGGGCTGCTACGCCGGAAATAATGCGGCTTATTATAACCCCACAACGGAGGATAAGATGTTTAACACGGCTCCCTTAAATATTGTCCTTGATGCCTGCGCTGCCTATTTTGCCGGGCAAAAATCCTCGGATGCCACGGCAGATGAAATTTTAAACCGCCTTGCCACATATTTTGCAGAGCAGGGCTAAAAATAATAAAAAATATATGTTTAAGGAGGGCAAATGCCCTCCTTTTGCTTTTTATTATTAAATTCTTACAGACCGCGAATAAACATTGTATAGAATCTTATCATTTTTTCTAAGTTATCTAAGCTCAAATACTCACCGCTGCCGTGCACCAAGGAAAGCTCCCGCTCTTTAAGGCGCATGGGGGAAAACCTATAGGTATTTTTAGCCACAGCCTGATAGTGCCTGCAATCGGTGCCGCCTGTCATGAGATAGGGCGATATTACTGCATCGGGGAAAACTTTCATAACACAGGCTTTTACATGCCCCATGCCCGCAGAATCTAAGTCAGAGGGGGAAGTCGGCTCACTTTTTGTTATGATATCAAGGTCAAAATCTATTTTGCTTGCCCTAAAATACTTAATTACGGAGCTTACGCTCTCGCCCTGCAATATGCGCACATTGGCTGTTAAGCTCGCACTCTTCGGCAGCACATTGTGTGCATGCCCTGCGTCTGTCATGGTGAATGCGATGCTTGTTTTCAGCATTGCAGCTGTCTGCTTGCTTTTTTGCATTATGCGGACAATAAGCGGCTCAAACATCTCGGGGCGGGACAGCACCTTGGCAGATATGCCCTTTTTATACGGGGCTATGGCTTTCAGCATAGCCGTTACAGTCGGGGTCAGGCGGGTTTTAGGCGGTTTTTCTTCTGTGTAAGTAATAAATTTCGCCATCTTGGCTATTGCCGTATTCTTGCCCGGTGCAGAGGAATGCCCCTCCTCGCCCGCAAAAGTAAGCCTGAAGCTTGAATTACCCTTTTCTGCAATTCCGATTACGGCTATGGGCTTTTCTATGCCCATCATAGACCCGTCTGCAACCGCTCCGCCCTCGTCTAAAACATATTCAAACTTAATGTTTTGCTTTTTTAGATACTCAGCAATTTTTACAGCCCCGTTGTCACCGCCTATTTCCTCATCGAAGCCGAAGGCAAAATAAATATCGCGCTTTGGTGCAAAGCCCTCGCAAAGCAGCTCTTCTGCCGCCTCAATTATGCTGATTAAAGAGCCCTTATCGTCTAAGGCTCCCCTGCCGTAGATTTTGCCGTCTGCTATCTCGCCCGAAAACGGAGGATATGGCCAATTTTTGTCATCAGCCGGCACAACATCATAGTGTGCAGTTATTAGCACAGGCAAGCTATCCCCGCTGCCCTTCCAAAAGTAGAGCAGACCGTGTTTATTAATCACAGTCTTTTTAAGCTCCTTGTGAAAGCGAGGATATGCCTCTGCCAAAAAGGCTTCAAAGGCTGAAAATTCATCCTTGTCTGTTTTGCTTATATCGGAGTTTGAAACAGTTTTAATTCTAATTGCACGGCTAAGGTTATAAGCTGCGTGCATTAATTTTTTATCCTTCACATTGCTCTCCTTCTATTTTGTTTAATACCTTAGCTTGCAGGCGAATTAGCAGGGTAGATAGCCCCGTCTGAACAGCGCCCATAAATATCATCCAGTAAATAACACCTATTTTAGCACCCGAAAACTTTATCCAGCCTAATTTTTCATAGTCTAAAAAGAAATACGGAGCGACGCTGCCGAAAAAGCGGTGACCCGTTTGCCCTACAATTATAATAAAAACAAAATACATGGTGGGGCATATAAGACCTAATAAAACTTTTGGCTTTTTGTCGCCTGTGGGGAACAAAATAAAATCTGCACAGGCTAATATAGGCACTGCGTTATGCACGAGCAGGTTAGCGGGCGAGAGTAAATAATCCTTTGGCTGAAAGGGCAGCAGTAGCACTGAAAACCCGACAAAGGTCAAAAATATGGCAGAGGTAATACTAAACCTGAGTTTTAGGAGAAAGTCGGGCATATTAGCTGCCTTGTTTTTTGCTGCTGATTTTATCTCATACGGCAAAAGCAATGCCATCAGCAAAAACACCAGTATGTTGCTTTGATTTGTGTAGTATAAAAAGTGATTGCCGGACATAAAATTATTTTGCCGCGCTGAAACATATTGCCCCAGCAAAGTTAAAATCAGTATAGTAATTTTTAATATAAGTGAATACGCCTGTCTTGCTTTTGTGCTTTGCACTGCGCCCGCTCCTTTGATTAGATGTGTTTATATTTTCGATTAGCTGTTTCTATATATAATAACATACTTCCCAAATCTATTAAAACAGTTAATTTGAGAAGTATGCCCATGTATTAATTTTTAGTTTTTTGTCCGCTGTTTGCTTATTTGTTTTTGCTATTTTTTGATTGCCTCAAACGAAACTAAAATAGCGTCCTCTTTCTTAAAATAATCATTCATGTTGCTGCTAAGCCCGCTTGCCTTTAGAGCCTGCTCAAAGCTTATTTCCTCAATGTTGCTCAGATATACAAATTTGCTCTCATGCTGCGTGCCGCTTAATTTGCCTGTAATTTCCAGACGGTATTTGTACGTGTGCGTATCTGTTTTCCATGTTCCGTCACTCAACTCATAATAGGTGACAAACACCGCTTTGTCTGTATCTTTTGCACTTCCTACACCGGGAGACTCTATATTTGCATAAATAGTATTTACGATTTTAGGCTCATTTGCGCTATTTGCATCGGGAGCCTTCGTTTCTGTGTTTACATTGCTGTTGCCCGTATTATTTGCACATGCCGAAATAAGCAAGATAAGCGTTATAGCTATAATGCCGATATATAGCCTTTTCTTCATTTATGCAGCCCTCCTTTTGCGCTTTTTTGCAGTATTACTATATCATATTATAACACCTAAAATTTATAGCTTTTGTTAAGATTTTTTAAACATATAAAAAGCCCTCGGCTTT